>SLDS01000161.1 GCA_007125175.1 Flavobacteriales bacterium
GTGTACGGCGCAGATGAATGGGTTGGTGAGCAGAATCCACTGTGGGGAGGGACCACAGGTTTCGAAAAGGATACCATCCACGTGCGCGACAGCATCATATTTGAGGCAGGCACCGATGTAATCATCAAGAACATGACCTTCTTTTTTGCCCCGGGAGCCAAGATGGTGCTCAAGCGGGGCACAGGAACCGAGCCCGGAGCCAAAGTAACTTTGGACAATACCAAGCTCAGCGTAGACCGGCGCTGTTTTCACCGCGAGATCATTTGCTCGGATCCTTTGGACTCCTGTGATTTCAAGCTTTGGCGAGGCGTGCAGGTGGAGGGATACCACGACCAGAATCAAAATCAGCAGCAGGCACACTTTACCATGCGAAACGGGAGTACAGTGGAGTTTGCGCAAGTAGGTGTAAGGGTAGGCTCATGGGAAGCTGATAATCATGGTGGGGGAGTTGTGGACTTGCACGGCAGCGATATCAAGGACAACCTATACGGTCTGGCCTTTGACCCTTATGTGCGCCTGGATGGAAGTACAGAGCTTTTTAACCTGAGCAAGGTAGAGCACATGGACTTTTACACCACGGCAGCACTTGCCGAGTTCCAGAATGCACAAGCTGTACATCTGATGCATGTGGAAGGCTCCAGTGGCATTCGCGTAAGGGGCTGTTTGTTTGAAAACCAAGCCCCTGATTCCGTATACCCCTTTGCCACTGTCGCTCGCGGCAGAGGAATTTATACAGCGCAGTCGCGCCTGCATGTAGAATGGTACTGCGATGGAGGCATCACCTACGACTGCATCGATGGCGACCCGGTGCGCACGCGTTTCAATCGTCTGTTTCGCGGTATTGACGGTATCAATGACAGCATCAACCACCGCAAGCTCTCGGTGTACTACGCCAATTTTTATCAAAACAGATCAGGAGCGGTACTCAATAACTTCATCCATCCAGACATACTGGATTGCGACTTTGAACTGGCTGATGGTGCCGGAGCACGGCAAGGTGTGGTGCTGCTCAATTCCACAGCCTATGCGGTCGAAAATAACCATTTCTCCATGAGTGAGCTGGAAGCCGCCATTAACCCAAACGCCAGTGCCATTGGCATTGTGTGCATCGATTCGGGTGAGGACAACAATGAGATTTACCGCAATACCTTCACCAGGCTTGGCCAGGGCATCATGAGCCAGGGAGTCAATTCAGATGGCAATATACTGGATGGCCTGCGGTTCAAGTGCAATCACTTTGAGTACCCCTTTTTTCATTCGGATATCCGTGTGAACACCGGAACGATATCCAGAGATCAAGGCTTCTGCCCTCAGTTCAATGGCGATCCTGCGGGTAATTTTTTCAGCCACAGCTCCGAGTTTATTCCTTCACATGTGGACTTCCGCCTGAGCAGTCCCACCCCGGGCCTCGAGGTAAATTACAGGTATTACGAGCTGCCTCCGCTCGAGATGGAGCCGAAGGAATATACCATACACACGAATTACTCTGTGGATCTTACCGAGTGCAGTCGGTCTTACCAGGAAGAGGAAGCCTGTGAAGTGCGCCGGAGCATGGTTCCAGCCGGGGCTAAGAGCGGCTCTGAAAGTGCTCAAGGCGGTACAAAATCAGGGGATGAGTGGAACATGGAATGGGTGTCTACAATGGCCCAGGATCATCAGGAAGCAGTGGATGGATGGGCCGCACAAATTGACGGTGGCAACACAGAGGCTATTCTGGCTTTGCTCGCTGAGGGAGCCAATAGCCAGCAGGTACTTGCTTTGCTGCCCGAATCGGCTTATGAGTTCAGCTCTGTCGTAATAGAAGCTTTGCAGCGCAGCGCACAGCCCGCTTTGGAAGCCGCCGCAGGGGCGGCACTCAATGCGTTAAATGTCGCCAACACCATGGAGACAGCGCTTCCCACGTCCGAGGCCGAGACCCAGTGGCTCAGCGCCCGCCGCGAGCGAGAATCCTTCTGGCGCAGTGTGGTTCACTTTGCGCAAAGCGATACCTCCGGAGCAGCACCCATGGAGACTTTGCTGCCCTTGTTTGACACCTACGCTCCAGCCAGCATATCGCGTTTTCACGCAAGTACAGGCAGCTATGCGGCCCAGGTACAATCGGGCAGTGCGACACTGCATGTAAAAGCCCTTCTGGATCCACTCCCCGAAGAAGTTCCCGAGCTCTTTGAGCAAGGCTACTTTGCCGATTATAGCAATGCCCTACTCCTCAATGCACAGTATGTGGCTCAGGGCCGGAGCTATGCGCCCCACATCATCGCTGTTGCCGATGCCGGGGCCGATGCCAAGCAGGGGCAGGAGAGTGAGGGCGGTACTGCTGCCCAAGGCATTCGTTGCTTTCCCAATCCATTCGAAGATGCCTTCAACTTTCAGTTGGAAGAAGAGCTCATCGGCGAGGGAATGGTCGAGTTGCAACTCTTCGACCTTCAGGGCCGCATGCTGCGTCAGGAGGTCTTGGGCGAAGCCCGCGATGGTCAATGGCGTATCGATGCTTCCAGCCTACCTGCCGGCATGCTGATCTACCAATTGCGCATCGGCGAGGAAAGCTACAGGGGCAAACTAATGCACCTCAAGTGATCTGAACCCTGATTATGCACAGCAGTGCAAAGCAAGCTGCAAAAGCCTCCCGGATGGGGGGCTTTTGTGGTTTTTTGGGCTTAAACTATGCCCAACCACTACACAGCAAGGCTGGCATCCTGATCAGAGCGCTTGCCTTGCTCCACTAGCTTGTCGATAAAGGTGTCGAGCGACCAAGCGTTTTGGTCTTCATTTTGGCCCTGAGCCACTGCCACCTGTCCTGCCCGGAAGAGTGCGGCCAAGTTTGCCTCGCTGGCATCGGCCATATCTCGGTCGTATTCAGGTGTTTTTCCTTCCTCCCTTGGGTGGTCTACCCGCTTGAAGTTTTTGCGGTCTTTCTCGCTCTCCAGCGATTCAAAGAGCCTCTCCATCTGATAATTGACAGTGTCGTATCCCGCTGCCATCATGATCTCCGGAATGCTCTTGGCCCAGCTGAGCAAGCCCCAGGTTTTGCTGCGGCTTACATCGCCAAAATCGCTTTGCACGCTTCCCGTACCGATGCTCAGCATCAGCATGTCTTTGGCCCGGGCCCTTTCGCTCAAAAAAGGAAAGTCCATGCTGCGCGCTTCCGCATAGGCACACATGGCGGGATTGTTGGCAAAGACGCCTCCATCGATGGCGATCAGTGAAGCTTCTTGTGGCTGAAGGAGGTTGCTCACCTTGGCTGGCGCAAAATAGGTGGGCGCGGCAGCTGTGGCCCGAAGCACGTCGCTGAGCAGGTAATCGCGCTTCTTGTGCGAAGCCTCGCGGCTGCTGAAAAAGATGGATCGCTGGCTGCGCATATCATAGGCTGTGGCCACATAGGGCTTGAGCAAAGCCGAGATGGGCAGGCCGAGGGTCTTCTCGCTGAGGAGCTTCACCAAAGTGTCGTGCCGGTAATTGGCAGCATTGATCAGCTGGCGTATATTCAACCACTTGCTGCGTTCGGAATCATTGAAAATGGCGGTGCCAAATTCCCGGTAAAACTCGAGAATCTCCACAGCACCATAGAGTGCACGCGAAGGTCTCTGAGGATCGGGGATGAGCAGCATGGCGCCTAGAATTCCACCCGTGCTCGTACCGATTATCAGGTCAAAGTAGTCACTGAGCTGGGCATCGGGATCATTACTTCTCCCGCGAATTTCGTTTTCCAGATACACAAGCACCGATGCGGATATGATGCCACGGATGCCTCCGCCGTCGAGGGAGAGGATGCGCACTTTGGCCTTATTGTCATTCATAGTCTTTAATTTGAGGGTTTTGGCATAGGCAGCAAAGATATGAAAGCAGCGCTATCCTTCCTTATCTCAAGATGGAATGTCATTGGGAATCCTTGGCACTGCCTGAGGCTAATGATTATCTTTGCAGCATGCAGCAGTTCAAGAAGGTGGCCTACTATACGTTGGGTTGCAAGCTCAATTTTTCGGAAACGAGCGCCATAGCCGGGCAATTGCAGGCGGCGGGATACGCAAGGGTGAAGTTCGAGGACGATCCGGATATCTTCGTGATCAATACCTGCTCGGTAACGGACAATGCCGATAAGAAGTGTCGCAATGTGGTGAGACGAGCCCTGCGGGTGAATCCCGATGCCGTAGTAGTGGTGATCGGCTGCTATGCCCAGCTCAAGCCCGCCGAGATTGCGGCCATACCCGGGGTGAATCTGGTGCTGGGCGCAGGCGAGAAGTTTGACATCATCGAATACCTCGAGTCCGACAAGATTACTGCCAAGGGACGGAGCGCTGTGGGCGCCATCAAGGATGTGAAGCAGTTCGTGCCGGCCTTCAGCATCGGTGATCGCACACGCACCTTCCTCAAGGTGCAGGATGGCTGCAACTATTTTTGCGCCTTTTGCACCATACCTCTCGCCCGCGGTCGATCAAGAAGCGCCGATGTTGCTTCCACCCTCGCCAAAGCCCAAGAGGCCGCCGAAGCGGGCGCGCGCGAAATCGTACTCACCGGTGTAAACATAGGTGACTTTGGGCATGGTAGCGATGAGAAGCTGATCGACTTGCTCCAGGCTCTGGATGGCCTCGAAGGTGTAGAGCGCTTTCGCATATCGAGCATCGAACCCAACTTGCTAAGCGATGAGATCATTCATTTTGTGGCCGAAAGCAAAAAATTTGTGCCCCACTTTCACATACCCCTGCAAAGTGGCAGCGATACAGTGCTGCAAGCCATGCGCAGGCGCTACCGCAGCGAATTGTACAGGCAGCGGGTGGAGGCCATCAAGACCCTCATGCCCGATGCTTGTATCGGGGTGGATGTGATCGTGGGTTTTCCCGGTGAGGGCGAGCGGGAATTCAAGGAAACCCAGTCCTTCCTCGCTGAGCTTGACATTTCCTATCTACATGTATTCACCTATTCCGAGCGGCCCAATACCACTGCCTTGCGCATTGAGGATGTTGTTGATCCGCCTGTGCGCAATGAGCGCAATAAGCTCCTGCGCCTGCTATCCCACCGCAAGCTTCAGGCCTTCTACCGCTCCCAAGTCGGCAAGACCTGGGATGTGCTTTTCGAAGCCGGAGAGGCCCGCGATTTTATGTATGGCTTTACGCCAAATTACGTCAGGGTGAAAGCGCCCTACGATGCTGCCTGCATCAATCGCAGCTTGGCAGTGAGCTTGGGTGAGCTTGGCAAGGACATGTGCCTCGAAGCAAAGGTCCTTGAATTTCCTCAGCTCCAAGCGCTCGCAGTATAAGCTACTGCTTATCGCAAAATCTCGTGAGCTGGGCAGGCCTCGAACTGCATCGGCGATGATCAGGTCGCTTTTTATCAAATCTTTAAGTATTCTTGCCAGCAGTGCTCTTGGCTTGCTAAATGAAATATCTTTGCGGCAGAGCGTAGATTTGAATACCTTTAGCCCATGCTATGGGAACAATTGGTGCCCTCGTAGCCAGACCAATACAAACACTATGAACCGTATTTTCACAATTTGCTTGATCAGTATTTTTTCCTTGCAGGCTTCAGCCCAGCAGAGCCTATTGGATGTCAAAAAAGAGCTCCGAAGCCCGATGCTTTCCTTTGAGGGAGCCGCCTGGACTCCGGGTGGCAATACAGATATACCTGATGAACTGATCGAAGCCCTTGAGATTCACGAGCAAATGAGGACGAAGGCCGCGGGCAGCCAAGCCCAGCAATGGTTCACATTGGATAGCATGACCTACGAAGGAGGCTTGGAAACCTATTTTTACGATACGCAGGGCAATCTCGTGGAGGAAAATAGCTATGGTTTTGACCATATGAGCGGCGAGATTACATGGCATCAGCGTGTCGAGAAAATTTGGGAGGGAGGTCTCCTGATGCAAGAGACCCGGAAAATTTTGAATTCGATGACGGGTGTGCTGACCAACCAAAATAAATTCGTGTACACCTACGATGACAATGGCTTTCTGGAAACGAGAACCAGGAGCAATTGGAATTCCGGTATGGAGACCTGGACATTGTTAAGTCAAATGGAGTATGAAAACAATGCCAATGGTCTGCCTGAGACCGTCCTCTCGTGCAATTACGACAGCGAAGGAAGCTGTGAGCCCTCCAGCCAACTGCTGCTTGTATACGATGAAGACAATAGGGAAATCCAGCGCACAGCTGAATTATGGAATGCACAGGAGCAAACATACCTTCCCGCAAGTGATCGCTATTGGGATTATGAGGATGGCCTGCTCATTACTTTTCGGCAATATCAGTGGAGCAGCAATGCAGGCGATTGGGCGCCTCTTCTCAAGGATGAGTACGAATACACGGAGGCAGGTCTGCTTTCTGAAAGAATTGCATACAGCTATGACTCAGAAAATGAAGAGTTTGAACCCAGCTTAAAAGAGGAATTCTTCTACAACGATTTTGGAAAACAAGAGCTTTACTACCGATATAGTTATTCGCAGTTTAGCGAACAGTTTAATCCGCAGGAAAAAGTGGAGTTCGAATACGATTCAGAGGGAAATGTGCACAGTGGATTCCAGTATTTCAATAGCCTCGGGGAATGGGAGGTGGTTGCCGAAGTCGAGGCAGACGTTGACTATGACATCCTGCTTTCGGAGACCATTTGGCCGATGGAAGAGTTGGAATATGATCAATTTTTCACCCATGCTCCGACGAGGATTTACACAAATTACATGGAGGACAAATTTGAAGACGAGTTCGAAAGCCATTACTACTACAGTCCCATTGACATCCTCAGCACAGCGGAAGAGATCGGGTCAGAACACCGACTCTACCCGAATCCGGGTACGGGAACATTTTGGCTTGAGCTCCCTGCAGACTGGCACAATGCCCAGCTCAGGATATTCGATCTGAGGGGCTCAATGATTCACAGCTTGCAGTTGAGAGGGGGGCAATCCAGCTTCGAGCTGGGGCATCTAAGCCAGGGGATTTACCTCTACACCATCGAGTCGGAAGGCCGAAGCCATCAAGGCAAGCTTGTGAAGCAGTAGCCTGTGCTCATGGGCCTTCTCTATCGCTGAAGGATGAGAGGAGACTTGTGGGCAATTCGACCTTTGTATCCGAAGGATTTTACGAAGCCGGACGCCCTCAGCTAAGGCCGACAGCCCAAGGTGGGCACCCCGCCGGAAAAGCACGAGCGAAGCTCCTTCACCCACCTTGATCTGCCGATTTTACTTGCGCATCAGTTTGCCCGTGTGCACGTGATCACCCGCACTTATGCGGTACACATACAGGCCTTTTTGTAAGTGGTCTATTCTGATTGATCCATTCGATGGAATCAGTCTGTCGTGCACTTTTCTTCCTTGCATATCGAAGAGCTCAATGTACATTGGACTTTGCATTGCCTCCGAGTTCAGGTAAACCAGGCCATCACTCGGATTGGGATACAGATTGATCGGACTCACTGTTTCTGAGTCGGTATGGAGAAAGCTAAATGGGGAATAGAAGAAGAGGGTTTGAATTTGGTTCACTATCAGGCCACCCGAAGTGTATTGCGTCATTTCACTTGCATCGATTTTGTGAAAAATATTGGCCTGACCATTCTGCCCCATCATCCAAGCTATTTCATCGCTTGCATAGTTCCAATCTATCTCAAAATTATACCCGACTAAGGGCTCGAGGGCCAATGTGAAAGTATTCCACGTGTAGAATAGGGTGGCGGTTCTGTTGTTTTCCTCATCGTACTCTAAGTCCTCCTGCCATACAGGTCTCCACTGCTCATCTTCTTTGATCTGAGATAGATAATGGATGCGGTTTCCCGAAGCATCGAGGATAATCTCTGTGAGGCTTTGTTCCTCCCAGGAACCTTCTGGCTCATTCCACACGAATCCCAATATGTTTTCCGAATTGGCTTTGTACGCGTACTCCCGCCATTGCGTCGGTTCCCATGAGAGCAGGGCTTCGCTCCAGGACTCGAAGAGTTCAGTGCTCAGCACTTGATCTGTGTAGGTAGATGTGCGCCGCAACTCCAGTTTCCACACTTCATCTCCGGGGTCATAGCTTTCAGTGAGGACTTCGATAATTAAGCCATCTTCATAGGTGTAAGTAGTTCTTGTATCGGGAGTCAGAATTCCCGCTATTGGGCTGTAGGAGATTACTTCACTTGGCATGGCATCCTCATATTCCCATTCGGTGGCCGATTGTGCTATCCAAGCATCGCTTGAGGAATCCCAAATCGAAAACTGCCTTGAGAGAATCTGGCCTTCATCATTGTAATTTTCTTCTTCCAATTCCGAATTAATCCATTGAAGCTCTTGCATTGACCACACTTGTGATAGTCTGCTGGAAGCCATTTCGTCGTCATTAAAGATCCAAGTGCGTCGCGTATTGTTTATGTAGGCTTGTTCCATCGGGTTGTAGGTGCGCTGCACCTCTTCGGTCGTTCTACCATTTGCATCGTATAGGAAATTAACAACATACAATCCCTCGCTGTAAAGACTGTCGAGTTGCAAAAGTATGTTCCCCGCCGATTTGGATTGGTGATTGAGCAGGGTTTGTTCCTGCTTGGAGGTGTGTTCTAGTCGCTCCATTAGATAGTTCCGTTCTTCTACGGCTGTCTTTGCTTCTTCGCTCAAGAGTTCATAAAGCTTTTCCTGATGCATGCTTTGGCTGTATACCAGATTGATGCACATAAGGGCTGGGATAAAGAGAAAGTGTTTCATGGTTTTAATTGGTGTTAGGGTTTAAATCCGGGTTAAAGCGCCAAAGCTATTCCCGGCACGGCATGGATTCAAGTTTTGTAAGTAAATTGATTTGCAATTTTTTCCGCTCTGGAAGTCTATATTTGGCTATTTTCTGGCCCGGTATCATTCCATGCCGCGCCTGCGACTGCTGCTTTTTCCATACTTTCGTTGCCATGGAAGTAGAAATGTTACAGGAGCTTATCGCAATTTCCAAAGATGTAGGGGCATACTTGCTTCAGGAGCAGTCGGGCATACAATCTTCGGACATTGTTTTCAAGGGAAGAAGCAATGACATGGTATCCCGGGCCGACAAGGAGGCCGAGCGCCGATTTGTAGAGGCCCTTTCCAAACTGCTGCCCGAAGCGGGCTTCATCGCCGAGGAGGGCACAAGCAAGAAAGTGGGCGAGGACTACAATTGGATCATCGATCCCCTCGATGGCACCACCAATTACCTCTACGGCATTCCCTTTTTCTGTACGAGTGTGGCCTTGCGGCAAAAGGAGGAAATCATTCTCGGTGTGGTCTACGACCCTAGGCATGATGAGTGCTTCAGTGCTGCAAAAGGCAGGGGCGCCCATCTCAATGGAAAAGCGATAAGGGTATCAGCCCAGGAAGATTTTTCCAAGGCATTGGTAGCCATGGGTTTTCCCTACGACCATAGGGGCAAGATGCCGCAGTACCTGGAAATACTGCAGGAGGTGAATGCGGCCTCCCGCGGCCTGCGCCGACCAGGTGCGGCCGCTCTCGACATGGCCTATCTGGCCTGTGGGCGATTTGAGGCTTTTTACGAGTACGGACTCAATCCCTGGGACATTGCAGCGGGCGCCCTCCTTATCGAGGAGGCCGGTGGCAGGGTCAGCGATTTTTTTGGCAATCCTTCATTTCTTTTCGCTGAAACCATACTTTGCAGCAATGGCTCCTTGCACCCGTCGCTGATGGACATACTCAAGGTATGGGATTGAGGTGAGCTGAAGGAAGCGCTCCCAATCCCGCCCCATACGCCCGGACAGTTTAGAGTTTGTCAATACGGTCAAGTGGCTGGATCATGCAGTCCAATAGTCTCGTCTCGTCTCGTCACGAGTGACGAGACGAGACGCACGCAGTTCTAAAAATCAAGGAGTCCCGTACGTACGGGATGACTGTTTTTGGAACAAGTGCAACGCCGCTAGTGGACTGTATGGACAGACACAGTTTAATGTGAAAAGCGGTTTAAGACCTTATCAGGCCTGTACCTCTTCGCGGTAGAAGGACACTTGTCCGGATTTCACATCGTACATCCCACCGGCGATGCCGATCTCCCCATTGCTGATCATTTCATCGAGGATGGGGCTCTTTTCGCGGATTTGCTCGATCACATGGTGCACGTTCAGTTCCGCTACCTTGTCTACGAAGGTGATATTGCCGGAATTTCGGTTTTCCTTCGTATCGGTTTCGGCATTAATGGCCGGCTTAATTTTCTCCAGCAGGTGGGTCAAATTGCCCATTTCGGCGCCATCGCAGGCTCCTTTCACAGCACCACAGCTTGTGTGACCCAGCACCATGATGAGTTTTGAGCCGGCCAGCTTGCATGCGAACTCCATGCTGCCCAATACATCCTTATTGACCACATTGCCAGCTACACGGCAGCTGAAAATGTCTCCAACTCCTTGGTCAAAAACCAACTCGGCCGGAACCCTTGAGTCGATGCAACTCAATACCACCGCAAAGGGGTACTGACCAATGGAGGTTTGCTTGACTTGCTCCAGGAGCTGGCGATCCTCCATTCGCTTTCCTGTGAATCGCTTGTTTCCTTTTTCGAGCAGCTCGAGGGCTATTTGCGGCGTGATTTTAGACTGTTCTTCTTTGGTGAGGGTTTTCATATGTGTAATCGATTTAAATTGACATGCGGAATTTGGGTGGCTAAGATATGGCAATCGCAGGCTACTGCCCCATCTCGGCATCGAACGAATGTTAAATCACCGTATTGGATGGGAGAGAAGAGGGATGGAGGCAATGGAGCTGCTTTAACCCGGACAATGCATTATCCGGGTTTAAAAACTAACCGCCAGCTTCAGATTGACCCGTCGCGCCGTCAGAAAGTTGGGCACACCGTATTGCCTGCCGCCGCTTTCACGCACGAAGGTGTAGGATATCGTATTGTTGATATCCAGCAGGTTCCATACTTCTACGCTCACGAAGGCCCTATCAAATTTGCCGAAAAGGCCTTTATCGGGGTTCTTTTGGGATTTCAAGTCTTTGCTAAAGCCAATATCCACCCGGCGGTAGGGGCGGTATCGCTGGGTTTGCTGCCAGCGCTGAAAGTTGGGAGGACCAAAAGGCAAGCCGGAGCCGAATACCATGCTCAGGTGTACCTTAAAAGTGGGTAGGCTGGGCATTTCGTCCTGGAAGAACATATTGAAGAATACGAGCTGATCGGTGGGGCGCGGTATGAAGCCGGGAAACATGGTCACCGTGTCGACGGGTACATTATTTGCTGTAAAGCCGGGAATAATCTCCTCCCCATCGCTATTGAAAGTCCGCAAGTAGAAGTCGTCTACAATGTCTTCCTGCGTGCGCAAAAAGCTAATATTGAACCAAGACTCTATGCCGGGGATGAACTCGCCATGCAGCTTCATGTCAAGCCCTGTGGCAAAGCCATTGGAGATTTGATCGCCGTAATAGCGCAAGCGGATATTGTCAATCTCGTAGGGAACCAGATTGTTGAGCTGCTTGTAGTAGGCCTCGGTTATGAACTTAAAGTCGCGCTCCCACATCTTGAAGTTTACATCGGCGCCAAGCACAAAGTGGATAGCCCTTTGAGCCCGGTTATTGTTGTTGATGCTGCCATCAATGGCCCTGAGCTCCCGGTAGAATGCCGGCTGATGGTAGACTCCCGAGCTGAAGCGAAATACCACATCTCGATTGAGTATGGTGCTGTCATTGATCTGTTTTTGCCACTTTGGCTTGTAGGCTATGGTACCTCGCGGGCTGATGGTGGTCTCCCCATTGAAGCTCCAGTAATGGGCCCTTACACCCAGTGTGGTGGTGAGCTCTGCTTCATTGTTGAGCAGCAGATCCCAGCTGTTTTGCACATAGCCCATGATGCGGTGGGAGAGGAGCTCACTTCCTCCCTTGATCACATCGTTCATCAGGATTTCATTGCGCGGATTGATGGGGGTGGCGTATCCCGCAGAGTCTACATACTGCCACTCGCTCAGGCGGTCGTGGATATTGTCAATGCGATACGAAGCACCCCATTGGAGGAGCTTATTGTCGATGGTGTGATAGCCCCTGTGCTGAAAATTGTACACCGTGGCATCGATGGAATTCCGGGCGTGCTGGAGGAAGGATCCCACACCGCGATTCCGCACCACATCTCCAAAGTCGTCGGCACCCAGATCGCGCTCCAACTCGTCGAGTCGATACTGCCCGAATATGCTGAAGTTTTCTTCCTCAATGGTGCGAAAACCGGAAGCGATAAACTTCAGTTTGGTGTTTACAGTAGGATTGTTTTCCAAGGCCAGGGCTCCAAAGAACGTTTCGAAGGAAGTGACCTCCTGACCTTCGAAGAAAACGGTGAAGCGCAGGGCTTCATTGAAGCTGCCAAATTGGGTTTCGCGCGTACCGGGCACAAAGCGGTAATTGTTGCTGGAATAATTCACCAGGAGGGAAGACTCCCATTTGCTATTGATCTTGTAAGTCCAGAAGCTCTGCACATCGGTGAAGTCGGGCTGATAATCGCCTTGGGTGTCAAGGCCACCCAGCACATACTGGTTGGTGAAGTAGCGAATACCTGTCACTTGGGTGAGCCGCTGATTTTTGGAGCTGCTCTCTATCGAGGCTGAGCCACCGAGGAGGCTGGCACTGAAGCTTCCGCCAAATCGGCGTGGCTTTTTGTAGCGAATGTCGAGTACTGAGCTCATGCGGTCTCCATACCGAGGCTCGAAGCCGCCGGCACTGAAGTAGATGCTGCCTACCATATCGGGGTTGGGAAAGCTAAGGCCCTCCTGCTCGCCCGAGCGGGCCAAGAAGGGTCGGTATACCTCGATATCGTTCACATACACGAGGTTTTCGGCATAGCTACCTCCGCGCACGCTGTACACGGAGCTGAGCTCATTGCTCACCTGCACCCCAAGCTGGGAGGTCAATACGCTTTCAATGCCCTGTTGCACGGTAGGGTTGATCTTGATGTCCTTGATGGGCACCTGCTGCATGGCGGTCTTTCGGGAGCGGTCTTCCAATACTTCCACGCCCTCAATCTGCATCACTGCCAGCTCAAAGTTGAGCTCCAGGCTCTCGCCTTCCTGCAGGCTTATCTTATCTGTTTTTTTGCGAAAAGCGGTATGGCTGGCTTCTACCTCAATATTCTCTCCACCCTTGGAGAGCTCCAGGCTGTATCGCCCTTTTTCATCGGTGAATGTACCCGCTCCCTGCTTGCGCACATAGACATTGGCAAATTCGATAGGCTGCCCCCGCGAATCGCTCACTTTACCATATATCCTGGTCACTTGCTGGGCGATACCTTCAGCGGTGCAGCACAGCAATAAGACAAGGAGGAGCAGGCACCACCTCATTACATGTTGCGATTCATTCATTCCAAGCCGCAAACATAACAGAATTACCCGTGGCTTATTGCCCCCCTCGGCGCCGTTCGGTTTGAAAATCTCCCCTCTTCCAGGATTGTATGAATTGGCTCCATGCCACAGGATTTAGCAATTGGATGGGCGCAGCTTGTCCGGCATGGTAGAGTTGGCTCTGATACTGCTGCATTTGCACCTTGTACGTTTCGCCACCGGAGGGCATCATCGTCTCCATGCGCATCACCATTTCGCTCACCTCCAGGTTGCGTTGGGCCCTGTCCACATCGCTCTCGGGTATTTTCATCTCCAGAAAGGCCTGTCGAAACTGCTCCCGCGTGGGCCATGGATAGATCGTAGTCTCTTGCAGCAAGATGGTATCCCTTACCAGCACCTGCATCAGCGAGTATCTGTTGTGCTCCAGGGTGTCGGGTATTACATAATGTGCTTTGTGATAGCCCACTGAGGAGAATACCACAGAGTCTCCCTTTTGAGCCACGAAGGAAAAATAGCCATACACATCGGTGACGGTACCACGACCTGAATTGGCAATGATTACGCTGGCAAAGGGTACCGGGTTGAGGCTGTCATTGGTGATGACTACCCCCGAAAATTGTAGCAGATCATCATCCGGGCTCTGGGCGTAGAGCTTAGAAAGCCCTGCAGTGAGCAAACCCAAAAGCAAAAAGACGCAGATTTTTTTCATCGACCCAAAAGTACGGTAAAATCTCAATACACTTGCTTGCATGGGCTTGCTTTGCTTACCTTCGGGCGGTATTCCAAAGGCTTTCATATGAATTTTTTTCTCCATAGCTTTTCCTTCGCTTTTAGCTTGCGCCAAATATCTCTTTGCGCCGGCTTGCTTTGCATCTTGAGCACTGTTTCGCAATTTTCATCTGCTCAGCCCATCATCGATGGCGCTTCATTTACGCAGTCGGGCACCCAGCTTGAGTATCTCAATGCCTCACCACTTTGGGAGGCGCCTGCCAATATCACCGACCCGGGTGAGTCGCTGGAGTGGGACATTAGCAACTTCAATGCCATCGATACCCTTGTGGAGAATTATTTCGCCGTTTCATCGCTCAACTTTTTGTATCAATCTGCATTCAATGGCCAACAGAATCCGGCCACCCTTTCCGATCACTTCAGCCCTTTCACGGATTTTGATCTGCTGGATGAGGTTGATTTTGAGCTTCCCGTAGAACCGGAAAACCCCCGCCGCTTCTGGCGCAATGACGAAACGGGCTACTACGAAGTCGGCGTGGCATTTGAGCTGCAAAGTTTTCCCCTTATCACTCCATTTGAGTCGGTTGATCGCGTATGGCCATTTCCGTTGGAGTACGATGTCATCGATACATCCATCTTCAATTTTTTGATTTCGGTGCCCTTCGTTGGCGCCTATGGACAGGATGGCTTTCGCTACAACCATGCGGATGCCTGGGGTACTTTGATCACTCCCAATGGTACTTACGATGCCTTGCGGGTGCGAACTGAACTATTGATTACCGATACAGTAGCCATAGCGGATCTCGAGCTTGCCACCTCCTTTGAGCGGCCTCTTCAAGTGAATTTTACCTGGTTTTGTCCCGATATGCCCGGCCCATTGTTTCGCATGAGCTTTGTGGGAGGTCAGATGATCACTGCACAGTTGCTCGATGACCCGATGCCCACTTCCACCACTGCCTCCTCGGCGCCCGATGGGTCCATGCAGCTCTTCCCCAATCCAAGCCAAGGGGCCAGCAGGCTCATCCTTCCATCTTCAGCCCCCTTGGGCGGAAGCTTGCACATCTACGACGTACAGGGCCGTAAGCTCGTCGATCGCATCCTTGCGGAAAGGGAAAGTGTGATTGACCTTTCTGCATTGGCAAGCGGCATGTACACCCTGCACTACATCGGCCTTGACGGCCAAATGATGCATTTTACACGGGTTCTGAAGCGCTAAATTATTTCAGCTTAGGCCTGGAGGGGCTCAGTCTATTCGATCTTGGACTTGAGCCTGAACCTGTGCCTGGCAATTCAAGCTGCCTGAACGAGCTTGCAGGCTTCTGGATTTGTATCCTGTCTTTGGTCGCTTACTGCAAAATCAGTTTGCGCGTAAGCCGTTCCCCATTTTGCGAAAGCAGCTCCAGCAGGTAAAGGCCTTGACTCAGATCGCTCAAATCCATCTCTTCCGAATCGGCGTTGAGCATTCTCGAGGTCAAAAGTTTGCCGCTGAGGTCGTAGAGCCGCAATTGTGCACTGTTGCCCGCATTGTGCTGTACACGCAAAAGACCGGAACTGGGATTGGGGAAAATATCAAATTGCAAATTCGGCTCAATTGTGCTGGTGCTCGACACCATGCCCATTTGAATGTTGTTGATCATAAGGTTGTTGCCACGGTGATTGATGCCGATGAAGCTCAGATTGACCAGATCACCATCCTCCAGCTCCTCCACATTGTCAAAGTTGAACCCCAAATTCATCACAGCCCAGTCTTCGGTGCTCTCGGGCACGGAGTTGGGTTGATTGACATTGTTGGTAAACATGCTTTCGCCTCCGAAGCGGAGCAATTCAATGTAAGCGTCGCCGCATTCGCTCAGGAATCCCACCGATAGGCTATCCCACATCGCGGGATTGTTCGACCGACGGCGGTAGAAGTACTCAAAGCTCAACTCCTTTGCGCCCCCTTCTACCTCCATGCTCGGGCCGATTAGGAAGTCCAGCTCGCCGATACCGTTATTGTATCCGGAGAAGAGAATGCCAGCCACCGTGCCCTCATTACCATTGCTTTGGAGGGCTTCAATTGGCTCCCAAGTGATACTTTCGTCGGGGTTTACAATGGTCCATACTTCGGGATCGATTCCCCCGCTGAAGTCATCTTCGAGGGCCGTATCATCCGAAGCATTCTCGAAGGGAGGCACCTGATCCCAGCGCTTTACATTGTGGTTGTTGAAGAGGTCGTACTCATCATCCAGGGGGGTGATGTGCACATGCAGCTCGTTGAGGCCCGCATCCGGACTGGGAATGGCGGGCAGACTGATGAGCAGGGTATCGCCGGGAGCCATTTCTGTGCTTACGGTATGGCTTTGCTCTTCGCTGCCATTGATGCTGTAGTGAAATTCCAGACCCGATATTTCGTTGATCCCTTGATTGATCACTTTCACCGTGGGGCTCACCGTGCTGACGCCTTCTCCGCTGCAGCGAAAGGGGGCAGAGGGCTCCACAATTTCGGCGAGGTTCACATCATTGATGAGGCTGGCAGGGGGCAGGGGATCATGGCTTTCGCTCAAATAGTCGTAGGCTGCTTTCACATTGATCAGGCCCATGCCGTAGGTATTGTCTTCGCCGGGTTCGCCCAAATCGATCGCCGAAAAGTACAATCCCAGCAGGATTTCCCCGCCGGTAAGAAAGGGGAATGCCTCCTTGAGCAGGAGGGCCGCACCACTCACATGAGGGGCTGCCATTGAGGTACCGCTGAAGCTGTTGTAATTGTTGTCATTGCTCACGGAAGAGCGCACATTCACTCCCGGTGCTGAAACCTCCGGCTTGATGAGCAGGCTGCCCTCGGCTTCGCACAAGCTGGGTCCACGGCTCGAAAAATTCGCAATTGGGTAATCGGGCCCCTGCACATTGCCATTGAGTGCCCCAACTGCAAAGGAATTGACCAAGCCCACATTCACATTGTTGGGTACGCCGATGGTGAAGGGTTCGGGGCCATTGTTGCCTGCAGAGAAGATACTCGCTATACCCGCAGCTTCGACTGCCTCATGTGTGGCAATCACAAAGAGCGCGCAGGCAGGATTGCTTGTGCTGGGCGTTCTTCCCCAGGAATTGTTGATCACATCGGGCACATCGTCGCTGGTCTCAATATCTCCATCGGGGTTCATGGCCCACTGAAAGCCCGTCATCACCTGGGTGAGGGGTTTTGGGGTTTGCCCGCCGCTCACAGTGGGATCGGTGGCAATGAAGTAAGTTCCGAAGGCCACGCCGATGGTGTCGGCAGTCTCTTTGTTGAGTCCCAGCATGGTGCCGCTCACATGGGTGCCGTGACTGCTGGACTTGTCCGTTGGTATCTCGCTGTCAAAAGGAAACCAGGTGCGCGAAAGTGGCATGCGGTTAGGCAGAAAGCGATCGGTGAGAGCTGGATGCTCGGGCCATACCCCGGTGTCGAATGTCATGGCCATGCGTCCATGACCCGTATAGCCCATCGCCCACATTTCAGGGGCACCGATCACAGCCAGGCCCGGCTCGATACCACCTTCGCTTTTGGCATTGTTGCTGCTCCCCTTGATGGCATCGATCTCCCCTACGATGGCAAAGTCATCGCTGATATAGGCAATTTCGGACTGGCCCGAGAGATAGTCGATGAGCTCAGTCGAGGCATTGAGCGCGATGCTATTGGCTATCCAAAAGCTCCGCACATCGCTGTGAGCCATTCCACTGGACTCAATCATGCTCAATACCGGGGCTTGTGTGGCCTCGGCCTTGGCCATCAGTCGGCTTATCACTTCTCTCGGTCTTTGCTCCACAGGCATTTTGCGCTCGTTCATGTGGGCTTTTAATGCGGCCAAATCCTCGGTATCCGAAAGCAAAAGCACGATGGGCAGGAGTTCTCCGCTCTGGGCATCTGACATCTGGTCGAGCAGTCCTTGCTCTATGTAGGCGTGCTGCCCCATTCCCTCGATCTGAGTCAAAAAGAGGCCGAGAAACAGAAGTGAAAGGCGAAATGTATTCATGGATTGAAATTTCTTTATGAGCTGATATGAGTTGCTAAAGGTAGCAATCTTTGATCATTAGCTACAGAGGTCAGTGCTACAGATGAATCCCGAAGCTTTGAATCCCAAATGGTGGGTGTAGAGAATAATGGGCCTGTGCAGCCTTTTCGTTTCAATTGTTTGTCGAGGTCAATTCGACTCAGAGACCTCAGTGAACGAGCAATTTCTGAGGCAGGGCATCCGGATTGTTCTCCCACCTCACAAGGTATAGCCCCGAGCCGAGGGAAGAAATATCGATAGCCTGCTCGCTGGCAGCCACTTGAAAGCCCTTGGCCATCCTTCCCTGCATATCGTATACAGCGAAGTATTCTATCTGTCCCCTTTCGGGAAAACGGATGTGGAGCACAGTCCGGCTGGGCACGGGGTACAAGTGAAAAGCGCTGCTTTGCCCTTCGTAGCTTGTGGCAGATACAATGGATGCGGGAATAAAATTCAGGTTGTCGATGAGCAGGTTATTACCCCGGCGGTTGATGCTTTCCAGCACGAGGTGTATCTCCTCATTTTGCCAATCTATGCCGGTCTGATCCAGGTCTACAGACAGCTGGGCATGCATCCAGTCGGTCTCGGCCTCGGGCATGGCATTTGGTTTGTGCACCTCATTGGTAAAGAGGTCGTCTCCCCCGATGAGTAAGAGCTCATAGCGCTGGGAGTTGCAGGCGTACTCGAGGTAAATGCCCAGGGAATCGAAGAAGTTGCTGTTATTGGTGCGCCTTCGGTAAAAGTAGTCGTAGCTGAGCTCATATAGACTTTCGCTGGGCTCTACCCTCGTGCTGATGAGGTAATTCCTTTGACCGGATTCCGGAAAGTAGGCCGCATGGTTCATGAAGAGGGCCTGCCCCTCATTGCCATCACTCTGAAGACATTCGGTCGTACTCCATGTGATTTCCTCATCGGGATTGATCACGGCCCACACATCTTCTACCAGTCCGGCTTCGAAATCATCTGCAATGAGCTCTTGCGTATTGGCTGTGATGGCATCGGGCAGCTGAATGTAGCGCTTTACAGCATTGTTGTTCCAGGGATCGTACTCGCTTTCAATCAGCTCGATTTGAACATAGAGTTCCAGCAAGCCCATGCCCGTAATGCTGATCGCAGGGAGTTCGATCTGAATTTCTTCTCCCGCATCGATGCTAAAGTTGGGATCTTGGTATTCATGGACTTCATCGCCTGTGATGCCGTAGTGTATGCTGATTCCTTGCACGCTTTGATTGCCTTTGTTGGAGATGCGCACCAGGGGATTGAGATCGTATCCCGCAGGATCGGAACAGCCGTGATAGAGCCCGGGAAGATCGATGCCGCTCAGGGCCAGGTCGATGTCAGGGCTGGCCGGGGGCACAGGCTCATGGCTTTCGGCCAGGTAATCGTAAGCGGCCTTCACGTTGATCAGGCCCATGCCATAGGTATTGTCCTCGCCGGGTTCACCCAGGTCTGTCGCCGAAAAATAGAGTGCCAACATCAGTTCTTCTCCGCTCAGGTATGGAAAAGCCTCTTTGAGCAGCAGCACGGCCCCGCTCACATGGGGCGAAGCCATGGAAGTGCCGCTGCGTGTGCCGTAGCCATCGCTGCTGAGGGCCGAGCGCACATTTACCCCAGGGGCGCATACCTCCGGCTTGATGAGTAGGCTGCCTTCGCCACCGCATAAACTGGGCCCCCTGCTCGAAAACTCGGCGATGGGAAAATCGGGCCCGCTCAGATTGCCATTGATGGCCCCCACTGTAAAGCTATTGACCAGGCCGGTATTGATATTGTGTGGAACGCTCATGGTGGAGTCTCCCGGGCCCTCATTGCCGGCTGAAAACACATTGGCGATGCCCGCAGCCTCAACGGCATTGAATACCGGCACCACGAATTCAGGGCATGGAGGCTCATCCAGATCGGGGCCAAAGCCCCAAGAATTATTGATCACATCGGGCACATCGTGGGAGGTGTTCTCATCCCCATCGGGATTGAGGGCCCACTCGAAGCCCCACATAAAGTCTGAAAGGGGTTTTACAAAATCGAGGTTGCTCACCACCGGGTCGGTGGCGATGAGGTAAGCTCCGGGAGCCACGCCAATGGTATCGGCAGTGCTGGGATCGAGGCCAAGCATGGTGCCGCTCACATGCGTGCCGTGGCTGCTCGGCTTGTCAATGGGCACTTCGCTGTCGTAGGCAAACCAGGTGGAGGCGTAGGGCATCAGGTTGGGAAGGAATCGCTGAGCGAGTGAAGGATGGTCCGGCCATACTCCCGTATCGAAGGTCATGGCAAGGCGCGCATGGCCCGTGTAACCCATGGCCCACATCTCCGGAGCGCCTATCACGTGCAGGCCTGTTTCGCTGCCGCCTTCAGATTTGGCTGTGGCATCGCTGCCCTTGATGGGCTCCACCCAGCCCACTTTGGGAGCATCGAGGATCATTGCAGCTACTTCCGGACGCATGCTCAGGGCTTCTATCAGGGCGGGCTGGGCCTCGAAAGCGAGAAAATTGCCGATCCAGAAGCGCCTCAAGGATTGGTAAGCACCATCGGCAGCGTTCATAAATTCGATGAGGGGAGGCTGGGTGGCTTCAGCTTTTGCCTTGAGCGCTTGCATCACAGCCTGAGGCCTGCGAGATACGGGGAGGCCCTGAGCTATAAAGCCCTCTTTCAAAACCTGGAGGTCTACTGCATCTTCCAGAAGGAGGAGAATAGGTAAGAAGTCCTCATCCTGGCTCTCGCTGAGCTTGTCAAGGAGGGCTTGATCCAATGTGGCGTATTGCGCTTGCGCGAAAAACGATGGGGCGAGGCAGAGCAGGGCTGCGAAAATCCACGAAAAAGAGGTACGTAGCATGGTAAAGATTCTTGGATGCTTGAGCTGTAAATGTACAGATTTCTTAATCTTCCCGGGTGCATTGGGATGCAGATTATCGCTGTCGCTGTGAGAGGCATGCTTATCGAAGCTTTTATTCCGCAAATCGAATTTTGGCAAAAATTGAGCTCGCATCGAGCATGCTGATAGAGGGTTTGCCTAACTTCGCGCGCCACGGACAAATAATTTGGCAGACGAATCGTTTCTTCCCTGGTGATAAAAAATTAATTTATGAAGTTCTTGCGATTACTCTTGATTGCATTCATCCTGACCGCCTGGTCTGCAAGCGAAAGCAAAGCCCAAAGCCCCATCGGAAAGGGTGGAAAGCAGCTCAACTTTGGCTTTGGGCTCTACTCGGCGAGCCTGCCCATGTACGCCGGCATGGACTTTGGCGTGCATGAGGACATCACCGTAGGGCCTCAGGCAGGGGTGGATCTGCGATTGGATTATCTGGCGCTTTCAGGGCGGGCCAGCTATCACTTCAATTCGCTGATAGGCATTCCACGTGATTGGGATTTCTATGCCGGCCTCAATCTGGGTTTTGTAGCAGGCTTGGGCAATGATCGCTTTTCGGGCCTGGATCTCGCCCTACATATAGGTGGCCGTTATTACTGGAATTCATCCTGGGGTGTCAATCTTGAGTTTGGCGGCGGCAACAATATCTCGGGAGGGCGCGTTGGTCTTTCCAAGCGCTTTTGATGATCACCCTAACACGGGATTCTAAAAACTACTTATGAAGGATATGAAAAGTAAAATAGGAGGCACAGTGCTCAATAAACGGCGGTGGAATATATGGACGCTGACTGCGCTGTTTCTTTTTTTGGCTACAGCCCTTGCAGACAGGGCAAGTGCCCAGAATGGAGACTGGTACAATCTGGATCCTGAGGCAGATGGTGTGTGGGGCGTTTCCGCAAATAAGGCCCATGAGCTGATTCGGGAAAAGGGGATTCAACTCAAGCCCGTGATTGTGGCTGTGATCGATGATGGTGTAGATATCGACCATCCCGACTTTCAGGAGCGCATTTGGGAAAATAAGGGTGAGACACAGGGCGATGGAGTAGACCGCGATGGCAATGGCTTTGTGGATGACCTCTACGGCTGGAACTTTCTGGGCAATCCCAAAGGGGAGAATGTTGAATTTGAAACCCTCGAAATCACCCGCTTGCTGCGCGGTGCCAAGGCGCAATTTGCCGAAAGGGCGGAAGCTGACATCCCCCGAGCTGAACGGCGTGCGTATCAGAAATATCTGAGCTACAAAGAAGTGTATGATCAAGAAATTGGCGAAGCCCAGGAAGAGTTTGCCCAGTTTTCTCAGCTCACGGCCATCTACAGCGGGGCTCTGGCCTATGCGAGGGAGCGCCTGGGCAGGGAGGATTTGAGCATTGAGGGGCTCTTGTCGCATGTGCCCGAAGATGCCGATGAGCGACAGGTATTTGACTTCTTGCTGATGGCCGAGCGTGAAGGCCTGAAGGAATACCTCGAAGAGGCATCTGAATACTTCGATGCAAAGCTCAACTACCACTACAACATGGACTTCGATCCGCGCCATATGGTCAATGATGATGACACGGTGCCGCATGGCAATCCGATGGTGTGGACCTCCAATCCCAATCACGGTACGCATGTGGCCGGCATTATCGCTGCCGTGCGTGGCAATACCATCGGGGTTGATGGCATCTCCTCCAATGCTGTGATATTGCCCGTGAGGGCGGTACCCAATGGGGATGAGCGCGATAAGGATGTGGCGGCAGCCATACGCTATGCTGTAGATCAGGGGGCCCGGGTGATCAATATGAGCTTTGGCAAGCCCTATAGCCCGGATGAGGAATTGGTGCGGGATGCCATCCGCTACGCCCAGCGCAAAGGGGTTCTCATGGTGCATGCGGCGGGCAATGACGGCCAGAGCAATGATGTGATACCCAATTATCCCGATGGCACATTGGGCAAGAGGCGCTCTGCAAAGCATTGGATTACAGTGGCTGCAAGTGGCCCTGCGCTGGATAGCACTTTCCTGGCCGAATTTTCGAATTACGGCCGCCGCAAGGTGGATGTGATGGCACCGGGAGTGAATATTCGGAGCCTTGAGCCCGGCGAGGGTACCACCTCCAGTTCAGGTACCAGCATGGCTGCGCCGGTGGTGAGTGGAGTGGCTGCTCTGGTCTTGGGCGTCAACCCGGATCTGAATCCCAAGCAAGTGAAGAAGATCATACTCAGCAGCGCCGTATCCCTCAAGGACCATGAAGTGGGTGTAGATGGTGAGCAGCTTCCGCTAAAAAAGTTGCTGCGCAGCCCCGTATTGGTGTCCGCTGAGCGAGCGGTGCAGGCGGCTATTGATACCCTTTGAAGTAATCTTTGTACTGCCCGCGGCCGGAGGGCTGATGAGAGGACGCTCAGGATACTCGGCCCGTGAAAAATGAGCAGAGAGATTGTCCTTGAGATGCTAAGGCTGAGCTCTTGCCGGGCTCGCTTTGTCGAAGGTTCTGAGTGGTTTTGGCGAAAGGCTCAATGAGCAAGCAGGAATCTATCCCAATTTCTAGGGATAATTTTGTACCTTGCAGTAGCAAAGGTCGATGCGCCACATTATAACATGGATTTGTTTGGTAGCCTGTATAGGGCTAAGTCTTGCTGAATTGCGAGCTCAGAATCAAATTGTTATTGATGAAGGTGAGCGCCTCTTTAACAAATGGCACATACGGCCATTGGACCGCAGCCTTTATTTTTCAGAGCGCTTGCTCAGGGATTCGACTTATACCTATTTCCGCGATCAGCAGGCCATCGGGTCGGAAGAGGAAGCGCAGGATACGGAAGAAGAAGAAGTATGGATACTCGAGTCGCGAAGCGTGTATGAATACGACCCGAGGGGTCTGCCCATTCGTGAGCTGCGCTCGGCGAGAGACAAGGATGAGTGGAGAAACGATCAGCTCATCAGTTATAATTACGATCACGGAAACGCATTGAGCGAATTGCGTGAAGCCCGCTGGGATAGCGTCTCGCAAGATTGGCTGAACAGCAAGCAGGAATTGTACTATTACACATACAGCGGTGCACTGCGAGAAGTGATCGAACAATCATGGGAGATGCCGGGAAGGTGGGATTACTCGCAGCGCATAGCTTATGATTACTACGATGACGACTTGCTCCAGCGCCTCACCGTTTTTGGCTGGAGCCTGGATGAACTGCTGTGGATGCCCGAGGAGCGCCTCACATTCACCTATGAGGAGGACAGCGACTTGCTCACTGTTGAGCTGCTCCAAAGATGGGATGACAGCCTGCAGACCTGGCTCAATTACAGCAAGAGAACATTTGCCTATGACGATGATGATCTCCTCATCGAAACGGTGAATAGCACTTGGGACAAAGCCAATCAGAGCTTTACCACTGAGGTGATCGTCAACTGGAATTACAATGAAGATGGCAAGCCCATCCGCAATGATGTAGTGGTTTTCAACCAAGAAGACCTGAAAAACTATACCACTGAAAGCGCCGTGTACAGCGATGAGGGTGTTGTGGATATGACTTTCGAGCGGCAGTGGGATGAGGATACGGAGTCTTGGGAGTATTTCCGCTATTCAGAGCATTTTTGGTCTACCTATCTCTTGGGCAATCCCGAGCAAGATGCTGCGGAGATTTCATGTCGCTTTCAGAATCCCTACACCCTCGGCACCCCGATCTTTTGTCAATCCCTGAAACCCGATTTGCTCTATGATCTTGAGCTTTACGATATCTACGGTCGAAGATTCTATTCGGCTAAAGTCTATGGCGGGCAAGTATTTCGCCTGCAAGGGGCCATTCCCCGTGGCATGTATATTTTGTCCATACGAGGTGGATTGGATGCACACAGCGAAAAATTGATCATCAGGTGATGAACAATTTTTGCTTACGGCACATTCCAATACCATTGCCCACCAAAAACCTCTGATTATGGATGCCATCTTGCCCAAAACATCACATTCACTTGATTTGCAGCAGCGATATCTGGATGTGAGGTCACGAAGTGCCCGCATCTGCCAGGGTTTGAATCCCGAGGATTTTGTCATTCAGAGCGCAGAGCATGTGTCTCCCCCAAAGTGGCACCTCGCGCATACCACATGGTTTTTTGAGACCTTCATCTTACAGCCCCATCACAAAGACTACAAGCTCTTTCATCCCGAATTTAACTACATCTTCAACAGCTACTACGAGAGTAAGGGAGAGCGGCTGAGAAGGGATAAACGCGGGCTGCTCAATCGGCCCAGACTGGCAGAAGTACTTGAATACCGAAAGCATGTGGATGAGGCCATGCTCGATTGGCTCGGCGTACAAAGCCACAAGGAAAATGAACTGATGGCGCTTTTTGAAATCGGCCTACAGCACGAGATGCAGCATCAGGAACTGCTGTATACAGATATCAAATTCATACTCGGGCACAATCCACTACAGGAGGCCTACAGCCCCGAAGCCCGCGAAGACCGCCCGGGTGAGGTGCATGGAGCAGGATGGATAGAGATGGACGCCGGCCTCTATCACATTGGCTTTGACAAAAGCGCCAATGCGGGATTCTCTTTCGACAATGAGCACTGCAGGCACAGGGTTTTTCTGGAAGCCTACGCCATTGCCTCCACACCTGTCACTTATGGAGAGTATGTGGAGTTCATTGAAAGCGGAGCTTACGATCATTTTGCTTATTGGCACAGTGAGGGATGGGATTGGAAGTGCAGCAATGGAATTAAAAGCCCCATGTACATGTTTTGCAGGGATGGGAAGTGGATGCGATACAGCCTTTCCGGGATTATCCCGGTCAATATGCAATGCCCGGTGCTGCACCTGAGTTGGTACGAAGCTGCCGCATATGCAGCCTGGAGAGGGGAGCGACTGCCTACAGAGCAGGAATGGGAGGCGGGCAGTGATCGCTTTGCCTGGGGGCAGTCATGGGAGTGGACTGGAAGTGCATACAGGCCTTATCCGGGATATGTGCAACCCAAAGGGGCAGTAGGGGAGTATAATGGTAAGTTTATGATCAATCAAATGGTACTTCGAGGGGCATCGCCGGCGACTTATCCCGGCCACAGTCGATCGACTTACCGCAATTTTTTTCATCCCCACTACCAATGGCAGTTCACAGGACTACGACTAGCAAGATCAATTTAGCTTTTGCCAAAGACGTCGACGAGGGTCTTTCGAAAGCATTTAAAACCCTTCCCTCCCGTTACTTCTACGATTTGCGTGGAGACAAGATCTTTCAGGAGATCATGCACATGCCCGAGTATTATCTCACCAATTGTGAGTACGAGATATTCATGCACCGCGCCGGAGACTTGCTGCGGGCCTTGCAGATGAATGGAGATGGTTTTGATCTGGTAGAATTTGGAGCAGGTGATGGCTACAAAACCCGTGTATTGATCAAGGAACTGCTCAGAGAAGGGGCTGACTTTCGCTATGTGCCTATAGACATCTCCGGAGATGTGCTTGCCGCACTCAAGTGGGAGTTGAAGCGCGATTTTCCGGATTTGGAGGTGGAAACCCTCCACGCTGAGTACTTCACTGCATTGCAAAACCTCCGGGAGCAATCAGATCGACCCAAGCTCGTACTCTTTATCGGATCCAGCATTGGCAACTTTCCCGAGGAGAGAACCAAGGCCTTTCTGGCAGCCCTCTATGAAAAGCTCAATGCCGGAGATCAGGTGCTCCTGGGCTATGACCTCAGAAAGAATCCCCATGTGATACTGCAGGCGTACAACGATGCTGCAGGCATCACCAAGCGCTTCAACATGAATTTGCTGCAAAGGATAAACCGCGAACTTGGGGCCAACTTCGATCTGGGAAGATTTACCCATTATGCCAGCTACGACCCCCAAAGTGGTTTTGCGAGGAGCTACCTCGTAAGCCTTCAGTCGCAGGAGGTGTCCATCAAAGCCCTGGACAAGTACTTCCATTTTGCGGAAGGGGAGTGCATACACACTGAAATAAGCAGGAAGTATACTGTAGGTCAGATGGTAGCCTTTGTGGAAGAAGCTGGTTTTCGGCTTAAAGAACATTTTTACGATCGGCGGACTTATTTTGTGGACACGCTTATTGAGAAAGCACCTTAATTGAACCACAATGAAAGCCATTTGGAATGATACCATCCTTGCGGAAAGCGATGACACCATTGTAATTGAAAACAACCATTACTTTCCTCCCGGGAGCATCCGCAAAGAATTTTTTCGCGAAAGCGATACCCACACCTACTGCCCCTGGAAGGGAGAGGCCAGTTACTATCACCTTGAGGTAAATGGCAAGGTCAACAAAGATGCGGCCTGGTACTATCCTGAGACCAAGAAGCCCGCGGAAGGCATCCGCTCATATGTCGCCTTTTGGAAGGGCGTAGAGGTGCTTGAGTAGTAAGCCCCCGAGCATCTACATCTTATCCCTTATCCCTTCCGGCCTTCACCTTGGCGTGAAAAGGCAATGAATGACAAGAAGAGATGTTTGCCCTGGTAGCGGGGTGAAAATCCAGTGGTCTCACAAAGAAAATCTTTTGGGCCGACAAGCCCATCCGTCTGCCGAAATGCAACCACTACTTTGACAAGCACGGCCAGCACATGGCCTGATACAGGTGTGTGGGTTCCGCGGAAGCTTAAATGATCCATCATAAGGACGAGCTAAGGGCGGATTTAGATGCGTTCCTTCCTTTTTAATAATCTTGATGTCACAAATTGTGAGGGCCAATTTTATCTTTGAAGTCAACCTAACCAAAATATGAGCAAACAAAATACAATCCCCGATGAAGTTCTGATGAACAAGATTTATTTGGTAAATGAAGTGAAAGTTATGTTGGATAGCGACTTGGCTGAGCTTTATCAAGTAGAGACAAAAGTTCTAAACCAAGCGGTAAAAAGAAATAGCGAGCGATTCCCAGAGGACTTTATGTTCCAGATGACAGATGAGCAATAGAAAAACTTGAAGTCACAAAATGTGACTTCAAGTTGGGGCGGTCGAAGAACAGTGCCCTTTGTATTTACAGAACAAGGAGTTGCAATGCTGTCAAGCGTGTTAAACAGTAGTGTGGCAATCAACGTGAATATCCAAATTATCAGGGTATTTACTAAAATGCGAGAAATGCTGCTAACCCATAAAGATCTTCTCATCCAAATGGAAGAAATCCGAAAAAAGGTGAGCGGACAGGATGAGAAAATCGAACTGGTCTTTAACTACCTGAAGCAGTTCATCAAAGAACAGGAAAAGCCGAGAACATCTATCGGTTACAAAACCAAGAAAGACTGATTTGTCCAGGGGATGAAGATCATTCCAAAGATGGAAATCGGCAGGAAAAGCGGTGTTTGTCTTCTGCCTTCGTCATCCACCGCGGTCAGGCCTTTGCAGCGTAATCCCCCGACCAAAACATCTCGCCCTTATCCCTTCCGGCCTTCACCTTTGTGCTTAAAATGCAATAAGTTGCAAGAAGTGCTGTTTGTCCTTGTGGCATCGTGGAAATCCAGTGGTCTCAAAAAAAAACCTTTTTGGCTGCTGAGGACTGACGCCTTTCTCAAGAATGACTACGCTTAAAATCACTATTTTTGGAGAAGCCCATGGCCGCTTTTCACAATACACCCATCTACGGCTCCGACCGCCTCGGCCTTTACCGCCATCA
>SLDS01000124.1 GCA_007125175.1 Flavobacteriales bacterium
GAAGTAATCGGCCAGGCCTGCACTGTCGGAAATGGCGCGCGACCACACCTTCTCATCGGTGAGGTCGAAGAGCAAGATACCATCGCGGTACTCATTGAGCAGGGCCCTGAAATCGGGATGCTTCTCCTCGAGACGGCTGTCTTCGTAGTCCATGATTACCTTGTTCACATAGGCCTCGTAGCTGTCATTGACCAAATTGGCCACATCGCTTTGGCTGCGGCCCGGGCGCATGCCTTGCTCGAGGTATGCCAGAAAATCGGCTTGTGTAAAGGTATTGCCATCCAGAGTGAAGAGGGTCTTTTTAGATCGTGCAAGCTTGTCGCTCGGCTTCCAGTTTCCACTGAAATAGGAGGTGTCAAGACTCTGATAGAATGGCTTTAGGGCCTTTTTGTCATCCTTGAAATTGTACTCCTTCTTGCGCTTGTTGATAAAGGTAGTTTTGGGAATGTCAGAGCGGCTGTCACGACCAATGCGGTTGCGCAGGTCTTTTTCCATTTCCTCATAGCTCTTCACAGGAATCTTTTCGAGCAACTTCACCACATGCCATCCATAGGGAGAGCTGAAGGGCTCTGAGTAGTCACCCACCTCATCGAGGCCGAAGGCTACTGCCTCAAATTCTCCTACCATTTTGCCTGTGCCAAAGGCCGGTAGCTCCCCACCCCTTGCGGCAGAGCTGCGGTCGTCGGAAAACTTGCGGGCGAGATCGGAAAAGTCGCCGCCATCAGTCAAGCGGGCGTATACCTCTCGGATGCGGTTTTCATTGTTTTCTTTCACATCATCGGGATCATCGGCATCGCTTCTCACCATGATGTGGGCCACACGCACCTGCCCACGCGCCTGACGCTTATCGGTGGTTTTCACCAGGTGGTAGCCGAAGCGTGTGCGAATGGGGCCACCAATTTCACCTACGGGAGTTTGGTATACCAGATTTTCAAAGGGATAAACCATTTGCAGGGAGGTGAAGAAGCCGAGATCGCCTTCATTGGATTTGGCGCTCGGGTCTTCGGAATGGCTCTTGGCCATCTTGCCAAATGAATCCGGGTTTTCCAGCACCTTCTTCTTGATGTCCATTATCTTGCGATGAGCCTCGGCCGTATCGGCAGGGCTGGGATCCGGTGGCAGCTTGATGAGGATGTGCATGGCGCGCACCTCAGTTTGCATGCGATCGTATGCCTGCCTCACGAGGGAGTCGGTGATGGCCTTGTCTACCAGGTAGGGCCGGGCCAATTGCTCACGGTAGCCGTTGAGCTCGCGCACAAAGTGGCTGGCAGTATCGCGGCCCATGGCCTCGGCCTCCATGACTTTGAGCTTAAAGTTGACGAAAAGCTCGATGTACTCATCGAGATCTTCACGGCTCACGATGCTATCCCGGTTGTTCTTTTTGTAGATGGTTTCAAACTCCGACTTGGTCACTTCTTTGTCTTCAATACGAAGCAATACTGGATCGTTCGCAGACTGCGCCTGAATGGTACAGGCCAAAAGGAGACAAATGATGCTCAACAGGTGTTTCATGGTTGCTTGCAATTATTGTGGATGAATATGGTAGGAAATTATCGAATGCTGTAGTTGGGGGCCTCCCTTGTGATGCTCACATCGTGCGGGTGACTTTCGCGTACGCCGGCATTGGTGATCCGCACAAAGTGGGCCTGCATGAGGGCTTCGATATTGGAGGCTCCACAGTAGCCCATTCCGGCCCTGAGTCCTCCAACAATCTGGTACATTACTTCCGACAGCATGCCCTTGTAAGGCACCCTTCCGGAAATGCCCTCGGGCACGAGTTTTTGCACGTCGATTTGATCGCCCTGAAAGTAGCGATCGCTGGAGCCTTGTTGCATGGCCTCTATGGAACCCATTCCTCGATATGCTTTGAATTTGCGTCCCTCGTAAATGATCGTTTCACCGGGCGACTCATGCACCCCGGCAAACATCGAGCCAAGCATTACCGAATTCGCTCCGGCCGCCAGTGCCTTGACCACATCGCCGGTATAGCGGATACCGCCATCGGCGATCAGCGGCACATCCGAATCTTCGAGCGCGGCAGCCACGTCGAGCACAGCCGAAAGCTGGGGCACGCCCACTCCTGCCACCACACGCGTGGTGCAAATGGAGCCCGGTCCGATTCCCACTTTCACAGCGTCAGCCCCGGCATCAGCCAGGTACCGCGCTGCCTCGGCAGTGGCAATATTGCCCACCACCACATCGATATCCGTGAAGTCCGACTTGATCTTTTGCAGCACGCTCACCACTCCTTTGGTATGTCCATGGGCAGTGTCTACCACTACAGCATCCACTCCGGCACCCACCAGAGCCGATACGCGCTCCATCACATCATCTGTCACCCCCACCGCAGCAGCTACGCGCAGTCGGCCCATCTTATCTTTGCAACTAGAGGGGTGTTTTTTCACCTTGATGATATCCCGGTAGGTGATCAGGCCCACCAGCACTCCATTGTCATCGACCACGGGCAATTTCTCGATCTTATACTCCTGCAATATGCCCTCTGCCTGCGCCAGGGTGGTACCCCTTCCGGCAGTTATAAGGTTTTCCCGGGTCATCATCTCGCTCACGGGCTTGGTCACCTCCTTCTCAAACCGAAGGTCGCGGTTGGTCACAATGCCCACCAGCTTGCGCTGAGAATCGACTACGGGTATACCGCCAATGCTATGCTCCGACATGATTTGGAGGGCATCGCCTACCTTGGCTTCGGCATGCAGGGTGATTGGGTCGAGTATCATCCCACTTTCCGAGCGCTTGACCTTGCGCACCTCTTTGGCCTGAGCCTGTGCACTCATATTTTTATGGATCACCCCTATACCTCCTTGCTGGGCAATGGCAATGGCCAGCTCAGCATTGGTTACAGTATCCATTGCAGCCGACACAATGGGGGTATTGAGTTGTATATTGCGAGAGAAACGCGAGCGAATGTCAACCTCCCGGGGTAAGACCTCCGAGTAGGCAGGCACCAAAAGCACGTCGTCGTAGGTGAGGCCTTCACCGAGTATTTTTGTGGAACTAATCGACATGTGGTTTCCTGATTTTACTGCTGTAAATTCCGGCAAAAGTAATCATTATTCACCACTCGTTCACCGGCCAAAATTGAATGGATTCTTGCGTAGAAATTACTGCTCATGCTTGCACTTCCAGAGCGGGGACTATTTCACAACGTAGAGCACATCGTGCTCCACAAATGGCTTGCCACTGCCGTCTCGATAGGAGATAATGTAGCGATAGAAGTCTTCGCGCACTATATTTCCCCGAAAGGTGCCATCCCAGCCCTCCTCAACATTGTCGCTGGTGAAAATGCGCTGCCCCCACTTGGTATAAATCTCCATGCGGTAGGAGTCGAAGTCGATAAATCCCACAACGGGCTTGAAAACACGGTTTTCCGGCTGCCCATTGACGGCTATGGCAGAGGGAATCCACATGATGGGTTCTTGTGTCGCACAGCGTGGATAACTCAATGATCGGCCAGCCTCTCCAAAAGAATTACCGGCCTCTATCGCTATCACTTGATAGCAAAACTCCCCTTCCTCCAGCAAAAAGGCTTCCACATCATCTTCGTAGAGAAGCGTCTCTCCTCCCACCTCATCATAGAGCTCAAAGTCTTCGGCATCGCCCACCTTCCTCCATATCTCGTAGCGCTCCACTCCATTCTCCCAATCTTCATAGGCCGACCAAGAGAGGAAGTTTTTGAGCTCTCGCGTTTCCGCAAAGGTGTTGAGGGTGATATTCACACCAAAATTGCTTTGCCCTAGGGGCTGATCGCAGCCATCATAGGTATCCACGCGGTAGCGGTAGCGCAGATTGCGCGTATCCAGGCCCTCGTCGGTGAATACAATTTCCTCCACATCGCTCTGATCGAAGCTCGCTATCTTCAGAAAACCCCCGCTTTGCCTGGAGCGAAATAGCTCATATCGGGTGCCCTCAGCCTCGGTATCCTGCAAGAAGCGCACTTCCAATCGGCTATTATCCAGCACAGAAACCGATGAGAGATAGGTGTATTCCGAAATCTGCGGATAGGTCGTTTCCACGCAGGCCCGATTGGAGGAAGCATTGCGCTGCTCACCTGCTGAAACGGCCTCCACGTGAAAGCAGTACTCTCTGTTTGGCTCTACTTCTACCAAGGCGAAGCTCTCTTCTCCCTCGGCTTCAGCCATCTCCACGGCTTCTTCACCGTCTATAGTGGCCAGTATCAAGTATTTTTCAACTCCCTCATCCCAGCCCTCGTAGGCCGACCAAGACACCATGGCATTCAGGTCGCATTCGGTGTATTCCGCTTCCGCAAAAATGGTGGTCGCGGTACCTCCGAATGAGGCATCATTACCGCATTGGTCGAATGCGATGACGGCGAGCGTGCGGCTGGCGACGGCACCGGCATTGGGGTAGACAAACTGCGTATTCTCTCCGGCTTGCACCACGCCCACATTCACAAACTGCTGATTGATCAGATCAATGTCCTGTATGCGATAAAAATCCAGATCGGGCACCTGCACCGGGGCCCAGTAGAGGATGATATCGTTGGTTTCAGGATCCACACTGGCCGTTTCAATAATCGGCTGTGGTGGGGGCAAAATATCGCGAAATTCGTCGCTACGGCGTCGGCTGACATTCACACAATCCCCGTGCTGCAGCTCCACGTAGTATGTGATCACGGTGTCTTCACATTGCGCCCATAGGGTATCTCTGTAAGAGAGGGCGGCCCCGGGCAGGCTGGCCACATTTTCAAAGGCGCCCCCTAGCAAAGCTCGAAACACTTCGAAAGTGGCCCCGGCAGGCACAGGGTCCAGTGGAGCATTCCAGGCAAGCTGCGCCACCGAGGATTGCGAAGCGTCCATGGTGAGTACGATATTGGATAGCTCCTCGCTAAAATCCGAAAAAGCACCGTCGAGCACAGAGCGCACCCGATAAGTGTTGACCACTGCAGCATCTACAGTAAAATCGGTGAAGGTGGTATTGTCAGAAGGGCCGATTAACCCAATGGACTGAAAGCCTGCACCGCTGTCGCGAAAAACCTCATAATTCAAGTCGGGATCTGCCCCAGGTGGCTCATCCCATGTGAGCACGAAGTTGTTGTCGGGGCTCATGCTTCCGCAAAAAGCCTGTGGAACGGGCACTTGCCCAAAGACCAAAACAGGGCATAGGAAAGCCGCTCCCCAGAAAAAGGAGAGTAGAAAACCCGCCGAAGCACTTCCCGCTTTTGTCATCAATGTTTTGTCTCTTTCGAACGCAGCTCTTGCTGATTTAGTATATCTTAAGCCCAAGGTGACGGGGGAAGCTATTTGCTCTCCAAGGCACCGGAACGCCCGGCAATGCCTCCCGTCTTGTTTGGCAGTAGCAAAAGTACGAACAAAGGCACAGCTACCAAGGCCTTGCGCCACCTAAAGTAGCACTAGAGTGGCCGCAAAGACTTTCGTGCCGCTTCGTATTCCTCCAGCAATTCGGTGACAATCTCAGCCACCGGCTGCACCTTCTTGAATTGAGAAGCTACCTGCCCTATTTCCAGTTCCCCTTGTTCCATATCACCCTCAAACATTCCGCGCTTGGCCCGACCCCTGCCAAGGAGATCCCGCAATTCGGCCGCATCGGCACCCCTCTGATAGGCTGCTTGCACGTCGCGGTAAAAGCCATTTCGCATCAGCCGTACAGGAGCCAATTCTTTTAGCGTAAGCACCGTAGCCCCCTCACCCGCCTGCACCACGGCCTGCTTGAAATGCGCATGCGCTGAGCTCTCGGCCGAGGCCACGAAGCGCGAGCCGATCTGCACCCCATCCGCTCCCAAGGCCATGGCTGCCAGCATGGCGCGTCCGCTGCCAATACCACCCGCTGCCAGCAATGGCTTGCTTGTTGCTTGCCTTACCTCAGGCACGAGACAGATTGTAGTGGTCTCTTCACGGCCATTGTGCCCACCTGCTTCGAAGCCCTCACAGATGATGGCATCTACGCCGGCAGCCTCCGCCTTCTCTGCAAAACGAGCGCTACTTACCACATGCGCTACAGTGCAGCCCTCGGCACGCAGCATTGGGGTGTACTTTCCAGGACTGCCAGCCGAGGTGATGACGATTGGCACCGATTCTTCCAATATCACCTTCATCTGCTCCTCAATATCGGGATAGAGCAAGGGCACATTGACTGCAAAATGGCTCACGCCCGACTGCTTGCAGCGCCTGATGTGGGTACGCAGCACATCGGGATACATGCTCCCGGAGCCAATTACACCCAATATGCCGGCACGCGCCGAAGCTGCAGCAAGCTCCCAGCCGCTGCACCACACCATACCGGCCTGAACAATGGGATATTGTATCTTGAAGACTTCGCATACAGGATTCCTCATGGTCTTGAGATTTGTGAATGGCACTTTCCGGCCTTGTTTTGTGTTTTTGTTAACAAAGGTAAGGGGCTTTTGCACGGAGTGATGCTTGCCTTATAGCGAACTTTCTATCTTTGCGCTCATGTGCCTGAAGCGTATCCTCATTCTGTGCTTCTTTTTTTGCCTGCAGGCCGGTGCCTTTGCGCAGTACCGCTGGGATTTCGGTGTGTCACTTGGGGCGAGTAACTACCTGGGCGAAATTGGTGGAATGGAACAAACCCGGCGAGACTTCATATTTGACATGAAGCTCAATCGCACGCAATATGTGTTTGGAGGCTTCGCGCGCTACAAGCTCAGTCCGCAGTTGGCAGCCAATTTCGGGGTGCATTATGGCCGCATACGCGGAAATGACTTTAACTCGCTCAATCCGGCACGTGTCGCCCGCAACTTGAGCTTCCGAAATGATATTCTGGAGTTCAGCCTTCGGGGCGAGCTCACCCTCTTTTATGACAATGATGCCAGCGGTAGAGGCTTTTACAACCCTGACTTCAGGGTGTATGGATTTATGGGAGTGGCACTTTTTCACCACAATCCCAAAGCCCGCTACTATGGCGAAAATGACGACTTGCGGGGTGAAATGATCGAACTGCGCGAGCTGCAAACCGAAGGGGTGAGTTATGGAAATTGGGAGATCGGAATCCCGGCTGGGATCGGTTTATTTTTTACTTTCAACAAGGTACACCGCATTGGATGGGAATTTGGTTACCGTTTCACCTTCACGGACTATCTGGACGATATTTCCACTGTGTATGTAGAGCACGAACCGGGCACCGTTGCTTATGAGATGGCCAACCGCACCACCCCCGAAGCCCTACAGCGCGCTCAGCAATTGGCAGCCCAACAGGGAGTAGACGTACCCAATGCTGAAAGTTTTGAGCCCGGAAACAAGCGCGGAGACCCTACCAACAACGACGGCTATCTCTTCACCCAGTTCACCTACAGCTACGTGCTCCCCGGCCGAAGTTCATTCGCGAAGCGCAAGTTCAGCTATCTCAAGGGCAAAAAGCGTGTGAGAAGGAAGACGCGCGCCAAGTTCTAAAGCTTGTGCTTGATGGCTTCAGGAAACCACTCTCAGTATCGATTTCGAGATTAAGCCTGTCCTTGTAGCATTCAATCTGCGGCTGCGAGCCCTATGTAGGAGCTAATCGAGAGCTCTTGTATGCCCGAGAAGAAGAATATTCTGAGAACTCCGCCCGGAATCTTCGAAATTATACTTACTTTCCCCGGAAAATACTCTCAATGAAAAAATTAAGACTTGTGTCGGCATTTTCATTGCTCATTCTTTTCGCGGCCTGCAGCGGGGATCAGCAAAGCGAAACATCAAATCTTGTCATTCTCAGTGGAAAGCTTCATCAAGCAAGTAATGACTTGGTGAAGATTGACTATCTGAACATTAACTTGCTCGTTGACACCCTCGACGCCGAAGGAGCCTTTCACATCTCCTTCGAGCTGCCGGAAGCATCCTATTTGAAAATAAGCAATAGCAAGCAATACTTTATGCTCTATGCAAGACCCGGAGACAGCCTCTATCTGGAGCTGGACATGCTTGAGCCCTATGTCGGCTACCGCGTAGATGGCGATCGGCCTGCCGAGAATGCATACCTCATGGCCAAAGATTCTCTGCAAACTTTATTGGGTACAATAATATACATTGACTTCATGCATGAGTCTCCTGCACGCTATGCGCAAATTAGGGATAGCCTGATGGATGAGCTTGCTAGCTTATTCCAAAAACATGCCGCTCAATCTACCTTCGACAGTCCTTTTATTGCCCTGGAAGAGGCGTACCTCAGATACAAGAGCATGCACATGAATCAAATGTATCCCATGTATCACCGCCATCTTACCGGAGAAGAAGTAGAAGAAGAGGAATATATGACCGAAGCTGAAATCCACGACATGGAATCTGCCGATCTGGGGCTGGCTTCCCTGCTCTCGGCAAGTACCTACAGGAGCTTCGTAGATCAGCGGATACAGCGATTCGCGAAGCAAATCGAACCCGATACAACAGAGGCGGATTTCACATTGCGACACTATGGCCGATTATTGACTGCCACGGACTCCCTATTGGAGCAAACGGAGATGCGCCACTACTTTAAGTACAAGATAATGAATTCGCTACTCGATTCCAAAGGCCCCACTGGAATCGACGATTTTATGGAGGATTTTAGAGCCGAGCAAGCTCCGGCTCTTTATACGAGCGAGCTGGAAAAGGCTCTGGAGAAGTGGTCACTCATCAAGCCGGGCAATACCATTCCCACCTTTCAATTCGTAAATGCCGAGGGTGATTCCGTGAGCTTCGAGGAGCTCAAGGGCGGCCTGGTTTATGTAGATATATGGGCCACCTGGTGCGCGCCATGCCTTGCGGAGCATCCGCATTGGGATCGCCTCAAAGAGAGCTACGCCGACCAGCCCATTTCTTTTGTGGCCATTTCCATTGACGACAGCCGGGAGCTATGGCAAAAAGTGCTGGAAACAGAAGAAATGGAGGGCCATCAATGGTTCACGGATAATGCGTGGCAATCCGATTTTACGCGCCACTTCAGTGTAAATAGCATTCCTCGCTTTTTGCTACTCGATGCCGATGGTAAGATTATCGACCCAAAGGCTGATCGACCTTCCGGGGGCATTCGCCAAGTGATCGACCGGCATTTACCCGAAAGGGAGAAGTCTGATCAAGCCTGATCCCAATAGCCCCGGGAGGCCTTAGCGAAGCGTGAACAGATCTGAGTTGAGGAGCCTTTTGTGCCCTGGTGAGGAAGATGACCTCGGGGGACTCGGCGATAATCAGCGGCGGAAGTACTGCTCTATCTTGCGAAGGGGTTTCCACCAGAAGGTGACAAGCCCTGGTTTGAGGCCGTTTACCTGCCAGGCCTTGCGGTCTTCGCGGTTGGACTGCACCCGATTGAGCAGGGAGTGATTGCTCTGCCCTCCGGTTTTCATCTTCACAATCACACGATTGAGATAAGTGGCTCTCAAGCCGTTCTTGTACAGCATGCGGAGCATGAGCTCGTAATCGGCACTGGTTTGGATGGAGGTATTGAACTTACCATAACGCTCATAAGCCTCCCTGCGCAAGAAAAAGGTAGGATGCGGCGGCATCCAGCCATTGCGGAATGAAGTACGGTTGTAAGGCCCGGAAATCCATCTGCGCACGATTCGGTAATCATCCTCCCGATCCACATAGTCCAGGTCAGCGTAGCAGGCATCGGCACCAGATTTGTCGATGGCTTTTACCACATCGCTAATTACCCGGGGGTCGGCATAGGTATCATCACTGTTGAGGATACCAATGAGATCGCCAGTGCAGCAAGCGAGGCCCTTATTCATTGCATCGTAGATACCCTGATCTGGTTCGGAGATTAAGGAGTCAATTCCAGCTTTGTATTGCTGCACGATGCTCATGGTCTTGTCCGTGGAGCCGCCATCAATGAGTACGTGCTCAATCTCATCGTAATCCTGACTCCGTATGGATTTCAAAGTTTCCTCAATGGTATCTTCAGCATTGAAGGAAACAGTTATGATGCTTACCTTCATTGTATGCTTCTGTTCTTGACCCATTGTGCCGGAGTACCTGTGTAAATACCATAGGAATCCAAATCAGAATAAGCGACGGATCCCGCTGTAAGTACAGAATGGCTCTGGCATACCCTACCGGGTGTCACCATCGCCTTGGCGCCTATCCATACCCCATCTTCAAGGGTGATTTCACCTAACATGAGGTCGAAACCCGAGCTCGAGTAATTATGGTTTCCTGTTAAAATCATAGCTCCTTGCGAGAGACATGCGTGGTTGCCCACGCGTACAAATGTAAGATTATCTATCCAAACGTCCTCTCCAATCCACACATAGCTTCCAATCACCAGAAACCAGGGGTACTTGATGCGCACCCCGGGTTTTATCACCAAGCCTTCTCCTACCTGTGCGCCAAAGGCCCGAAGCAAGAATCGCTTCACGCGGGAGGAGGGGCATAAATAGCTTTGAAAGAACAGCAGACTCACCACATACCAGAGTGCTCGCTTAAAGACACTTCCAGGTTCATAGCCCGAATTGGAATAGGTAGAAAGATCTACTTTGTTCATGTGAGCCAACTGACATACCCTTGCACAAGCCTGTCCAAAGACATCTGTTTTTCAAAGGCATCACCAAGCCCTTCAAAGGCTTTGCGATACTCCAGCGGCCCCATCATAGCCACTGTGCAAATATAGTCTACAAATGCCTTTTTGTCGCCAAGTGGCAGATCTGCCCCAAAACCCTTAGCGGACAAGTCCCTCCAGGGAGCTTGGTCACTAATCAACACAGGAACAGACCTCAGCAAGGATTCAACGATGGCATGGCCATAATTTTCGCCACGTGTTGGTAGAAAAAAAAGCTCATTTTGTGAATAAATTCTTTCCAATTCCTGGGGTGATCGGCTGCCAAGCCACCTCACCGAAAGTCCTTCGGGCAGTTTTTTTTGCCGACAGCTTCTAAAGTAGGCCTCCGAATATACGGGCCCCACGTGGCTCCACTCCACGCTCAGCTCCCCGGGCAATTCAGCGAGGCAATCGAGGGCAAAGTCGATATTTTTTTCCGGAGCAATCCGAGCGACTGTGAGTAGGCGCAAGCTCCCCACCTCTTTGTTGGCAAAGCGCTCCCGCTTGTATGCCTCAGTTCTCGAGCGACTTTCGGGCATGCCCGGCAAGTTGGGCAGTACCTTCACGCTCGCTTTGGCCCCTACTTGCTTGCGGATGTGCTGGGCTTCGTGCTCATGGGTGGCATGAAAGCCAATGCCGCGATATAGGCCCAAAAAGCGGGCCAACAAGAGAAAACTGCGCTTCTTCAAAGATTTGATGCCCAAAGCGCCCGGCGCCATCATACCCCTGGGAGCCACGAGTATCCGCATGCGAAGCCGGTTACCGGCAAGCAAGGGGTAAATGGAAAAAACCTTGCTGAAAATGCCATTGATATAGAGTATCGATGGCGCATTCACACCGATCAGATCTGCTACACGGTTGTATTTCTGCGCTTTTCGGGAGAGGTAGTACACATAAATCCCATCGCGCTGCAGCCATTTATTGCATGCAAGGCCTTCGAAGGCTTCCTTGTCCTGATAATCGCGATCTCCACAAAGCACAGCTATGCGCATCTGCCCCCGCAGGGCCTTCACCATATTGTAGCAGGACACGATAGGCCCTCCGGCCTTGTAGGCCGGCAGGTACCAATCGCTCACGATGAGCATATCGACAGCTTCAGGACACTTCATTGTTTTGCAACCAAGCTTCTAAGGCACAAAGGTACCATATCCGCGACCATGACACCCGTGGGTCTTTCTTGTCAAAGCGCTTCCAACGTTGTAGCAATTCCTTGCCATTGAATTGCTCGCGCTTTGCCAGGGCATTGATATGGCTTTCGCAAAAATCGCGTAGCCCTCCCCGCATCCATTCTTCCCAGGGAAAGGTGAAGCCCTGCTTGGGCCGCATGAAGAGCTCGGGATCAAGAAGATCGGCAAGGGACTCGAGCAGAAGCTGCTTGGGCGGCTCAGAGAGGCGCTCAGAATCGGGAATGTACATGAGCAATTCCACCAAGCGGTGATCCAAAAAAGGCACGCGCACCTCCAGCGCATGTGCCATGGACATTTGATCGGTATCGCGCAGCAATACGCTGTGCAGATAGGTGCGAAGCTCGGCATAGCTAATCCTTCCCGATAGAGGAAGGGCGTAGCCCTCTGTACCGAAAGCCACTTCCCGATGTAGCATGGCAAAAACTTCATCAGCACCACCGATGTACTTTCTCAGCACTTGCCTTAGCTCTTCCATACCGCAGAGTTCACGGCTATAAGGGTATACGTAATCCACATCGAAGTAGTCTTCGCAGAGCACCTTGGCAATTTTGTCGGAAGCTACTCCGGGCTTTATCCTTTTGTACGCTGCAGCCAGCCCGGCACGCACGAAGCGCGGATAGCTGAGCAACCACTTTTTTTGCTGTAAAGCCTTAAGCTGCTGGAACACGGGATAACCCCCGAAGAGCTCGTCGCTGCCCAATCCCGAAAGGGCCACACTGATACCTGCCTCCCGGGCCGCACCTGCCACCACATAGGTGTTAATGCCATCGCCTGTGGGATGATCCATAGCGCCCAGTGCTTGTGGCAGGCTCTGAAGCAAATGATCGGCCGAAAGCCTGATTTCCCGATGATCGGTGGCGAAGCGCTCTGCGATCCTTTGGGCGTGGTGGCTCTCGTCGTGTTTCGCTTCCGCAAAAGAAACGGTGAAAGTGCGCAAACTTCCCGAGCACTCCCGGGCAGCCAATGCCACCACAGCCGAGGAATCGATGCCCCCGGAGAGAAAAGCCCCGAAGGGCACATCGGAGATCAATCGCTGCCTTACCGAGTCTTGTAAGCTCGACCTGATTTCTGCCTTTAAGGCTTCACGACTCATGCCCTGCCAGCTGCGACCGTGGGTGATGGGATGCCACCAATAGCGAATGCCCTCTTCATCCTCATCGAGATGCAAGCAAGTACCTGGCGGAAGCATGCTCACACCCTGCACTATACTGCGCTCTCCGTGCACGCATTGGTAGCGCAGATAATCAGCGAGTGCGCGCTCATCGAGCCTTCTCGGCACGAGCCCTGAGGCGAGACATGCCCTAAGCTCACTCGAAAACACCAGGCAATCCTTATCCCGAAAATAGTACAAGGGCTTGATGCCAAGCCTGTCACGGCCCAAGAGCAGGCTCCTGTGCTCGCGATCGTAAAATGCGAAGGCAAACATGCCATTGCAGCGCTCAAGGAAAGATTCCCCATAAAGCATGAGCCCGTATAGCAGCACCTCCGTATCGCTGCTGGAGCGGAGTTGCAGGCCCTTGGCGGCCATGGCTTCCCGCATGTCTCCAGCAAGTTGATCAAAATTGTAAATCTCACCATTGTACACCAAGACATATCGGCCACAAGGCGAGTGCATGGGCTGATTGGCCCTGGGATTGAGGTCGATGATGGACAGCCGCTTGTGACCAAGAGCGATACCTGGCTCCAGCCAGCTCCCTTCGGCATTGGGGCCCCGGTGGGCCAAGCCGGCATTCATGGCTGCTATGCGCTCCTCAGCCCTGCTGCAGGGCCCAAGGATTCCATTGATACCACACATCAGCCGAGTATACCGCTACGGGCTTCAACCAAACGGCGTATGCCATCTTCAAGAGGAAGCAAGTCCCTGCCCAGCAGCTGCATCATCTTTGAATTGTCGGGCATGCGGCGGGTCATGTCACCCTCCTCGAGGGGTGGAAGGTGCACGATACGTGAAGAAGATCCTGTGATTTCCACAATCTTCTGAGCGAGCTCGATGATGGTCATTTCCTTATTGGAACCAATATTGACCACATCATTCACCACTTGATTTTCGTAAAATGCAGCGAGGCAAGCGTCCACATTGTCATCGATGTAGCAAAAGGTACGCGTCTGCAGGCCCTCGCCATATACAGTGATGTCTTCTCCGAGCTCCGCTGCACGCAAAAATTTGGAAATCACAAAGTCAGGGCTTTGCCTGGCGCCATAGGTATTGAAAAAGCGAAACACAGTGTACTCAAGTCCGAATTCCTGCCAATAAGACCGCAGGTAAGCCTCACCGATGTTTTTGACAATGGCGTAGGGCAGCTTGGAATTGAGCGGTGTGGTCAACTCATTTTGAGGAATCTCGACGGGCTCTCCGTACACCTCGGAGCTACTGGAGAAGTACACCCGCTTCACTCCGGTGTTTTTACTGAGATCAAGAATATTGCGGATACCATTGATATCGTTGAGCACCATGACAGGATTGTCGATGGTGCGCTGTACACCCACTGTGGCAGCATAATGGAACACATAGTTGAATCGGTAGGCAAAAAACACCGAGGAGATATCGCGCCAACTGTTTACATCGCATTTGATGAAATGCACATTGTCGTGCTTTCCTTGGGGTACATTTTCGCGCAGGCCGGTTTGTAAATTGTCGACCACGACGATGCGGTTGGCCTCATTGTGGGAGAGCTTTTCGGCCAGCTCACTTGCGATAAATCCGGCGCCTCCGCTTACGAGTATCCTATTCATTCTCTGTATTTTTGCTGCCTATTGATGGCAGGCTCATTCTTTTTGTCATTCACTTCGCTTCTGCTCTCCTGCTTCGAGGAGGCTTTTGGCCTCATTCAGCCATACCTCTGCTCCCCAGCTTTCGGCCAGCTTTGCACTGCGCCGGCCCATGGCTATAAGCGCTTCATTACTCATATCGGCGCAGCGTGCCATGGCCACTTTGAGTGCCTCCACATCGCCTGATGGGAATAAGTAGCCGTTGCTACCATCTTCTAAAAAAGCGCTTGCTGCCCCCACGGCATTGCTGCAAATGATGGGCAAGCCCGCAGCGGCCATTTCGTGTACCACTACGCCCCATGGCTCTCTATGGCTGGGCAGTACAAAAACGCCACCCGGCTTCACAAATGTACCCAAATCTGAGGGCTGAACAAAACCCTGATGCAGCAAGCCCGGCATCTCCGGCCTCTGGTCGTAGAGGGGGCCGGTGCCCGCGCAGTGCAGCTCCCATTCGCGCCTGTCCATTTTGGCGAAAGCCGACCACAAATCCTCTACCCCCTTGAAGCCCACATAGCGGCCCACAAAGATGAAGCGCCGCGCAAATGTTCCCTGCTCTCGCTGCTCGAAGGCCTGACGAAAAGGCCGGGTATCGGCGCAGTAGAAGTGGGAATGAATCTCGCTCCTGGCAAATCCCATCGCGCGCGCAAAAGCCACTTGGGGAGCGCCCGGGACCCATGCCCTGCCGAAGAGCGGCTTGTAAAGCAGTCGGGCCCGACGGGTGGAGAGCAGGCTCCTCAGCCCGCCGTAATGCGGATTGTCCAGCGCCAGCACTGTGAGCGCCTTTCTGCGCCACCGGCGGCATAAATGCAGGTAATCCCTATCCACCCAGCCGCTGCACACAATGACCTGAGGATCGATGGAAGCGAGCCATTGCTCCAGGCGGGAGCGATCGAAGGCACTGCGCTGGTAGTAGACAGCCCGGCCGGGCTCCTCATCGAAGGTGAAAGGCGCCTCGGGATTGACGGGATAGGCCATCACGTGTACCTCAAACCCTTGCGAGGCAAGCAACTCCATGGCGCTGCGAATATAGCCTGCAAGCTCCGTGTAGAGAAAGACGATGCGGGGCTGGTTCATGGCAAGGATTCAATTTCGCGGATGAGTCGGGGCATTATGGCGGCAGCAATGGCCTGCTGACCGAGTGCATTGGGATGGATCTCATCGCGCCAGGAGGCCTCGCTGTAGGCTGTGTGCAGCCCATTGATGCAAGGGATCTCCAAGCGCTGCAAGAGCGCTTGGAGTGAGTCTCCCTCGGCGCTCCATTGCCCCGACCGCCACTCGCTGTAGCTCGGGTGGTGATAGGCGTACAGAGCAATTCCCTCCTCGTGGCAGTAAGCTGCAAAATCGGCCCAGCCGCTGTTGGGCCCTTTGGGTTCCGGGCCTTGAGGCGCACCCGGCAATTGCTCCCAATCCACAGCAGGGCCGTAGCGGGCATAGAGCCAAGTGAAGAGATCGCCAATGGCTGTGCGAGGCTGCCTGTCAGGGTAGAAGGGCACATTGCCCACTACCTGCCGGAAATCCATATGATCGCGATAATCGTGGCTACTGAAAAGCAAACCGATGATGCGCGCCTCAAAATGTCCATGCTCACGCATCCAGGCAAAGGCATTGTCGGGACCCCAACTCCCGGCTGATACCTGCAGCACGCGCGCCTTGAGGTGGGGAAAGGCATCGTGCAGGCCCTGCTCGAGCAAGTGGGTGGCAAGCTCTTCCTGATCGGTGGCCACACCTCCATTGAGCACGGAGTCACCAAACTTGAGGACACGAAATTCCCCGCTCTCGAGAGGAGCGCTTCTCATGCCATGCTCATTGATCTCGAAACGCTTAGCGAAGCGCTTCATGGACTGATCGGCTTGGAGGGCATATTCGTAATCGGGTGAGGACTGATAGAGCGGGAGCTGGCCCATGCCCAAAAGCCCGCGCAGCAATAACTCACTGATGAGCAGCCCGAGCAAGATGAGAAGAAGATATTTAAGCCAAGGCTTTCTCATGTGGGGAATCTGCTTGAGGGGCTAAATCTTTGAGGTCGGTGGCTCCAGGCTGAAAGAGCGGGTCGGTCATAAGCACGAGACTGGTAAGCAGGAGGATGGTAAAAGGATTGAGCGAGGCAGCCAGCCAAGACTCAAGGGCGATGCTGAACATGACGAGCAGCATGGCCGGAATGGCCACAGGCGTGTGCTTGGCGGCCCGGATAAAGAGCAGGAAAAAGGCGCGGAAGAAGGCCAAAAGCCCCAGAAGACCTGTGTTCAGCCAGAGAATGAGGTAGGTATTGTGCACTCCACCTTGGTGGCCGAGGGTATTCAAAAAGTCCTGATTCACATCCATGATCCACTCATCGAAAGCGAAGCCCCGGCCCAGCCAGAAGCGTTCCTGTATGGCTTCCCATGCAAAGGCCCAGGCCACGTAGCGCCCCGAACCTTCATCAAGCGTTTCGATGCGAAAATACCCGCTCAGCCCCAAGGCCTCCACTATGGCAGCCACATTGTGGGAGATAAGCTCCACAGCCACACCTGCCACGAGCAAGACGATGAAACCGAGAAAGGGAGAGCTCCTGAAAAAGCGGACAAAGAGCAGGAAAAGAATGGCCGCCATAATGGAGGTGCGCGAACCACTTAGGATGACGGCTGCCATGATTGGAATCACCATCCAGCGCAAATCATTTTTGCTGAAAAAGCCCTTGAAATACTCCCTCCCACTCACCACCAGCACAAGCATGAGCGTGGAGAAGATACCGAGTCCATTGGGATTGCCAAAGACACCCCGCATGCGCCCTCCATGAGAGATGGCCACGGATGGATCGGTGAATCGAAGGAGAAAGCCAATCAATAGCATGAGCACCCCAAAGAAAATGAAGTCCTTGATGGCCTGCGGCCCCCGGGTGCTGTACACCTGCCGCACGAATTGTGGAATAGCAAACAGCAGCAAGAGGTAGGACAGCGTCTTTTGTGCTCCGGTGAGGCCCACGGGTGAGTCCAGCAGGCCCGGCACTGCCAGCAGGAGAAAAGGCACAAAGAGGACGTAGATGCGGTTGTAAGGCATAAAATCGCGGCGACTCAGGATGCAAATCACTGCGAGGAGCAGCATGTACACATTCTTGAACACCTTGGCAAAATCGGTGGCATGCCTCAAATTATCGCTGAGAATCAAGATGAAGAAAAAGCCCAGCAAAAGCTCGAAATACATACGCCGCCTCCACCACAGCAAGATGGTGATAAGGCCGATCGGAAAGAAGAGAGCTGTGCCCATGCGGCCGAGCACAAACCACATCAGCAGAATGGCCAGGGTGAGGAGATGTCGACGCATAAAGTCAAGCATGGCACAAAGATGCGGCTTTTTATCCTGATGCTTTCAGTGCGCCACTGTAGCGGCAATCACAGCTATAGCTGGGGAAGCTCAGAGATGCATATCCACGATCAGCGCTCCGGTTCATCTTGAGCTGCGAAGGGCGGGGCATCGCTGTCCAGCCAGGCAATGAGCTTTTCGAGTGCGCGCACGCGGTGATTGAAGTGACTCTTGGCTTCCATGCCCATTTCTGCAAAGGTGTGCTCACTGCCTTGCGGCAAAAAGACGGGGTCGTAACCAAAGCCCGAAGCCCCTCTGACCTCGGTCGCTATACTGCCAAATACCTCCCCGCTGAAGAGCTCACGGAGGCCGGGACCAATGAAGGCAATCACTGTGCGAAAGCGCGCGCTGCGATCGCTCTGCCCTTCGAGGGCCTCGAGCAGTTTGGCGATATTGGCTTGGGCATCACGGCTGCCGGAATAGTGGGCGCTGTCCACACCCGGGGCACCGTGCAGTGCGGTCACCTCCAAGCCCGTATCATCGGCAAATACCGGCCTGCCGAAGCGTTCGTAAATGTACTCGGCCTTTTGCAAGGCATTGGCCTCAAGGGTGCGCCCGGTTTCGGGAATTTCGCCTTCAAAGCCCACTTCGCTCAGGGAAAGCAGTTCAAAACGTTCATCCAGGGCATGCCTCATCTCTTCGAGCTTGTGGGCATTGTTGCTTGCGAAAATGATCTGATTCATGTACTTAGAGCTTTTCATTGGTTTGAGATAATGCCATTGTCTCATACGGCTACCCTCACTCCCTGCCTCTCCTTGCTCGGAGTGAGCAGTAGCAGTATCAAGCCAATCACGAAGAAAAGGCCCAGTGCGAGGGCCGAGTGCCGCAGATTGCCGGTAAGCTCGTAGATAAAGCCAAAACTGAAGGTGCCGATCACAATGCCCAGCTTGTCACTCACATCGTAAAAGCTGAAATAGGAGGCATGGTCGATGGTATCAGGGAGGAACTTGCTGTAAGTGCTGCGGCTGAGGGACTGTATGCCGCCCATCACAGCGCCCACCAAAGCGGCCAGCAGGTAAAATTCATGGGGCGTGTAGATGAGGTAGGCGATGATGCAAACCGCAATCCAGGTGACCACAGCTACAGAAAGGGCCCTAAGATTGCCCAGGCGCGAGCTGAGCCATGAGAAGAAGTAAGCCCCTCCCACAGCGATGATCTGTATGATGAGTATGCTTGTGATCAAGCCACCGTCGGGCATGTCGTGTATCTCCTTTTTGGCGAAGCTCACTGCCATGTACATGACCGTCTGCACCCCCATGTTAAAAACAAAAAAGGCCAGAAGATAAAACCGCAGGCGACGTGTGGCTTTGAGCTCGAAAAAAACCTTGCGCAATTCCAGATAACCCCGGTACAGGTATTCTCCTTTCACCTTGCGCCGGTGCACATTTCCCGGAAGGGCGGAAAAGGTAATTTGCGCAAAGCCAATCCACCATATCCCCACCGTGACGAAGGCCACGCGGGCGGGCATATCGCCTGAGCTCATGCCAAACCACTGCGGCTGAGTGATCATGAGTAGATTGACAATGAGCAGTATTACGCTACCGATATAGCCGAGCGCATAGCCGCGGGCACTCACCCTATCCTGCTCCGATGGGCTGGCAATTTCGGGCAGAAAGGCATTGTAGAAGACTTGACTGGCCGAAAAACCAACACCGGCCAGCACCACCATGAGCAGACCAAAGCCCAGATGCTCAGGCGAGAAGAAGTAGAGCCCCATGCAGGAGAGCCCGCCCAGATAGCAGAAGAACTGCATGAATGCCTTCTTGCGGCCGGCGTAGTCGGCAATACCCGAAAGCAATGGTGTGATAAACACCACAATCAGGAAGGAGAAGGACAGGGTATAGGAGTAGAGTGCTGTATTTTTGAAGGTGTATCCCGCAAATACGATGTTTTCCTCGGTGGTATTCTCATAAAATATGGGGAAAATACTGCTGGTAATCACCAGGGAGTAGACCGAATTGGCCCAATCGTACATTGCCCAGGCATTGATGGTTTTGGGATGATCCTTGCGAATGGTACTGCCCTCTGTGGCGGCTGCTTGCATCGGCGAAAAATAGGAAAATTCGCGCTGACCTGACGGAGTGAGCTGGCGCCAATATTCTGAGGAAGCTCGGCGCACAACTAAGCTTATGAAGAAATGTAGCCGAAAAAGAAGCAATTGATTCGTCGAAGCTCCTAAGGAGTATTTCGTACTTTGAGCGCATGAAGATCACCCAAGTCACCTGCCTGGCTGCATGGCTTGTAGCCGCTACGCAGCCAGCTCTGCACGCCCAAAATGCGCCCGAAATACGCGGCAATCCCTACCTGCCTGTCTCCGGGCTGCTGGAGTGGCCCAGCGACCGGGCAGCATCACAACCCGATCTTACGGAGGCCCGATCGAACCGGGTGTACGACCTGCATATGGATATGGGCGATTGCAGGCATCTTGAGTTCATCCTCTCCACGGCCGGCAATTGGCATCCGGCTTTGATGGACTATTGGTTTGACCGTTTTATGCGCAAGCAAAGACCAAAGAGCTACCTCATCACCACTACCCCGCCGGTGGCCCTTGAGCAGCATGAGGAGCAGTACTTCGGGATGGGCAATGTGAGCCTGCGCTGCCAGCCACACATCGCTGTGGGGCCCAAAGCGCTGATGGAGGCGCTGCAAAAAGCCGGTATCACCGTGGGCGAGCCTGTACCGCTCTTTACCACCCGCGGCAATGTGCTGCTGGTGCAAAAGGGCAATCCGAAAAACATACGCACCCTGCACGACCTGGGCCGCAGCGATGTGCGCACCGTCACTCCCCATCCAGAGCGCGAAGGGGGCAGCTTCAGGCTCTACACCAATACCATCTACGCCATTACCTACCACGCTTTTGGCAAGGAAAAGGCCGACACCTTGTTTTCTGAAATTTTCAATCGGAACGACAGCAGTTGGGTGGCGGGACAGAGGATTCACCACCGGGAAGTGCCCGAGCTCATCGCGCGGGGAGAAGGCGATGTGGGTGTGATTTTCTACCAGCTCGCCCGGTATGTATGCGAACTTTTTCCGGATCAATTTGATATGGTGCCACTGGGCGGAGGGGTGCAGGCCCCCGACCCCCTTCCGGGAAATCCGCAGTTGACCCTCTATGCCCTGCGACTCACCGGTGAGCTTACAGAAAGGCAGGCCAGTATGCGCGAGGCTTTTTTTGAAGAAATCGAAAAAGGAAAAATGGACAAGTACCTCAGGCGCCACCACCTCATCCCTGCGGAGCGATAGGATTTCACCGTCCTACTCCACCACCAACTTGCCGCTGGCGCTCTGCCCTGCATGCTCGTAGCGCAGCAGGTACATGCCTTTCGGCAAATGACCTACGGATATCTCGGTGCGGGTGCCTGCGGTAATGCCCTGCAGTAGCAGCCGACCCGTGAGGTCGTAGAGGTGGTAGCGGCCGGGCTGCTGTGAATCCACTTTCAAAATGGCGCTGTGGCTGGCCGGATTGGGGAAGATGGCCATCTCCAGGCCGGGATGATGATCGCGCACAGAGGTAATAATTTGCGGAAGCTCACCACACTCCATACCCACAATGGCATCAGCGTAGCTGCCCAAAGTCTCGAGTACGTCCACCCCCGGCTCATGGCTATCACGGGCAAAGATATAGGCATAGTCGATGACCTGCTCCTCTCCTGCTCCCAGGGTGAAGGGACCTGAGGAAGCGAGCATGCGCCGGTCTCCGGGGGGATTTCCTACGTTGACTTCTGTCCAGCCACCTTCAAGTGGGTAATTGGGATCTACGCCCCCAGTGCCTGCGAGCAAGGGATCGCTAAGACCATCGAACATATAGGATGTCTGGTACATCCCGCTCATAGGGTCATATCCCAATCCTCCAACCGTGACTGGAGTACCATCCTTCCAAACATTGCGCAGGAAATTGTAGAACTCTATAGGTGTTTGAGGATCTGTAGTCGGTGCTGGAGCACCCTGGCCCACATTCGAGTGATAGAGCGAGCTGGACAAGCCCAATCGCTCATTGTCGGGAATGCCATCGCCCCAGCCAGTGGTTTGGTCGCCATAGCTGACAAAATCTTCCGAGAGCGGTGGATTGTCTAGACCATCTGCATCGCGAAGGGGACCTCTCAAAACCTTCAAACCCATAGCCGGAAGGTCATTGCCATAGCCTGGCCCGGATACACTGGCCTGGTCAAAATCGGTACCATTGTACCCGAAGACCATGGATCGTTGCACATCAGTCCCAATGTAATCATCGAATGGATTTCCAATATCAAAATCCGTCCACAATCCCACATACACATCACTGTAGTTCTGTTCGCTGCGGTTAATGATGCGCTTCTGTACGAAGCTTGTATTGAAAAGCGCTGGACTACCAGCGGAAAAGTAAGCGTAGTTCATTTGATGCACCTCGATACCCAAACCGGGAGTGGCACCTTCCTGGTCTCGAAAACCAATGTCATTGTAAATATTGTATGTGGCAATATCACCGCAAAATAAGGGATGGTCGCCAGCCTCGGCATTGTATATTCCGTCACCATCGTAATCGAAAAATGGCGCCAGGTATTCCGGGTATCCATTCTCAACATCGCCCATAGCAGGCCAGGTAATGAAATCTGGAGGTGTAGTGTACCCCTGAGGAAACTCGAGGGAAGTATCGCAATTCGGATCATTGAGGCAGTCATGATAGTTCAGATGATCTTGCACTTGAAAGTCCAAAACAATCCAAAAACGATTGAAAGGATCCGGACTGTCGGAGGGAGACTCGTAACTGCCATCTTCTTTGAGGGGACCGGGGCCGAAGAGGCAGCCATTTTGACAAAATCTTTGACCCGAGAAGCGGAGTGCGTCATCTTCATCGATACCTCCAAGCCAGAGACCTGCAGTGTAAATGGTGTGATTGTTAGAAGACAGAGGCACCTCATAACCAGGCAATCCATTTAAATGGTCGGAAAACATGCGCCCATCTGTGGAGAGCATTGTTGAAGCATTATTGAAGTCCATGTTAAGCACCATGGGGTTTTGAGCCTTCAGGTTCTTGGTATTAAGCACGAAGGGCACAAGGCCGAGCATAAGAAGGCTTAGGTAGAATCGATTCATAGGCTTTGGATTTCTGAAGTCAATGCTTGCTTTGGTATTGGCAGGCCTGTGTGGAATAGGATGGGTATTCACGACAAATGGTCTATCTGATTCAAATTAATGCCTTTCTGAAGAAGTTGGCAAACAGAAATCACTGATAATTTTCGATTCTGAATCACCTTAGGGGCATGTAGCATTGAGTGATGCCAAGGCATTGATAATGGCGTGGATCACGAAGGTTCAGGCACTTCTCCCTCGTGCCCATTTCCTTTTTGCGGAAGCCGACCTACATCCGAATGCGAAAAGAACAGTATTCAGAATGATATCCGATAGTCCTCCCACGCCTCTCGCTCGAGCTTTTCACGGTAATCGGGATGGGCTATGGATACAAGGGCGGCGATGCGCTCCCGCATGCTTTTTCCGTAAAGGTAGGCCACACCATACTCGGTCACAACATAGTGCACATGGGCCCTTGTGCTCACCACACCGGCTCCATGGGTGAGTTTGGCCACGATCTTGCTTTTTCCCGTACGGGTGGTGCTCGGCATGGCCAGTATGGCCTTACCCCCCTCGCTCTTGGCCGCTCCGCGCATGTAGTCCATTTGCCCACCCACGCCACTGTATATTTTCGTACCAATGCTATCGGCACAGGCCTGCCCGGTAAGGTCGATCTCGATGGCGCTGTTGATGGCGGTTACCTTGGGATTTTTGCGGATCACGTTGGTATTGTTCACATAGGCCATATCCAGAAATCGCACCGATGGATTCTGATCCACAAAATCGTAGAGGCGCTTGGTGCCATAGGCAAAACCTGTCACAATATGGTGTGGGTGAATGGCTTTCTTGGCATTGCTTATCACACCACGCTCCACAAGATCGATCAATCCATCGCTGAACATTTCGGTGTGCACACCCAAGTTCTTGTGGTTGGTCATGGCGGCGAGGGCTGCATTGGGTATGGCGCCGATGCCCATTTGCAGGGTAGCTCCATCTTCGGTAAGGCCGGCCACGTACTCTCCGATTTTCTGCTGTATCAGGTCGGGAATCTTTGGCATCGATAGGGGCAGGGCCCTGTCCGCTTTCGCAAAAAAATGGATTTGCGATACGTGCAGGTTGCCATCACCGGCGGTGCGGGGTACTTGGGGATTCACCTCAGCGATCACGATTCGAGCTGATTGCGCAGCAGATAGCGTGACATCCACCGAAGTGCCGAGGCTCACATAGCCATTTCGATCCGGTGGCGAAACCTGAATGAGGGCCACATCGAGGGGGATGATGCCCTTTCGGAAAAAACCGGGCACTTCGCTAAGGAAGCAGGGGATGTAGTCGGCCCTCCCCTCTTGCACAGCCTTGCGCATATTGGCTCCCACGAAGAAGTTGTTCACCCGAAAGCTCTTCTCCATACCCGGCTCGGCATAAGGCGCGGGGCCTTCGGTATGGATTTGGTAGATCTCTACATTCCGCAGCTCTGAAGCCCGCGCCGCAAGGGCCTCAATCAGGCTGAGGGGAGCCATGGCAATGCTGTGGATAAATACTTTATGGCCGCTTTCAATGACCTCGGCGGCACGCGCGGCGGTGACTTCCTTCATCCTGCTTTTTGGGCACGAAGATAAGGTCTTGAAAAGACCGACCTACATCCTCCCCTTCATCATCTGGTTCCAGTACAGGTATGGGAGGCCGTACTTCTTGAGCACCCACATGCTCCACTGCTCTTTGGTGGTGTCCACAATCTTGCTGAGTATGGGGTCGCTGTCGCGCACATTGTTGTACTTGAATTCAGCGAGTACCATTTTGCTGTAGCCCGTCACAAGCGGACAGGAGGAGTAGCCTTCGTACTTCTGCTTATCGCTGAGCTTACTGTGCTTGATAAGGTGGAGTATATTGCCCGTCACCACGGGGGCTTGCTTGCGTATGGCGGCACCGGTTTTGGCGGTGGGCAGTGCCGCTGAGTCGCCCATACCGAATACGTTCGCATAGCGCTTGTGCTGCAGGGAGTTCACATCTACCTCGAGCCAACCTTTGTTGGGCCCGTCAGCATAAGCGAGGGGCGAGTAGCGCACAAAGTCAGGCGCCGATTGGGGCGGGGCGATGTGCAGCATGTCGTAGGGCATGGCTATTTTGGTGGAGCCTTCCAGGCGCTCGTTGAGCTTGTTGTCTTCCGTTACCACACAGGCGTTTTCGCCGGGCTCGGAGTAGTGGAAGTAGATGATTTTGTTCTCTGCGTCAATGTGGTCAGGAGCGTAGTAGGCCTTGAAGATGATGTCGCGCTCAATAATGATCTTATTGAGTGTTTTGGCAAATTCAGGCACCCCAAAAATGACCGAACCGGGGGTGGCAAATACCACGTTGGTCTTGTCGCGTATGCCCTGCTTGCGGAAGTACTCCTCAGCGAGGTACATGATCTTTTGCGGGGCACCACCACACTTGATAGGCGTGGTGGGCTGGGTAAAAACGGCATTGCCTCCCTTGAAGCGCTTGAGCACCTCCCAGGTATGCTCAGGGTCGGTGTAGTTGCTGCACACATCGCCCTGGTCGAGGGCTTCCTTGAGTCCGGGCAGGTCGCCGGGATTCATCTGTATGCCAGGGCTCACTACCAGATAGTCGTAAGTGATGGAGCCGCTGGAGCGGGTATTTACCGTGTTATTTTCAGGGTCAAAGCTTTCCGCAAAATCGCGTATCCAGTCCACTCCTTGTGGGATGAGGGGTGCCTGCTTGCGAATGGTTTTTTTGTAGTCGTACACCCCCGCACCTACCAGTGTCCATGCAGGCTGGTAGGCATGGGTTTCAGAAGGATCCATGATGGCCATGGAAATCTTTTTGTCCTTGCGGCGCAGCTGGGCTGCAGTCATGATGCCGCCTGTACCGGCACCGATGATGAGTACTTGATAGTGGGTTTTCATAGTGGTAGCGCTTTTAGTGTAGGATGAACCGCTAAGGTAAGACTGGCGCAGGGCTCCGACTGTGACTGGGGTTACTTACATCGCCTTGGACAGGCACAAGCCATCGGGCGTTGATTCCATATTGCCTGGTCAATTAAGATAATTCATAATGATGTATTTCTGATTTGATTGATTACCTTTACCAGATAGAGTCTCTTTTTGATATGGAAAGTCCAAACCAGAGCTTAGCAATTGACCCAAACCCTCGTGAAAATTTTTGTTCAACACATGGTCAGTTTACGATGCAAGCTTTTCGTTAAAACGGAGCTTGAGCGCTTGGGGATTGGATACAACAGGGTAGAGCTCGGTGAGGTGGAGCTGAATGAGCCCTTGACGAGTGTGCAGCGTGAGAAACTCAGACTGGCATTGAGCAAATCGGGGTTGGAGCTCATGGATGATGGCAAAACCAAACTCATTGAGCGAATCAAGAACATCATCATTGAAATGGTACACTACGCCGATGAGCTTCCCAATATAAACTTCTCCGACTTTCTGAGCGAAAAACTCAATATGGACTACAAGCGCCTCTCTACACTTTTTTCTCAAACAAAAGGCATGACAATTGAGCATTACATCATCCTTCACAAAATTGAAAAAGTGAAAGAATTGTTGCTATACGACGAAATGAACCTTTCGGAAATTGCCTACAAAATGCACTACAGCAGCCCGGCGCACCTAAGCACACAATTCAAGAAAGTGACTGGTCTTACTCCCACATTTTTTAAGTCTCTAAAACTTCAGCGAAAAGCCCTTGAGGAGCTGTAATTCAAGAAGTATATTTAGCTTGTTTTGTAAGTGATTTACAAAAATCAAACACACCTTTGTAACCGAAAACATGAAAAAAATAAAAATTAGCACTTCTGAAAATGACAAAGGTGTGTCCGCCGAACTATCTAAAGGTACGGATCACATCATTGTTGAAATTGTGGAGTACATCCCCAATGCCGTTATGAGCCGAACCATACTCAAGAAGGTTACCGGCAATGTAACGGCCATGTCGTTCAGCGAGGGCGAGGAGCTTAGCGAGAAAACCATTCCCTTCGATACCTACATCCAGATTATTGACGGGGCGGCCGATATTACCATCGAGAAGAAAACACACCACTTGTCATTGGGATCGGGCATTGTCATTCCTGCACATACCTTGCACCGCTTTAATGCCAGCCAGAAGTTCAAGATGATTTCAACAATCATCAAAAGCGGTTATGAAGATTAGAATCCAGTCTGTAGCCTAAATTTTCTCTGTAAGTTAGATGATTTGGCTGCACCATAAGCTGTAAAACTTGTACGCTTTGAGTAAGATTGTGTAAGACGGCAGCTCTATGTATGTGGCACCTTTGTAGTGCAACAATGCTGTTGTAACAAACACCTAACTGACATGAGTGAGAATAAAAACCCCAAGGGCAATCCGGAAAGAAAAGAAAGGCCCAACGATCCAAAGGGCAATGCCCCTTTTGATGCCTCAAAGAAGAAAGACGAGGAGCAAAAAAAGAAGAAGGAACTCGCTGAGAAAGAAAAGTCAGCCACCAGGCTGAAATAATTAACGCAGCGATCAAAATGGAGTGCAGTGATAAAATCACTGCACTTTTTTTTCGCTTTTTCGATTCTGTATTGGAGTGATTATGCACATTTTTATAGGAATTATGTAAGTAATAACCGCATCATTTCCGGCACATTTGTATCATACAAAATCCTTAAACCATGAATGCCGCTAGCCGAATTTACCATGAAATAAATAGCTTAAAAGCTAAAGTTCATCCCTTGGTAACATCACCTCAAAATCCAGCTTCGTGCTTGGCTGATTTCGAACTGCTCCATATCAGCCCACCTATGCAACCAGCGAAAATTAACTGGGCTGTAATTCGTTCAAGAATTTACAGCGGTGGGATGCCGCAAAGCTTTCGACGACCTGAATCCCTCGTTAATGGGGGGGAAAGTACTCCTGAGGAGACACCATATCCAAAGGAAAGGGATGAATGGGCAGAGTACCAGGTGCATTGGCTTTAACAGTACCCTGCTCGAGATAAACAGCCTTCAGCAGGAATTCTATCAGGGAACCCCAAAAAAAAATTGTGCTGTGAACCGCTGAGGCATCAGCTTCTCTCCGGAAAACTCTGGAGAGGGCGGTGCTAAGGCCATCACTTCAAGAGCTTGCCTCATGAAGTTTCGATAATCCATAATTAACAGATCAATCGAGCAATTGCTCGCTCATCTGTAGATAGACACCAGAGCTATTAAAATAGAAAGTCCTTTCATCCAAAGACAGCCCCTATATGAAAAAGTTTTTCCTCGCCCTGTTTCTTTCCCTCCTTGCAGCATTGTCAATGGCGCAAGTGCACCGGAGCTCAAATCACATTACCAATGCGGCAAAACTTCAGAAATACCCGCTCCTATCTGAACATGACAGCATCACAAGCAAAAAAATGTCGCGTGTGAACCAAATGGGCCTTGATTCAACAGCATTTCCTTACAGTCCGAAATACAATCAAGCCAAACATGAAATACCCTTAAATGTACCCGGCCATGTCCAGGGTTTTGACCCTTTCAGGCTGAATACCC
>SLDS01000068.1 GCA_007125175.1 Flavobacteriales bacterium
CGTGAGAATCGTAAAGCTCAATCGACTTGGACACCTTGTGCATGTGAAGTTTGCCAAGCAAGTAGCCATGTTGCGCAATTGGGGCGCTCCCATTATCATCGTGGCGGCTCTCTTGCCCTTGCCTTACAGCACCATGTGCCTCGGCGCCGGCATGCTCAAGTTTTCCTTCAGGTCACTGATGTTCTTGGGTGTCTTTCGCATCGCCCGCTTTTTCGTCTATGCTTTGGTGCTTTTCCAATTCGTATAGGTTCTTCTGCTTTCGCAAAATATGAGGGCACTTTACGTTTGAAGCCCTAATGATATTTTGCTATTGTAGAATTCAGCAAATCAGCACATTTTTGTTGCTGCAATAATTTGCATCAACTGAAAATTTGGATATTCATGACAAAAGTGACCAGCCTTAAAAGCCCAGACATTCTTAGATTTTTGCCATTTGCGCTTTGCTCCATGATTCTGACCATTGGCCTCAGCTCCTGTAGCGATGATGATGATAATAACAATGCCGGCGGCGGCTCTGACCCGACAGGCTCCAGCGCGAATATTGTTGTGCAAGGTGCTTTGGAGGCCGAATATTCAGGGCGTTCTTTTATCGGAATCAATGTCAGTAACAACGAATCCGCCCTCACTTGGGAAATGACCGGTCCCACTGGCCAAGAGCCGTTTTGGAAGCTTGAGTTTGCTTATGTAGGTTCTGATACGGTCATTGTGGAGCCGGGTACTTATACCTTGGGCAATCTGTCCGAACATGCTAGTGGTGAAAAGGATTTCTACGCCCAATTTCTCGATGCCACTCTGAGTGAGTCCGGAAGTCCTTTCGTACAGTGGGGTGGACTTGGCAATGTGGATGGAGAAGTAATCGTGAGCAGTCAGTCAGGCAATTTCTTGCAAGGTACCTTTGAGGTCACTCTGAGCCATCCTGCGACCTTTAGCGGAGAGGAGCCACCTGTTGATGATGTATTCATCACAGGCAGCTTCAATGCCCGGCAGCAGGTGGCCTTCATCGAGTAATTCCGATTTGGGTTTTCCTGCTATACCAATACTTTTCTAAGCTTCTCGCTTTGCCTTGAAGCCATCCAAACATTAAGACCTGATGAAGCTCAGTAAAACTTTTCCCTGGACAATGCTGTTCTCACTCCTCCTGATTTTTGCGGCTTGCAGCGATGACGATGACAGCAGTGGAAGCAATGGAGGCAATGGCAGTGGAACGCCGCCGCCATCAATCGCGGAGTTTGCCACCTTCGACCTCAGCGGTGCCATTGACACTTCGCACTCGGGTATTTCCGTAGCCACCAATGATATTACCTCCTCTGGATCCCTTTTTACTTTCGAGCATATGAAGCCCATTGGGGAGGCGGGAGGCATCTGGAAGCTCACCTTTTTGTACAACCGTCCCGATACTTTTGAAGTGAAGACTGGGGTGTATGTGATTGGTAGCCAAGAATCTTTTGATCAGGGTGCGGCTGATTTTACTGCAACTTATATCGAGGAAATCTCACAGGACTTGCTAGGTTGGAATCCCATCGATGTGGTATCGGGCATCGTGGAAGTACTTGAGTACAATGAACCTTTCATTGAAGGCACTTTTGAGCTAATGTTTTCCAATAGCCCGCATGGCGAGCTTTCGGTTGCCAATGGCCTATTCAAATCGCGCTACTTCGAGAACCATCATTGACTTTTGCAAATCGATGTCCTTCGGGCTTAATCCTCCTGCCCACTCTCCATATCTTTGAGTATGGTATCGACCTCCTTGCTTGTGGCATCAAGCACAGATCGGCATTTTCTGATCAACTCAGCGGCTCTTTTTACCTTGGCCGCTAGTTCATCTACAGGAATGCTTTCATCCTCGATCTGTGCGATAATCTCTTCGAGTTCTTCGATCTGCTCTTCGTAGCTCTGCTTTTTACTCATGCTTTGCTTTCATTTACGGTGCTTCGTATGCTGCCATTGGCCAATCGGGTTTCAATCTCCTCGCCGGGATGCACTCCCTTGGCATCGGTCACTGTTTGCCCATTTACAAATGTAATGCTGAATCCCCGCTTGAGCACATGCACCGGGTCGAGCAGCCGTACCCTGGTATCGCAGAGCAAGAGGGCTTCTTCCTCCCGACGCATTCGGAGGCGACTCATTCTGGAAACTTGCGCCGGGCCGGAGCTTATCCTCAGGTTTTCATGGCGCAAGCGCCCCATCGTAGCCTGCCTGAGCCGGCTTGGGATTGTATAGATGAGCTGCCCACGCGATGATTCAAGCGCTGCGTCGGCAGCTTGTGCGAATTGGTTCCCCTGCCGTTCCAGGTACTGTTTTCGCCTGTCTTGTATCTGTCTTGCGGCGTGTATCAGTTGTTCATTCAGTCGGCTCAGCTGCATCTGTTTTGCCGCAAGGCTGCTGCGGCGCAGGTAGAGCAGAGCACGCCCGGCTGCCTCCAGCCTCTTGTCGAAGTATTCAAAGCCTTCAACGATATATCTGGCTAGAGCTGAGGGGGTAATGAAGCATCTGTGAGCTACTTGTTCTACCACGGTGAGGTTGCTGGCGTGACCAATTCCGGTGATGATCGGCAGGGGGTGTTGGCATACGGCTTTCGCCAAATGGAAATTGTCATAGCAGTCGAGTCCCGTCTCTCCGCCGCCTCCCCGAATGATGCATGCCACATCAAATTGTCGGTGCAAGGCGGCAATTTTGACCAGGGCATCTGAAATGCGCTCCACAGCCGCATCGCCTTGCAGTAGCGCTGGGAAAAGCTCTATGTGAATGGCTTTGCCGAAAGGTGAAGAAGCGATGATGTTGTGGAAATCCTGCCAGCCCTTGCTCGTTTCCACGGAAATGACTGCAATGCGTCGGAGCAGCAGAGGGCTGTGCAATTTCTTGTTCAGCTCGAACATGCCAGCCTCCCGGAGCTTGCGTATGGCCTCTGTCCGCATGCGCGACATTTCGCCCAGGGTATAAGTCGGTTCAATATCCAGTATGTTGAGCGACAGACCGTATATGGGGTGGTAGCTCACCCTGCAGGAAAACAGAATTTGCATGCCATCGCTCAAGTCTTTGCCGGCAATTTCGCGAAAGCGTGAATTGAGCTCCAGGTATCGTGCTTTGAGCAGAAAGGCGCGTATTTCAGCCACGATTTTACCACCTTGCTTCTCTACGAGCTGTGGGTAGCAGTGTCCGCTTTGAGGGTAATGGTTGAGCTTGCTGATCTCGGCGGTGATCCAGTAAGTGCCCGAATAGCTCTTTGCGATCTGTGCGCTCAGGCTGGCAGCAAGCTTGCTCAGGGGGAATACCTTACGGCTCACTTTGCTTTCCCGATCGGCCATTATATTCCTGCTTGTTGAAAATTAAGGCGATACTGAGCCCTTGATCTCGGCCAGTTTTTCCTTGGAGATGGGCTTGGATATAAAGTCGATCACAAGCGGATTTTGCTTGGCCCTGTCGCGATCAGCGGGGTCGAAAGCTGCTGAAAGCATCAGGATGTGTGGTGTATGATCTTTGAGTTCTTCCATCGCCTCATAGGATTCGAGAAAATCCCAACCATTACGCACAGGCATGAACAAATCCAGAAAAATATAGTCAGGTCGCGCTCCTCCATTTTTCAGGTGGGTTCTCAAAAAAGCCAAAGCCGCATCTGCCTGCTCAAAGCTTTTCACCTCTTTGGCAAAACCAACTTTCCGGAGCATGGTTTCACACACCAGTATTGAAATGGGGTCGTCGTCAATGATGATGGCCAGTGATGCCTGCACGCCAAAAAGGGATTGCTGAATTCGCTTGATACTACCAAGGTAAAAGTACCGAATCACGTGTGATTCGCTTGCGAATTTAAGCCTTTTGATGAGAAGGGACAATGACCTTGATCACATACAAGCCCGGCAGGGCTTTTGTATCTTTGGCCTGCCTATAAAAAATAAATACAGTCCTACACCGATGATTAGCGACGAACAATTGCTGCAGGCCCGCTTCTCCAACCTGGAAGATTCACTCGTAGAAGAGATGATGGCTAAGGGTAAAATCATTGAGGCCGAAGCCAATGATGTCTTGATGCAAGCGGGTCAGCCCATAAGGAGTACCATGCTGCTGATTGATGGCCGCATCAAGATATACCGGGAAGATGATCAGGGAAATGAATTTCTCATGTACTATCTGGAGCCGGGAAGCGCCTGTGCTTTTTCCATCATGTGCGCCATGAGCGATGAGCTCAGTCAAATCACGGCTGTGGCCGAAACGGAAGTTACCATGCTGGCCATTCCCTTTGCTGATACGGCGTCTTGGATGACCAAATACCGAAGCTGGGATGCCTTTATATTGCGAAATTACCGAAAGCGCTTTGAGGAACTGCTTCTCACCCTCGACCATATTGCCTTTCGAAGTATGGACGAGCGCCTGGTCTTTTACCTCAGGCGTAAAGTACAAGCAGAAGGGCCGGAGTTGAATATATCACATCAGGAGATAGCCCGCGACCTCAATACGGCCCGAGAGGTGGTGTCGCGCTTGTTGAAGAAACTCGAGCAGAGAGGCGCCCTGAGTTTAGAGCGCAACAAGGTCATAGTAAAGAATGTGGAGCAATTGGTTTAGCGTCGTTTAAATGTGGTTTAGAGAGTTTGTGTAACCCTTGTCACGTGCTGTATTGAAGCTTTCACCGAACTTTGCAGCGCAATTCGAACAATTGAAAGCTGAAAGCATGATGAAAGTAGAACAGATTTACACCGGCTGCCTCGCACAAGCGGCATACTATATTGAAAGCAATGGTGAAGCAGCCATCATAGACCCCCTGCGTGAGACCGAACCTTACATTGAGAAGGCAGAATCGGAAAAGGCCAAGATCAAATACGTTTTTCAAACCCACTTCCACGCCGACTTCGTATCGGGTCACATTGATTTGGCGAAAGCCACAGGTGCCCCCATCGTATTCGGCCCCAATGCCAATCCCAGCTACGAAGCCATTATCGCTAAGGATGGACAGGAGTTCAAGATAGGTACGGCCACCATCAAGGTGCTGCACACCCCCGGCCACACCATGGAGAGTACCACCTACCTGCTGCTCGATGAGCAAGGCAAGGAGCACGCCATATTCAGTGGTGATACCCTCTTCCTGGGCGATGTGGGAAGGCCTGACCTTGCGGTAAAAAGCGACCTTACTGAGGAGCAGCTCGCTGAGCACCTCTTCGACTCGCTGCGCAACAAAATCATGACCCTGCCCGATGAGGTAATTGTTTACCCCGGCCACGGAGCGGGCAGTGCTTGCGGCAAAAACATGCGTAAGGAAACCGTAGGCACCATAGGTGAAGAGAAAGCCAGCAATTACGCCCTCCGCGCTGATATGAGCAAAGAAGAATTTGTGAAAGAAGTCACTGAAGGGCTCACTACGCCCCCGGCTTATTTTCCCAAAAATGTGTTGATGAACAAGCAGGGCTATGACAGCATAGAGACTGTGCTGGATCGTGGCTTGCAGGCCCTGAGTCCGGAAGGCTTTGAGGCTGCCGCCAATGAAACCGGTGCACTTATGCTCGACACCCGCGATCCTGAGACCTTTGCCAAGGGCTTTGTTCCCAACAGCATCAACATAGGCATCGACGGCAACTTCGCCCCTTGGGTGGGTGCCCTGATCCCCGATATCAAGCAGGCCATCCTCATCATAGCCGACGAAGGCCGTGAGGAGGAGGTGGTAACCCGACTGGCCCGTGTGGGCTATGACCACAGCATCGGTTTCTTACAGGGTGGCTTCGCCGCTTGGAAAGCTGCCGGCAAGGATGTGGATACAGTGGAGAGCATCAGCGCTGCTGAATTTGCAGAAAGGCACAGTGCTGAAAAACCACTGGTGATCGATGTGCGCAAGCCCTCTGAGTACCTCTCTGAGCACGTGATCGATGCCGAGAACATTCCGCTCGACTACATCAACGAGCACATGGCCGAGTTCAACAAAGAGCGTCTGCAATACCTGCACTGCGCCGGTGGCTATCGCTCCATGATTGCTGCCAGCATACTCAAAGCCAGGGGCTATGACAATGTGGTGAATGTGCAGGGCGGCTTCAAGGTCATCGCTGAGACCAGCGTGCCTAAGAGCGATTATGTCTGCCCAAGCACCTTGAAATAAATCAATTGCTAAGTGCATATGCGGTAGCGGCACAGCCGCTTCTGCCTTGATGCCTTGCTTTCTTAAATTTTCGACCTATGTCATTTCTATCATTCCTCTTCAAGCGTCCGGCCTACCTGCTCAAGGGGCCCGAGTTCAAGTCAAAATACCAGGCTTCGGGCAAAGCAGGCGTGCTGCTCGATGTGCGTACACCCGCTGAGCACAAGCAGGGATCTATAGCCAAATCAAAGAACATCAATATTATGGCCTCGGATTTTCTCGCCCAAGTGCGCAAGCTGCCCAAGGACAAAGCATACTTCGTGTATTGCCGCAGCGGACACCGGAGCAAGGCCGCCGTGCAGCAGATGAAGGCAGAAGGACTTGAAGCCTACAGCCTCAGTGGCGGAATGGGCAACTGGGCCTAATCGAACAGTCAAAAACAGAAAAACAACACAGTGCTATGAATGAAATCATCGAAATGATCAGAGCGCCCTGGCCTTGGTACACTTCAGGAGCCATCATCGCGGGCGTAATGTTCGTCCTGATATTTTTTGGAAAGTCCTTCGGATTTTCCTCCAATTTCCGCACCATCTGCGCCATGTCGGGCGGAGGCAAGCAGTGCGAGTTTTTTGACTTCCATTGGCGAAATCAAATTTGGAACCTCCTTTTTTTGGTGGGCACCATCCTGGGAGGAATCATTGCGGGTACCCTGCTCAGCAATGGTTCTGCAGTGGAGATCTCCGAGGCCACTCTCGCTGACCTTTCGGCCCTTGGCATTGCTGCTCCGGAAGGCATGCAGCCCAAAGAGATTTTCAGTTGGGAAGCGCTGACCTCTGCTTCGGGATGGATTATGCTTGTGCTGGGTGGATTCCTCGTGGGCTTCGGATCGCGCTATGGCGGTGGCTGCACCTCCGGTCATGCCATCAGTGGGCTATCCACCATGCAGCTCCCATCGCTTGTGGCGGTGATCGGCTTCTTCATAGGGGGTTTGTTTACCACCTTTGTTCTCTTACCCTTCATTTTAGCTTAAACCGAAAACATTGAAAATAGCATGAAAGCACTGAAATTCATACTTGCCGGCATCGTATTCGGCATAGTGATGGCCAAGAGTGAAGCCATCTCCTGGTTCAGAATTCAAGAAATGTTCCGCTTCCAAAGCTTCCACATGTACGGTATCATCGGTACTGCCGTGGTATTGGGGGCCCTTGGAGTAGCACTGATCAAGAAGTTTAAGCTCAAAGACATCGGTGGCAATCCCATTGTCTTCAATGACAAGTCAAAGCAGTGGCCCCGCTACATCATTGGTGGTACCATATTCGGCACCGGCTGGGCCCTCACCGGCGCTTGCCCTGGGCCTATGTTTGTGAATTTTGGCTATGGTTACCTGGTGTTTATCGTGGTGATCGCAGCTGCAGCGCTTGGTACGTATACTTATGGGTATATACTGAAGCGGCTGCCGCATTAATCGAGTGGCATTTACGGGGAAATCAGGGGGCTTTTTACTTTGATATCCCGCGAATTGACCACGCAAATTTCGGAACTATTGTTTTCTTTTGGTAGAGTGGTTTCAAATACACCAGTTTTTATGATGGCTTTAATCAATTGGTCAATTACAGGTACGGAGACGCTATTCCCAATAAGTTTCATCCATTTGGAACGTTCTTCCGGAAGTTCAAAGCTTGAAGGGAAGCCTTGTATTCTACACGCCTCTGGTTTAGTTATTTTGCGGTAGTTTTTCTTGAAATAAATATCCTTTAAAAATTGCTCTTTGTATGATTTGTGACTTGAAGGTGAAAGATTAGCGAGTGCAACGTAATCATTCGAATCTGATGCAACCAGTGTTGGGAAAACATCAGAGGTGGGCATAAAAATTCTATTGATACCGTTTATTCCGCTACTGATTTTTCCGTTTTTGAAATCATACCTTTTCTCTATGCAACGAATCGCTCCTTTTTGTTCCAAAGATTGGATGACGCTATTGATATCAATACGATTGACTTTCAGTTTTTTTTGAGTTTTCAATCGGTCAATGATTAAATAGTTGTCAACGGCATTATCCAAAACGATGCGTTCCTGCTCCGTTAATGGCTCAATGTCAGACTGAACGATTTCATATCGATAATCTACCGGTTTAAGTATGCCCATCTCAACTAATTCATTTAATTCACCAACTTCAATGGAGGAATCAAGTGATTGGAAATGGGATATTGAAAGAGGGTTGCCGTCCAGAGGGCCGTAGATTCTTTTGCGCCTTGAACGTAGCAGCATTAGACAAATTTCCTTTTGTCTTTGACTGGTCTTGGCAATGTCCCATGAGTGTATTGTAGTTTTTCCATTTCTTAAATCATTAAACAAGAAATAATCATTAAAGCCATTTTTGCTTGAGAGGCTCATCGGTCGACTGCATCTCAATATAGGTTGCCCAAATAGATCCTTGGGTTCTTCGGAGGCCAAACTGAGTGAGTTTTTCTTAAGGCCCAGAATATCACAGAGCATCACTTTTTTGCTGACAGGTTTTGGTAATTTGAACCTGTAGTAATGTTCTCGATTCCTGAAACCGATTATGTACACTCGAATTCTGTTTTGCGCTACGCCATAATCATGTGAGTTGATTACATAAAAATTTGCGTAGAATCCGGCTGTCCTTATCTTTTCAAGGATATGCTCCAAAGCAATTTTATTCCTGGGATCGGCAAGGCCCTTAACATTTTCAAATATAAACGCTTTAGGTTGTGACTGGTTGAGCAGGTATAAGGTGTCGTTCCATAACTGGCCTCGGTCGTCATCGAATCCGAGATTCTTCCCTGCAATAGACCAACTTTGACATGGTACACCTGCAGTCATAATATCGTGCTTGGGCAGCTCCTTGATTTCCCGAACGTCACCAAAGTTTAATTCATCTGAGATGTGATAATTTTTGCAGTAATAGCTAATTGCCGTTTTATCTACTTCACTGAAGCCAATACATTTTCCTCCATTCGCTGAGAGTGCTAATTTGAACCCTCCAATTCCTGCGAACAAGTCTATAAATGTGAAGTCGGCTTGGTTCATTTATCTCAGTATTCTGTTTACATGATTCTCCGGGGGTTGAATCCCCAAAAATTCCCGGTAAATTCGCTCTCTGTAATGCAGTCCCAGCTTATTGATTTCTTGAATGAAGGTATTGTAGGTGCCCTTACCTCCAATAAGATCCCAAAATTCGTTGCCAATCAATACGGATTCATCGTTATGCATATCAAACCAACGCATGGGAAAAGACCAATTATAGTTTGATTTCTGACCAAAGGGATTATAAGGTAATGCAAAAAAGGCCTTGTCCACAATTCCTGGCTCCATAGCCAGAAGCTTCAATATCTTCTCTTTGCTGACTTTTGTTTGATCACTGTTGGGGAGAGGTCCTTTAAGTTCAAAAGCATAGGTTTGTCCTGTAACAGAATTTTGGATAAATAAATCGCATACTACACTTGTCGGTATTGGTTTACCCTTGCCGGCTAAGATATATGCCAATTCTTTATTCCAGTCCGGCCTTTTGTTTATCGATCCTTTTCCTTTATGCTCTAATGAGTTGAGAGTTGCTTGAATTCTGCGGAGTCTTTCAGCACCTATTTGCCCAATAAGAGGCTTGCCGAGCTCGCAATTTCCGTGGTGCCTATCGCCAACGACTTTAGCCAGCTTCTCCCAAACACCTCCAAACGGAGTGACGAATCTGCGCTCGAAATGAGAGCCTTTAAAGATTTCATCAGGGACTAATGCCGCATATAAGGGTTTACTCGACTGATGTTTTTCGACAATGAAAGGGTCAAGAATTAACCCGAATTATTCATCAGCCGATCTTTTAGCCGTGGGTGTCTAAATTTTTGGGGGTGGCATGAGCGCGGTGAGTTTTTTTCATCTTTCAGACACGACAATCCTGCATGTCACCCAC
>SLDS01000255.1 GCA_007125175.1 Flavobacteriales bacterium
CCCAGGGGTATGAAGCTAAACTCGAGATAGCAGGCATCGAAGGTGGGGAAGGGTGCAACCAAAGCAGCGAGGTCGGGATCACCGGGTGCATTCCATATGGTGCTGGTGCTTCCGGAGCTATTGGGGCCAATGGCATCCACTGCAAGTCCCGTGGTAAGAAGTATCCCATCGTCGAGGCCAAGATTGGTCATCTCACCATTGCTGAAAAAGCCCGAAGCTCCCTCGGGACATACCAGCTCAGCAGAGAGAATTTCGATTCCATCCCCTACTATCGAAGCCGCAAGGCTTTGGGCATTGACATTAGTAGTGCTCACATCCAGCTGTGCGCTGAGGCTAGCGACGTGAAGGATAAGCATTGCCGAAAGGAGCAGGTGAAGCTTGCGGATTGTTTTCATGGCAGCTGGTTTTGGCTTATTCGCTGATGGTCTCTTCGCTCTGTTTCTTTCCGTCCAGTGGTAGGTGCTTGTCCTCCAAATAGCTATTCCAATCGCTAGCTGTCCAGTCGCTCTGCTTATTGCGTTGGAGGTAGAGCACAGCCTTGTTTTGGCTTACAAGGGGGCGGAAGAAGTGAAAGTCTCCGCTCTGCTCCCGAAAATACTCCATGGCTTCTACCTCTGATTCGAATGCGAAGTCGCTGAGATCGATCAGATAGGAGTCTTCTAGACTACCACTTTCGGGCAAGGTGATTTTGCCGTTCAGGGGGTTAAATTCTGCTGTGGCTTGCTGGGCATAAGTGCCGAAAGTGCTTGAAAAAAACAGTATTGATAAGGCAGTGAAATGGTGCAAGAGGCTCATAGGCTTAGATGGTTTTTAATGGCTCACAGGCTGTGAATATACGCAAGCGGCAGGGCATTGACAAGTGAATGGGATTTTCTTATCCATTTTGATCGGTGGATAAAATTTGTTGGTCGCTGAATTTTATTAATTGATCGCCTTGTCAAAGGCTGTCACATCTCCGCCTTAAGGCTGAGTTGGAAATGTGGTCAATTGTCGCAGGCCATGATCGGCCTTTTATGCCTTCTCGGCAAAATGCTTTAGCGGAAGCTTAAGCCATTCCAGTGCCGCGCCGTGCAGTAGGGCTTTTTTTACGCTTTCGCTAAAATTGGAGGTGCGAATGAGCTCTCCGGGCTGTAGCTCTCCGAGAGGAAAGGGATAATCCGTACCCAGCGCTACACGGTTTTCCCCGAAAAGGGATACCACAAACTCCAACATGCGCGGGTCATGCACCAGCGAGTCAATCCAAAACTGGCCCAGGTATTCTTTGGGATTCACATTGTTGTCGATCGCACAGAGATCGGGCCGCACATTGAAGCCGTGCTCGATGCGCCCGAGGGTAGCCGGAAATGACCCGCCCCCATGCGCGAAAGCCACGCGCAATTTGGGCAGTCGCTGGAATACTCCGCCAAATATCATCGAGCAGATGGCCAAGGATGTCTCAGCAGGCATGCCGACCAGCCATGGCAACCAATAGCGCTCCATGTGCGACTTGCCCATCATATCCCAGGGGTGCACGAAGATGGCCATATCCAGATCCTGGCAAGCTTCAAATACCGGAAAGAGCATGGGGTCATTGAGATTCCACTCGTTTACATGCGAACCGATTTCAATGCCGTGAAGGCCGATGTCCTTGCAGCGGCGCAGCTCAGCAATCGCCAAGTCAGGATCCTGTAGAGGTAGCGTGCCCAAACCAAGGAAGCGCTTGGGATAGCGATCCACGATTTCGGCTATGTGGTCATTGAGAAATTTGGCCACCTCCAGACAGTGCTCGGGCTTGGCCCAATAGCTGAACATTACTGGTACCGTGCTGAGCACCTGAACATCAACATGCTGCTCATTGCATTCTCTCATGCGGGTCTCGGCATCCCAGCAATTGTCTTCCACCTCCCGAAAAAATTTGTTGTCCATCATCATGCGGGCACAGCAGGGCTTGTGGTGGTCGAGGGAGATGAAACCTCCATATCCGAAGCGTTCCCGAAAATTTGGAATGTGTTCTGGCAGTATATGTGTGTGTATATCAATGGTAAACATAGCCTTCCTTTACCAATGTGGCATAATTTCGCGCCCAGTAGGTGAGTATGATGTCGGCACCTGCCCTGCGCATGCCCATGAGTGATTCTACCATGCAAGCGTTCTCGTCGAGCCATCCTTTTTGGGCGGCAGCCTTGATCATGGCATATTCTCCACTCACATTGTATGCTGCGATGGGCAGCTGGCATTCTCTGGCCAGTAAGTGAATGATGTCCAGATAGGCCAATGCGGGTTTTACCATCAAGAAGTCTGCTCCTTCGGCTTCGTCGAGCCGGGCTTCCCGCAATGCTTCTGTGACATTGGCCGGATCCATCTGATAGCTCTTCTTGTCACCGGCTTTTGGTGCAGAATCCAGGGCATCCCTGAAGGGGCCGTAGAAAGCACTGGCATACTTGGCTGTGTAAGACATGATGGACACCTCCGTATGTCCCTCCGCATCGAGCGCGTCCCTGAGGGCTCCTACGCGCCCATCCATCATATCGGAGGGGCCGAGGATATCCACACCTGCCTCGGCTTGTGCGATAGCCATCTTGCAAAGTATATCAAGGCTCGGGTCATTCACTATGATCCCATCTTCCACCAAGCCGTCGTGGCCATCGCTGCTGTAGGGATCCATGGCCACATCGCTCATCACTGTGGCCTCGGGAAAGCGTTCTTTTACGCTGCGTATGGTGTGGAGATAAAAATTTTCGGGGCTGTGGCTGTAGCTCGCACGCTTGTCTTTCAATGTCTCCTCCACTGCCGGAAACAGCACGAAGTGGCGAATGCCCAGCTCCATGGATTCTTCAATTTCCTGGAGCAGCTCTTTTCGGCCCAATTGAAATTGGCCGGGTAGCGATGCAATGGGGTTTTTGGCGGAGTCGCTGTCTGCGAGAAAGAGCGGGGCTATGAGCTGCTCCACCTGCAGGTGATGCTCCCTGCTGAGGGAGCGCATGGAAGCTGATTTTCGGTTTCGCCTGGGTCTAATCCTCACGCCCTTCGTATTGCTTAATTGTCTCGAGCAATATATTGATTTCTTGTGAAACCTCATTGAGTCGAGTGCGCAAGGCCTTCTGCATGGCCAGTACCTCTCTGTCGCTCATACCGCGCAGCAGCTTGTCGTTTTCTCTTCCGTGATGGTGATGATGGTGATCGTGCCCATCTTCATCGTGATGGTGGTGGTGATGGTATTCAAATTCGAATCCGGGTACGCCAATTACAGACTCTTCCCAGCTCTGCAGAAGGTCCAGGCTTTTTTTGATGCTCCGCAGCATGCTTTCATTGGCGGATTTTTTTTCTCCCTGGAGTTGATCCATTCTCTCATTGATCTCCTTGCGCTTATCGATCAAGGCATGATATACCGAATCGTAGCGCTCCATCATTTCTTCGTGCACCTTGGCCGCTTCCTTGAGCTGGCGGTTTTCCTTTTTGCCTCCACAGGCGCTCACGCTAAGCACCAGAAGCGTTAAGATCAGGTTTCTGACCATTGTTAAGTTCATTGTTCTGTTTGTTTGCTTTTTTTCGGTACCGGATCCCAGCCATGGCTGCCCCAAGGGTGGCATGTGGCCAGCCTCTTGATGGCCAGCCAGGTGCCCTTGAAGGCACCCCACTCTTTGAGGCTCTCGATGGCATAGCTCGAACAGGTGGGCTGATGCCTGCAATTGCTTCCGAGGAGTGGAGAAATCACCGCCTGATAGAGGCGAATGAGTCCTATGAGCAGGTATTCCAGGAGTTTCACATTCGCAAAATTATGATATTCCCTTGGCTGTGCGCGGGCAAGATGTGATTATTCTGAAATCTTCACAATCCCGACAAGGCCTACCAGCGCACTTTTTTCGCAATGTGTTTGGGCAGGGCCTCTTTATGCAGGTAGATATTCATGGTTTTCAAGCGCACATAGGCCTCACTGGCCAAAAAGTAACCGCCAAGTTCATTGTATTCTGTGCCCCATGAGTTCTTTACCATGAAGTATTTATCACCATTCTGATCCTTTACCATTCCGGTGATTTGCATGCCGTGGTCGTCGGTGGTCTGCCAATTGTCGAATTGTTCCTGCCGCATTTCCTGACTTACCGCCAATTGCTCCACAGGCTGCTCAAAGGCATTGCTTTTCTTCTCAGCTCCTGCATCGCTGAAGTGCTGAGAGTCCTTGCCCTTTACCTGAATGGTGCTCTCGTCTTTGGGCAGTATGGCCAAGCCCTCCCTAAAGGCAAAACCCTTTTCTGACACATCGGCTCCCCATGCAAAGGTATAGCCCGCCATGAGCGCAGCTTCCATCACTTCCATCAACTCATCAATTGGCAGGTTGTAGCTGTGCAGATGCAGCCAGTTGTCGGGTATTTCGAGCATGAAACTTTCGTAAAAAGGATGGTGCGTATAGCTTGTGATGGACAGGTACTCGTCCATATCGAGCCCCAGCTCATCGGCATAGCTCAAGGGAGTATAACGCTTTCCGCGATATGTAAACTCTTCGGGCAAGGCACCGAGATAGCTGTCCACCACAGCATTGTATCCATCTTTCCATCGCGGAGTGAGGCTTTTTTGCCGGTTTTCGATCACGGCGTCTACATAGGCCTTGAGTATGGCATCCAACTCGGCATGGTTGTGCTGCTCGCCTCCGTATTCGACGCCCGAATATACCTCTTCGGGTACGATGCCATGCCGCTTCCACACATGGGCTATATCGGCAAAAGCACCCCCAGCCGAAAAGTTGGTGTGACCGTGCATGCGCACATATCGGTCGGCCTTTTCGCGGTAAGTGTGGTTCACGACATACATTTCGCTTAGGTTGTGCTCCCCTTTTCCGGTGCGCAGGAGTTCGCTCTCCAAAAAGGCCAGGGCCGAGAAGCTCCAGCAGGTTCCGGTGCGAAATTGATTTTGCACAGGTGTGGCGTCCAGCGTTTTGATCACGGTAAATTCATATCCGCTCTCGGGCTTCAAGACGATCTTCTCACCATCTTGTGCTTGGATGGTATTGCTATAGCCAAAAATCGCGAGCGCGAGCCATAGGCCTTTTGTTTTCATTTTCAGATTCATAAAACTTTTCTTGGTGGTTCAGGGCTGGAAAATTACGAATTCGTGTAGAAAAGCTTCGCCTTTTTGAGGCCAGCGGTGACATCGGAATCAGAATGTAGAGGCAGAAAGCGCAAGCAGCTCAGATTGCCACGCCATGTGAAAGTGCTACTTTTGCAGCCATGAGTACTGCTCAAGCCAGCGGGTTTTTTTTCAATTCCCGGCGCTTCCCTCACGTAGAAACGGGTTTTCTCTCCGGGCTTATCCTCGATTACATAAGCGAGGAAGAGCAGCTCAAGGCTTACTACAACCGATTTCCGCGTCTTGAGAATTTTTCTGATCAAATCCATGAAAAGCAAGACAATTACAAGCACCGAGAGGCTCTGGTAGCCGCACTCAAGGGCCAGTATGCCGCGCAGAAACTCTCGCAGCCGAGCCTGGATTTGCTCTTGTCGGATCGGGCCTTTACCCTGTGCACGGGGCATCAATTGTGTCTGCTCACCGGGCCCCTCTACTTCATCTACAAAATTTGCACTTGCATCAAAGCCTGCAGGATGCTCGAGAAAAACTATCCGGCCAATCGCTTCCTACCGGTGTTTTGGATGGCGAGTGAGGACCATGATTTCGAAGAAGCCAACCACTTTTTTCTGCTGGGCAAAACACTGGAATGGGAGAGCGGACAAGGTGGTGCCGTGGGCCGCATGCGCAATGAGGGCATCGAAGAAGTGCTCAGCGCCCTGAAGGAGCTCACGGGAATTGCTTATGGTGCTGCCCAGGTTCAGCAGCTCTTTGAAGGGGCTTACTTGCGGCACCGCACTGTGAGCGCGGCCAGCCGTTACCTTGTGCACACCTTATTTGGCCATGCAGGCCTTATCTGCATTGATGGAGATGACCCCGCACTGAAAGCCATGGCTAGACCCATGTTTGAAGAGGAGCTCCTCAAGCAGCCTTCCCGCGCTGCAGTTGCTCAGTCCAATGAGGGGCTCTCCGCCATGTACCATGTGCAGGCCCATGCCAGGGAGATCAACCTCTTCATGCTGCAAGATGAGCACAGGGGAAGGATCATCCGGCGCGAAAGCGGCGATTACAGCGTCGATAAGCATGGAGATACCTACAGCGAAGAGGCCATTATCCAAATGCTTCGCGATAAGCCCGAGGCATTTAGCCCCAATGTGATTCTCCGACCGCTTTATCAGGAAATCGTTTTGCCAAATCTGGCTTACATTGGTGGTGGCGGTGAAATTGCTTACTGGCTTCAACTCAAAGATCTCTTTGCTCATTTTGGCGTGACCATGCCTATGTTGATGCTGCGCAATTCGGCATGGGTGGTCGATGAGGGCCTGAGGGAGCTCATCATGGAGTTGGGCCTCGACTACCGCGATCTATTTGCGCCGAGAGAGCAAGTGATACAGGCCCTGCTTTCGCGGGAAAAAGGAGCTGAGCTTCACCTTGCCAAGAGCAGGGAGGAGGCCCAAGAGCTTTTTGAAAAGGTAAAGGAAAAGATGGCCTCACTGGATCCAATGCTGATACGCTCTGCATCTGCTGCGGCTCAGCGGGTGGATAATTTGCTGCACAAGCTCGAAAAGAAAATGATGCGCGCCGAGAAGAGAAAGCAGAGCACCTGCTTGCAGCGCACCGAAGCTGTCTATGAGGCCCTCTATCCTGGTGGCAGCCTCCAGGAGCGCAAGCTAAACTTCGCTCAATTCTACATGCCCTACGGCTCGGATTTCATTGATGCTCTGATACGGCAATTCGACCCATTCGATTTTTCCTTTGAGGTACTCGAAGTGGGTGTGCGCGGAGAGAGGTCTTGATTTTTCTGGGTTTCAGGCATGCCAATTTGAAATGCCAGATGTGAGGTGCGTTGAAGCTATCAAACTATAGCGGCGACTTCACAAGGACCTTGTTCTTTACCGGATTGGCATACATCTTTAGCAGCCAGCGGTAATCCTCTTCTGTGTCGAGACCGGCTTTGCGAAGCTTCGTTTTTGCCTCAGCTTTGAAGGCCCTGATGCTCTTGCCTTCGTGCTCGGCTCGGGAACTTTCTCTGCCCTCGAGCAAGTCATAGGCCATGTAATTGGTCGGCCAGAGTGTGTACAATTGCACGATTTGCTGGTCGATAAGCTCACCGAGTACACGCAATTTGTCGTTCACATTGCTGTACGCATTCAACTCGTCGAGTTCCTCATCAAGTGTTTTTCCAATCTCGAGTTTGATGCGGCCTTTCTCCCCGGTAAGTCCGGTCAGTATGCTTCTGAAGTCCTCATCCGGAGCTTTTTCGTATTTCTCATCTCTCGATATGGCCTTGAGCTGAGGAATTTTTAGCACATCACATGGATCGTGCTCGTAGCTCACAGCTATTGGCGTGATGCGCAAATCTTTGAAGCATTGCTCCACAGGCTTTTCGCAGCTTATGCTCAGCATTTTGAGCAGGCCGGGCTGGGTTTTATCCAATCCGTCTTTCGTGCGCCCTTCCCGCTGCGCAATCCATATGCTCGAGAGGCGATTGGAGATGTGATGGCTGATGTACTGCGATAGCAGCATGCTGTTTTCGTAAAACTCCCGCGCTCCGGTATTGCGCTTCACCACAAAATTTTTGTTGAGCCTTGTGAGATGCGTTACCAAAGGACTGCTGAGTAGGTTATTGCCGATGGCCGTCTGCGTGGTGGGAAAGCCCGCTTCGAGCAAAAACATGTTGAGCAAGGCCGAGTCGAGGATAATGTCCCTGTGGTTGGAAATGAAGAGGTAGGATTCATCGGGTCGGATGAGATCCAGCCCTTCCACAGCCGTGCTTTCGGAGGTGCGGTTTACCAATTGGCGCATGGTAGGATGGGCTATACTGTGCTGAAAGTCGTCCACACTGCGGATTGCAGCCAGCTTAGAGCGGATTTGATCGTCGTCCATCTCCGGGAAGACGTACTGAATCACTTCCGTAAATGTGGGATTTTCAGCCAGCTTTGCCATGGCCCCGGGTACCTCTTCGTCCCTGTAGGGCCTGATTTCGTCAAATAAGGATAAGGCTTGCATGCAATGAGTTAGAAATGCCTATCCGGCGAAAGTACACATTTCGATTGACAGGCCCCCTCTCGACCTCCACGAGACCACTGATTTTGCCAAAACTTAACGTGGGCTTCTTCTCCAATGGGTCTAACATATCAGCCTTTGCCTCTCGGGCAATCAGGCATGTGTGATGAACCCACGATGACTGCATAAAAGAGCCTACCTTAGCGGCATGAGTACAGGCTTTAGGGACATGGGTATCACCCGCCAATTTTTGGATGGCTTGAGCGATATGGGCATCGATCAAGCCACCGAGATTCAGAGCATGGCCCTGCCACCGGCCCTCGCCGGACAGGATGTGCTGGGTATAGCCGAAACGGGCAGTGGCAAAACACTGGCATACCTCCTTCCGCTGGCCATGAAGCTCAAGTATGCCAGGGAGGAGCATCCCCGTGCACTCATTTTTGCCCCGAGCAAGGAACTGGCCCAGCAGATACACGCAGTGTGGACTGGGCTAACTGCCTATAGCGATTTGAGAGGACTTTGTCTCTACGGCGGGGTGGGTAAAAAAAACCAGATCGAAGCCCTGCGTGGAGGTCAAGACCTTATTGTAGCAACTCCGGGCCGATTCATGGATTTGTATTCTGAAGGGCATATTTTTCTTCGCCAGGTCGACACCTTGGTGCTAGATGAGGCCGATCGCATGATGGAGATGGGCTTCATGCCACAGCTGCGCGGTATTTTGGAGGTGATTCCCGTCAAGCGGCAAAACTTGCTCTTCTCGGCCACCTTTCCAGAGCGCGTAGAGCAGCTTTCTACAGAATTTTTGGAATGGCCCGTCAAGGTGCAGAGCAGAAAGAGCGGCCAGCCCAAGGAGCGGCTGCAGCAGTACCGTGTGGAATTGCCCAATTTCAGAACCAAGCTCAATTACTTGCTCTACATGCTCGAATCAGAGCCTGCGAGCACACTCATTTTTTGCAAAAGCAGAGATATCGCCAATAGGGTGGCTCGATTTCTGGAGCGGCAGAGTGCACTTCAGATCGCTCAGCTGCACGCCAATAAGGGGCAACACACGCGCAATAAAGCCCTGGAAGATTTTCGAAGCGCTGAGTTGCAGGTGCTGGTAAGCACCGATGTGAGCTCACGTGGCATCGACATAGCCCATGTGCAGCGGGTGGTAAACTTTGACCTACCGCAGCGCAAAGAGGATTACCTGCACAGGGTGGGGCGCACTGCCAGGATGGAGAGAGCCGGTGAGGCCTCAATTCTCCACTTGCCCCATGAATTGCCGGAGGTAGAATCTCTCGAGAAGGCTTTGGGCACAAGCATCGCTCTGCGCGAAGTGCCCGCTGAATTGCCCCTCGGCGAAGATTTGCCGGGAGAGCGACAAGATATAGCACGGGCCATCGATGCCCGCAAGCGCCGGATGGATCCCAATTACCAGGGAGCATTTCACGCCAAAAAACGATCCGGTAGCAAGTCGAGAAGCAATGTGCCTGCGAAGGAGGCAAAAAGCAAGTCGGGAGCTAAGAAGCCAGGCAGTGGTCGGCGCAAAGGCAAAGGGTGATTTTCGGAGCATTTTAAAACTGTGTCATCCACAATTTTTGCTTGAAAATAAGACGAATGTATTCTCTTCACTACTAATGAACATCTCTATATCCGGCATATTTTCAGCAATTTAGGTTTTCCCAATTAAATTGCGGAATCCTGAATTGGAGGCTAAGTCTCTGATATGAAAGGCACCGTCAGGTCGAGTGTTTTTCCCGGCTGTGCAAGACTTGACGCACAATGAAAACTTTGGTGCCGGGAAAAATGTATCGAGACCCTTTGAAATCAAAGATTC
>SLDS01000046.1 GCA_007125175.1 Flavobacteriales bacterium
AAAGTGAACAAGGAGAAAAGCCAGACAGTCCCGGTATCCAAGGTTAAGTTCCTTGGCTACTCCTTTTACATAAAGAAAGGAGAAGGACGGCTGCGGATACACCCCAAAAGTGTATCGAAGATGAAGGCTAAAATCAAAGAGCTGACATCGCGCAGTAACGGCTGGGGCAACGCCCGCAGGAAGCAGGAACTCCGCCAATATATCATCGGCTGGGTGAACTACTTCAAACTGGCAGATATGAAAAGCCTGTTGCTTAAAATAGACGAGTGGTACAGGAGGAGACTCAGGATGGTTATCTGGAAACAATGGAAACAGATAAAGACCAAACTGGCGAACCTTGTCAAGCTGGGAGTTAACAAACCCAAAGCCTGGCAGTGGGCAAACACAAGGAAAAGCTACTGGCATACAGCCAATAGCTTCATCCTTTCAACCACCATCACTACGGATAGGCTTAGGCAGTCAGGCTACATGTTCTTGTCAGATCACTACCAAAAGGTTAGAATCAAATCTTAAAGAACCGCCGTATACCGAACGGTACGTACGGTGGTGTGAGAGGACAGTAAGGGAATTAATCCCTTACTTCCTACTCGATTATGTTCTTAGACTTTTCCGCCGGGTAAATACCCAGCGGAGCGGGCGGACAAAACTCCGTGATACTGCCGCGCATTTGCGGTATTGATCCGAAATCTTCAAATGAAATAAATCAGTACATTGTAGGGCCAATCAAAACCTGAAAGATGAAAAAAGCCAGCCTCGCCTTTGCCTTTTGCCTGCTCCTCCTGAAATTCCTCCAAGCTTAGTGCCCTGCTCCCGAAGTGATAGAGTGGCAGTTTGCAGATACAGATGAGGTGATGATCAACGCCCTTTTGCCGGAAGGCAGCAGCGAATATGAGCTCAGCTTTGTGGCTCTGTATTTTGGCAATTTGGCCCCTATGGGGCCCGATACAGTGAGCTATACAGGCAGCGCCGCTCCGGGGACGGTGGTTCTTGCGCATGACCCTACGCCCGTATTGCCGCCGACTTTCACCCCCGATGAATATTATTACGAAGCCCTGCTGAGGGTGCAGTGCAGTGATGGGGATTGGTCGGAAGTGCATCGCTTTTATGTAAGCCCCTTTTCCCTGCTCAATAACCCTTCGGTGAATTGCAATATTCCATTTACTTCCTTCATACATTTGATCGATGGTGCCGGCTTCAGCTATGCGCAGGTCATCGAAGCAGAGGAGGGCGATTCCACGCTCTTTGTGGATGATCTCAGTATTTTGGTGGACATTGGTCACAGCTATATAGGCGATCTGAGCATCACCCTCACCAGCCCTCAGGGTACCGAGGTGGAGCTGCTCAGTTATCCCAATTTTCTTGGAAATTCCTCTGCTCTCAGCCTGATCTTTTCCGACAATGGCGATGAAGTCATCAGCAATTCAGGAATCGTAGCACCCGCTCAGCCGCTCTCTGACTTTGCAGGTGAGCCCGCGGCTGGTACCTGGCTGCTCGAGGTTGTTGACAACTTGCCTTTGGACGATGGTTACCTCTATGGCGGATGTCTCAACATCAATACATTAGCGTGTAGCCAAACATTTTCCGGAAAGGTGTTTTACGATTTTAATGCCAATGGAATTCAAGATGAGAATGAACCCGGCTACGGGCATGCCATTTTGCAGAATACTGCGGACAGCAGCTACTTCTTTTCGAGCAGCTCGGGCACCTTCAACAGGTGTGCGGCCCTGGACAGCTTCGACCTGCAGCTTGTCAATGTACCGAATTGGTATATCAGTCAGCCGGCTTCGCATAGCCTGAGCTTCGACGGCAGCGGCACGCCTGCCAATGCCGATTTTGCGCTGCAGCCCGATGGAGAGGTCGCCGATCTCTTTGTCTATATGAGCAGTCTCGGCTTCGATCGTCCCGGATTTGAAAATTCCTATCTCGTGTCCGTGAGCAATCAGGGCAATATCTGTGTGGACAATGTGGTGTTAGAAGTGGCTCTGGACGAATTGCTGAGCCTGCAAGATCTTTCGGGGGCGGATGTTTTTTCCCTTTCGGAAAATACGGCGAGCGCAGAGCTGGGTAGTGTATGCCCCGCGCAGACCGTCGAGATTGTCTTGCATCACAGCCTGCCCGACACCGTTGCTTTGGGCACGGAACTGCAGTCGAGTGTTGTGGTCACACCTACAGAAGGCGATGGAAATCCCGATGCCAATAGCAATGTGCTCACATCTATCGTGGTGGGCTCCTACGATCCCAATGACAAGCAGGTAAACCGGGCCGAAACCGATCAGGACTTCAAAGATGCTGGGGATTACCTCTACTACCACATTCGTTTTCAGAATACCGGAACCTTTTACGCCGAATTTGTCATCATCGCCGACAGCATAGACCCCCTGCTAGTGTTATGATCATATAATTGGTTAACTAATCTGCGGGTGTCATTTTTTCAGCGGCTTGCCCGTATAGGTCCATGCGAAAGGCTTAGCCCTTGTTTCGTTGTAAGTTTTGATGTACTC
>SLDS01000016.1 GCA_007125175.1 Flavobacteriales bacterium
CAGCGAAGCCCAGGACTATAGCTTCAGCTGGAGCGATGGCAGCAACGCCAATCAAACGAGCATCACTGAATCGGGAACCTATGCCGTGGAGGTGAGCAATGCAAACGGCTGTACGACAATAGATGAGATTGAAATTACGGTGGTGGGTACCGCCCCGGCACCCGGTTTCAATGTAGAACTTCCGCTCTGCAGCGGGGTAGAGATCCTATTCTCCGATGTAAGCGCCTCGGCAGAAGGAGATCCCATAGAATCATGGGAATGGGATTTTGGAGATGGGAGCACTTCGCCCTTCAGCAGTCCGAGCCATGCATACGCGGAGAGCGGGAGCTACTTCGTACAATTGAGCCTTGAGACAAGCCTTGGATGCAGCAATACCCTGGTGCAGGAGGTACAAGTCCTTCCTTCTCCGCTTGCCGCCTTTGAAGTGCTCACGGCCTGCATCGATCAGCCCATTGCCTTCGAGGATCAGAGCCAGCCCGGCGAAGGCCAAACGATAGTGTCCTGGATGTGGGATTTCGGAGACGGCAGCAGCGATCCCGGGCAATCGCCTGTCACCACATACAGCGAAGCCGGCCATTATGAGGCCACGCTCACAGTGCTCTCGGGCAATGGCTGCAGCAGCAGTGAAATCAAGGAAGTAGAAGTCATCGCATCGGCTGCCCTGCCAGGTGCAGCCAGCCTTGTCTATCCCAATGATGGCCAAAACTTGCCAGCCGGAGCCATTCCCCTGGTGTTCAACTTGAGTGACAATGCCGACCTCTACACCCTTGAGCTCAGCACACAGCCCTCCTTCAACACGCTAAATTTCGAGAGTACTGAAATGCAGGCCGATACCGTTTGGGTAGAGCTGGATCCCGGCGATTATTTTTTCCGTGTACGGGCGCTCAATTTTTGCAATGATACTTCTATCAGTCCGGTGCGCAGCTTTACTGTGATTGACCTCAGCGCACTCGGATCCCTTATTGTGCACTACCACGGCGGCGAAGTGATCCTGGAAGGCGAGGGAATCAGCACCCTCAGCGACCAAAGCCCCAATGGATTCGATGCCGCGCAACTCGATCCCAACTTTAGGCCACTGCGATCCTTCCCCCCTGAGCTGGACGGGCTTCCCGCCATACAGTTTGATGGGAGCAATGACCAGATGCTGGCCGATTTTGGCCAAAGCTTCGGACATCCCGTGACCGCATTTGCTTTCTGGAAAATTGAGGCTAGCACTACAAACCATTTCCTCTTTGACGGTCTTACTTCCACCGAGCGTATGGGCTTGTACTATTCTTTCAATGGTCAGCGGGTAAGCATGTTGAGCAATCCGACCAATTTCTTTGGCTACAATACGGGTATTCCTTTTGAACAGCCCGTAATAAATACCGCTGTATTCAATCAGGCACAAAGCAGCCTCTCCTTGAACGGGGAAGTACAGGTGATCGGCAATACAGGCAATTTCGGGCTATCGGGCCTCACCCTTGGAAATATTCAGGATGGTCAGAACAATTACTTCAATGGATATCTTGCCGAAGTATTCATGTATGAGGGTCTGCTCAATGCCACCGACCACAACACCATTTTGGTCTACCTGATGGACAAATATGCCTCTGCTGTAAACCTGGGCCCAGACAGGCGGGTGGCCTATGGTTTTTGCCCGGAAGTGCTCCATGCCGGTGAGCGATTCGTAAGCTATGCCTGGAGCACAGGCGAATCAGCGGCCAGCATTGAAGTGACCCAGGCCGGAACCTATAGCGTCACAGTAGAGGATATTTTTGGGCGCAGCAGCACGGACAGCATCCGGGTAATCTATCCCGGCCGTTTTGAGCTGGAAGACTTTCAATTTTGCGAAGGCGATACTTTCCTTTACGACACAGGTCTCGATCCCGATTTGTATTCCTTTGACTGGAATACGGGCGAAAGTACTTCGTCCATTTCCTTTCATGATCCCGGCTTTTTTGCGCTAAGCATAAGCGACACGCTGGGCTGTAGCTTCAGCACTCCACTGGTGGAGGCCAGCATCGACTCCTTCCCTTCCATCACCGCCCTCCTCGACCTCCCCGTCTTCTGCCTCGGCAACACCCTCTCCCTCGCCAGCGGCTTTGAGGAAGCGCAGAGCTACCTCTGGAGCACGGGCGCCACCTCTCCCTTTATCGCGCCGGAGGCCGATGGCACCTATTGGGTGGAAGCCGTGAACGGCAAGGGCTGTGTGGGGCGCGACACCGTCGAGATCACCCTGGCGGGCATCGCCCCCGAAGTGGCCATCAGCAGCTCGCCGCCCTGCCAAAACAATGTCTTGGTGCTGGAGGATGCCACCGTGCCGGAAGAGGGTGAGGTGGTGGAGTGGGAATGGGCCTTCCCCTTCGGCTCTGCTCAGGGGGCGGCCACAGAAGTGACGCCGACTGCTGCGGGGGACTTTCCCCTGGCGCTTACCGTCACCCTCGACAATGGCTGCACGGGCAGCCTCCGCGATACCCTCGAGGTGCAAGCCCAGCCCCTGGTCAACTTCAGCGCCCCGGTGATCTGCGCCGGCAATCCGGCCTTTTTTGAAGACCTCAGCCAGGTGCCCCAGGGTGGCAGCATCGCCCAGCGCTTCTGGAGCTTTGGCAATGGGGACAGCGATGAGGGGGTGATCGGCAGCACCACCTTTGAGCAGCTGGGGCCCAATACCGTGAGCCTGGAGGTGCTGAGCACGGAGGGCTGCAGCAATGTCCTGACGCGCAATGTGGAGGTGCTGGGGAGTCCGCAGGCCAATTTTGAGCTGAGCGATATCTGCCTCGGGCAGCTGCTGGTGCTGGAGGAAGATGTGGACATCTCCGAGTCCGGGCCGGTCTTTTACAATTGGACTTTTGGCGATGGCTTCTTCAGCAATTTTCCCAATACCAGCCACAGCTATGCGCAGCCCGGTGTGTACACCGTCACCCTCACGGCCACAGGCAACAATGTGGGCATGGCCGGTTGCAGTTCCAGCCTGAGCCAAACCCTGCGCGTATACCCCCCACCCCTGCCCTCGGCCGCGGTGAGCGATACCTGCCTGGGCAGTCCTACGCTGCTGCGCGATGAGAGCGAAATCCGCGTGCTGCAAGGCGTGGCCGACTCCGTGGCCACGCGCACCTGGCGCGTGGATGGGGAGGCCATCGGTTCCCTGCCCATGCAGCCCTACACGGCCCCCGGTCCCGGGGAATTCGAATGGCAGTTGCAGCTGCTTACGGAGGCCGGTTGCAGCGCCTCTACTTCGGGCAGCTTCAGCTTCCTGCCCACGCCTACGGCAGCTTTTGAGATCGAAGTACCCGAGCTTTCACCGCCCCTGGAGGCTGTCCCTACCAACCTTAGCGTGGATGCCAGCAGCTTCACCTGGTGGCTGAATGGGGACATACAGGGCGAATCAGTTGCGCCTGAACTTCTTTTCCCGGACACGGGCAGCTATGAAATCCTGCTCCTGGCCCGCAATGACATCGGCTGCGTGGACAGCGCCCGCAAGAGCCTGAACATCATTGACCCCCTGTACGATCTCGCCATACTGGGCATAGAGGTGGACGAGAGCCTGCCCCGCACCCGCGTGTCGGTCTTTGTGGCCAACCGCGGCAATGTGCCGGTGCAGCGCTTCGACCTGCAGGTGGAGATCGGTCAGGATGTGAACCTGAGCAGCGGGGTGGAGCAGTTTATTCCGGTGGGCTCGACGGTGCAGTACTGGCTCGATGCGGACTTCTTCCTGATTCCCGGCCGCACGCTGCCTTATGTATGTGCTGAGGTGGGCAATCCCAATGGCATTCTGGAGCTGGAGCCCCCCGGGGCCGAGGTCGACCTCAGCCAAAACCGCTTTTGCAGCGCCCTGGAGCGCCGCCGGGCCACCATTGTGCCTCCCTATCCCAATCCGAGCAGCGATGCCTTTACCTTGGGCCTTATCCTCCCCGATGCCGCCGAGCTGCGCATCAGCATGATCGATGCGCAGGGCCGCAGTGTACGCAGCGGCACCTGGGACTTGTCAGAGGGCTTCCACCAGCTCAGCTGGCCCATCAATGACATTCAGGCGGGGGTGTACCTGCTCAAGTACGAGTGGGGCAATGAAAGGGAGAGTATGCGGGTGGTGGTGGCGCGGTAGATTCGGCTCACTTCGGCTCACTTCGGCTCCGCTCAGGGGCCTCAATTCGCGTCAAAAAATCCATGTTTGATGGCAAATACCACGAGTCCGGCGGTATTGCGCGCTCCGGTTTTTTCCAGGAGGCGGTTTCTGTGTCCTTCTACGGTGCGGGCGGAGATAAAGAGCTTATCGGCGATTTCTTTGGTGGTGAGCTCACGGCAAATATGGTCCAAGACCTCCCGCTCCCTTTCGCTGATATCGGCACCGGGTTTAAAGCTGGGCACGACCTTTTCGCGCTTGGCCAGCCCGGCCAGCATGCTGCGCGACACGAGTTCGGAGAAGTAATAGCCGGTATCTGCCACGCTGTGTATGGCATTGATGATCTCATCGGGCTCGGCATCTTTGAGCAGGTAGCCCCTCGCGCCCTGATCCATCAGGTGGACGATGTACTTGCCATCGCTGTGCATGGAGAAGATGATCACATGCACATCGGGTCGGTGCTCCTGCAGCCATTGGGTGCATTGCAATCCGTCGAGCACGGGCATATCGAGATCCATGAGGACGATCTGCGGTGCGGGCTTTTGCGCATCTTCCAGCCACTCGATCAATTCCCTGCCATGCCGGCAGTCGCAACACACTTCAAATCCGGCTTCACTGCCCAGCAGGGCCACCAAGCCGGAGCGTATGGTGGGATGGTCATCGACAATGGCGAGGCGGGGCATGGGGGGATGGTTTTTAGCGCTTTGATTGGTGGGTGAATGTAGGTAAAACTACTGAAACGGACCAAGAATAGATGAAGCATTTATTGCAATCGCGCCCATTTCCCTTACAATGGAACCATTCGCCTGCAAAAAGGGCTTTAACCTACAGGACAGCATCAACAGAGCTCAATTCTTGATGCATCGACAGGAATAGCCGGATGCTTTGGCTTGTGGTGCATTGATTAGTCCAGCGCTTGAATTGATCACATAAAATCCAAGCGCCAGCCTTGAGTCTTGAGGTATTTGGTATGTGCTCCACCAGTATGTACTTTCGCCGATTCCGGAGAACTCATAGCCCCTCATACCACCGGGCCTTGCACTGAATCCGCTTTGATTGTTTGCACCCGTATTTGGGTTCAACCAACCCGCCCCTACTTCTTTCATTTTGCCACCTGCATCAGATCCGAGAAAACCTTCAAGAACCAACCAGTCATTCATGCCAGGCACCCTCCACCCCGGAGGACAGATGGATCCGCTGCTTACAGCATACCAAGTGTAGAGGTATCCAAAGTGGAATTCATAGAGCATGCTGTTGTTGTCATAAATGCACCATGCCGCTTGCCCAGTAGGATTACCATTGTTCCAGATAGCGTTCCATGAATTTTGATTGGTAATCTGCGGCAGACTACCCGCATAACGCAAATTTTCCCTAAACCAGCATTGACTGCCGATTTGTACCGTGGAATATGTCTTGCCATCTCTGGGATCGGTATACATTCCCCCACAAGCGAAGACTGCCTCTTCACAAAACTGGCCCGTGAAGCCTGCAGGGCAATTGCAGGTACAATTGGAGCTATTGACACTGCCGCCATTCTGGCAAGTGATATTGCAGGGACTTCCAAAGAAGCGGCTGTCATCGTCTTCATCGCAGCTCGCGAGTACAAGGATTAGGGACAGCGCTGAGGCAAATAAAAAGAATTCTTTTCTGGCTTTCATATGCGTTTTTTTTGTTCTGGTGCGGTGGGTTTCAAGCGCAGGTATAATGACCATTTCAGTCCTAGCCCGGGCAAAAGAACTGTATGCCATCATCCTTGCATTTTAATTCCATTTGAGCCGGGGCACATCCTCCTTGAAAATGGCGGCTGTGCATTCCTGTTGTAAGGCGCAAGGATATTTCATCACCCGGACCGAGGGTGGCCCTTTCACGTCCATCCACGATCAGGGTCAAGGTGCGATCGGAATACTTGTTTTTAAAATACACTTCGATCATATCACAGTCTTTCTCGCAGGAGGAGAAAATCACGGCTAGGATGAACATGAGGGCCCACACGCCCAAGCTGCGGAATCGGCAGTCACCATAGTATCCACAGGCTCGTGCTATGGCTTGCTTTTGCTTGTGAGAGGTATTCATGGTATATTGTGGCTTTCTCAGTGAACTGAAGGATCCATAAATTCACCCGAGTCTGCATCAGGAGTGAGATCCAGGGGCTCCACGAGGGCATCGGGATTGTGCTCTGCAAAGTGCAGCACCTCCTCGTATGACCATTCCTTGATCTCGGGGGCTACGACGGTATTCTTAAAGACAAAAAAGCGGTAGTTCCAGCCACCTGTAGAAGAAGGGAATTCATTGGTCCACCAAATTGCATTATCCGAACGCTTAATATAGAGCCACAAGCGACCAGTTTGAGAAATGGAATAACTGTAAATCCAACAATGTGTGGAAGTGGTGTAAAAATGGGCACAATGCGGCATTGGAAAGAATTGATCCCAGGCAGATGAGGCAGAGCTCGGCACCTGACGGTGTTGTACAAATCCGACCACATTGTGCTCTGTAGCCTGCACTGCTGGAAAATCATTAATTGGAACCAGATAAGCCCGGGTTTTGGCATCGCTGAGCAATTGAAAGTTTTGAGAGGCTGCAAACACGTGCATAGAAGACATACCGGGTGTACCGGAAGCACCCTGTGGGCCTTGAGGGCCCTGGGATCCCTGGGGGCCTGGGGGGCCTGGAGGGCCCTGGGGGCCTTCGGTGTCACATCCCACAAGCAGCAGGGCCATGCAGAAGAGGCATACACGCAAGGCCCTGAATGAGCTGCTGAGGCTGAGAAAGGCACTGTTTTTAAATCCGGTGAAAGGCTTGAAATGGAGGCGCGAAGCAGCTCCCACTTCCTGAGTGTGCAGGAGTGTGGTCATGGTTGGTTTTACATTGATTGGTCTGTTGACAAACATATCGATTGGTTTAAAAATTTCACAGTGAGTTGATTGTATTTTCGCGAAAGCGGCTTTTCAGGTAGCCACCTGCCATACAGCGTCGTGAGCGGACATGTAGCGTGTCTTGAGCGTCTTCAATCCGCTGCGGCTCACGGGGACTTCGGCACCGCCCTCGAGCTGCACCCTGCAGCCCTCGCTGAGCCACTCGGCATGATGCACTCCCACGATATACTGCCTGTGCAAGCGCACAAAGCAGCAAGGACTCCCTGCCTTCGACCCGCAGAGCCTGCGCTCCAATTCTGCCAAGCTGTGGAAGACCATCATCATGCGTCCGTCATGCAGATGCATTTCGGCGTATTTGTCGGACGACTTGAAGTAGAGTATCTCCTCCAGGCGGATAAAGGCATAGCCCCTTGCGGCCTTGAGCATGATGCGGGTGGTGTGCATGGTGTTGGTTTTTGGTTTTTTGGTGGTTGGTTTTTGGTTTTTGGTGGTTTTTGGTGGTTTTTGGTGGTCAGTTTTTGGTGGGTTTTTGGCCTTGGCTTTGGAGCATTGCTTTCTTTGTTGATACAAAGCTCGTGGGTGGCAGCCACCTGTAGTAGCGCTTTTTCACTGCTTTTGCAGAAATGCGTAGAAATACCCACTCCGCGTGGGACAAGTCAAGCATGCGCCAAAGCCCACATTTTGCCGTAAAGGCCACAATAATTATCATTGTAGCAACTAATCCAATCAACCAACATGACAGCTTACTCACCTCAATCTTGCTTCACGCATGCCATGCTGTATGGCTTATTATGGATGGGCTTGCTTTCACCACTCAAGGCTCAGCAAGGTCTCAGTGACCTACAGCGCGATTCCCTCTACAAGGAATGGAGAGATGCCAACAATGATTTGGAGGCCAGAATGAAGGCTGTGCAGATGCTTGTGCGCAAGGTGTATGTGAACAGCAAGCCTGATTCAGCCCTGCTGCTGCTCAAGTCCGCTCTTGAAATGGCGGAGGCGCATCAATCTGAGCATTGGAAATCATGGGTATATAAATCTACAGGCATGGCTTACGCCAACTTATCGCAATTTGATGAAGCCGTAGCACAGTACAAATTGGCGCTGCTCATTGACTCTCTGTCCGGGAGCACAGGAGCCATGGCGAATTGTTATAACAACATTGCCAATGCTATCAACGCACAGGGCAATTATGAGCAGGCCCTGCGGATGCACTTGAGAACAAAAGCACTCAGGGAATCAATTAATGACAGCACAGGCATCTGCTCCTCGCTCATCAACATAGGTGCTGCCTATGGCGCTTTGGGCAATTATGAAGCATCCATAAAGGCGCATGATGAAGCGCTGCGCTTCATTGATAGCTCAAAGCACCACATAGAAGCTGCGGTCATTACCAACAATATGGCCGATTTGTACCGCCGCGTTGGCAATTACGAGGCCTCGCTCAGATCGTTTCAAAACTCCCTTGCCAAGTTCAAGCTGCTGGAGCATCAGCAAGGCATTGCGGCTTCTACTTCGGGCATTTCACTCGCTTACGCAAAAATGGGTGAAATCCAAGCCTCGCTCGACTATGCACATAAAGCATTGGCGCATCAGGAGCAGATGGGCGATAAGTATGCCATTGTAGGCAGCCTGATGAACATAGGCTCGCTCCTCCTCGAGGCCGGCGACTACGTCGAGGCGGCCGAAATGCAAATGAAGGCACTCAAGCTGAGTGAAGAAATTAACCACAAGGATGGGCAATCAGGGGCCCTTGGCAATCTGGCAAGAATTTATGGCGACATTGAAGATTTCGACAAAGCCTTAGCATACAACCAAAAAAGTTTAGAGATCGACACAGAAATCGGCAACAAGAATGGGCAGGCCATTACACTGACCAATATTGCCAATCTCTATGGAAGGCTGGGCTTGCACGAAGACGCTACTGCCCACCACCTACAGGCCCTTGACATACGCAGGGAAATTGGTGACCGCAGTGGCGAGGCTGCATCGCTCAGCAACCTTGGAAATACGAGGATGCTTACAGGTCAATATACCTCAGCCGATTCGCTCTTTACTGAGGCACTTCTCATCCTTGAAGAAACCGGTGAAGTGGGCGGAATTGCGAGTACCCTGGTGAGTTTGGCTACGCTGCGCTATCAGTTCAAGCGCTATGACGATGCCCTCCTTTACGGGAAAAAGGGCTATGCCTACGCACGAAAAGCCCAGCACATCATTACGGAACGAAATGCCGCTGAACAGCTTTGGAAAACCTACAAAGCGAAAGGTCAAAAAGCAGAGGCATTCGATATGCTTGAGGCATTCACCCTACTGCGCGACAGCATTTTTAAGGAAGAAAATCACCGCGAAATCACTACCAGAGAGCTGCAATACCAATACGAAAAGAAAGCCCTCGCTGACTCCCTCCGCACCCTCGCCGAAAAAGAAGCCCTCGCCTACAACCATCAGATCACCGTGGCGCAAAAGGAAAAGGAGCGCAACCTCTACGCTTCAAGCGGACTTATGCTGGCACTGCTCCTGGGGCTCTTCTACCAGCGCAAGGTAAACCGCGGCAAGCTCACCCTGCAGCAGCGCGAGGCACAATACCACGACGAATTGCTCCGCGCCACCATCGAGAGTCAGGAGAGCGAACGCAAGCGCATCGCCCGCGACCTGCACGACGAGGTGGGCGCCATGCTCTCTGCCATCAAGTTCAATGTGGCCGGCATACGCAGGCAGCTCTCCATCGTGAAGGATGAGGCCGACCCCATGGCCCCTACCCTCGAA
>SLDS01000075.1 GCA_007125175.1 Flavobacteriales bacterium
GAGAGCAGATCGGCCACTCCGTGGATGGCCTGTGGCACATCTGCAAAGAGCTTCTTCATCTCATCGGAGCTCTTGAGGTAAAATTCCTCATTGCCCTCCGGAAATCCATAGCGGTACTCCCTACCCCTCTTGCCTACGTACTTGCGCGGCTTATTGACCGATTCTGCATCGCGCACACAGAGCAGTATGTCATGGCTGCGGGCATCCTTTTTCTCCGTGTAGTAGGTATTATTGGCTGCCAGGCATTTTACATTGTGCCTTTCGGCAAATTTGAGGAGGGTCTCGTTTACAATGTCTTCTTCGGCTATTCCGTGCCGGTTGAGTTCCACGTAGAAGTCATCTCCAAAATGCTCTTTCCACCAAAGAAAAGCTTCTTCGGCTTGGGTTTCGCCCACATTGAGGATAAGGTGTGGTACCTCTCCCCAGAGCCCTCCCGTGGTGGCGACCAGATGCTCCTTGTGCGCGAGCATGATCTCCTTATCGATGCGGGGCAGGTAGTAGAAGCCTTCCACATAAGCGATGGATGAGAGCTTGGCCAGATTGTGATAGCCGGCTTTGTTTTTGGCCAGCAGTACAGTCTGGTAGCCATTGTCTTGCCGCGTTTTGTCAGTCCGCCTCCCACAGAGGTTGAATTCACAGCCTACGATGGGCGTGATATCGGCTTTCAGGGCAGCCCTCACAAAGTGGTAAGCACCCATCATGTTTCCGTGATCGGTCAGCGCGATGGCGGGCATGCCATGCTCCGCCGCTTTATTCACCAATTGAGCGACGCTGGAAGTACTCTGTAGTATGGAAAACTGGCTGTGGCAGTGCAGATGTGCGAAGGGCAGATCCTCCAGACTTGATATGTCGGCATTGTCGACTTCACTCAAGTCAGTGGCGTGATCGGGGCCTATATTTTCCGCTTTCGCAAAATTGGCAGCTGCGAGCTGTGGTGCTTCGTATGTAATATTGATTGGCTTGGGCAATTCACTCACTTGAATCACCATCCGCTGTACGAGCTCGAAGAAGCATCGCGCGGTTGCGTCCACATCGTAAGCGGCATCATGGGCATCGTCAAAGTCCTTCCCAAATAGTTTTTGATGGAGCTCTGAGAGCCGAGGCCACTTGAATCCGCCGCCTTTGCCGCCGGGTATGGCACAGTACTCGGTACTGAGATCCTGCGTGTCGAGGCGGTTCATATCGAGGGAGCCGGTATCTTGCCCCAATCGATGGTACTCAGCACCCACAATGTTGACATCAAAGCCCACATTGTGCCCGACGAGGTACTTTGCGCGCTTGCGGTCGGCCTCGAAGAGCTCGAGCACCTCAGCGAGGGCTATACCATCTGCGAGGGCCCGCTCGGTGGTGATGCCGTGGATTTTGACCGTATTGTAGGGGATGGTGAAGCCGTCGGGCCTCACGATCAGATTGTGTGAGGAGAGCAGTCGGCCACTGGCATCGTGAAGCTGCCAGGCAAGCTGCACCATGCGCGGCCAGTTTTCGCTGTCGCTCATCGGTGCATTGTAGTCTCGGGGTATGCCAGTGGTCTCGGTATCAAAGATTAAAAACATGCTATCGGCGGATTCAATGAAGCTCAAAGATATCGATTTACGAGGCTATTGAGGGGGCGATGTTGAAAAGAATTGATAAGTCAAATAGCGGAATATAGGCCGTAGATAAGTCTTGTATCTCCATTAGACGAGGGATCAAAAATTCAGGGTAAACCCCTATTTTTTGTCTGCATCCTACACTGTACTTTTAGCCTGTAGGATTAGATACATGCACTTCCGGATTCATGGAGGTGCGGTTTGAGCCTGCTATTTCTACTCTGACACCAAATATCCGCTGATTCGGATTCCTAAAGCAGCCTAAAAACCCTTACCTGATACGTAGGGGTTTTTAATTTCCCCGTGCATGGCTAGGCCATTGAGCCTAGGGCCGGGCGAGCAAAAAAATGAAAAGAGTATGGGTGAGGCAGGCTCAGTAAAACAATCCGATTCTACCTTCACTCAAGCTAGCTGATCCCGTTAAGGATTCAGACATTGATCCGCTTACACTTAAGCGAAGCCAGCGGGCATCTCTGTCATGCTCCTGTATTTGCACCAGACAATCTTCATTGCAGAAGTAGGCACTTTGGCCTATGGTGATTGCAAATCCGAGATTGAGCGGAGTGGTAATGTGCTCACCGATACCCGGAATGGGCATTAAATCCATCTCAGCGCTATTGCCATCGCCGAGATCCAGGAATATATTGAGTGATTCCGGACTTTCCGAATAGCTCGACTCAATGTTAATTGCCTCAAGGATATTGCCATCCAGATTGAATCTTGCTTCGGTGGTGCGCTCGGTACCACCTACCTGGTCTACACCGTTGGGATCGGGCCTGTCGTCATCGCGACAAGAGCCCAGAAGGAAGCATTGCGCAACCAACAAAAGTGTGTATACAAGCCTGGGAAGACACATACAGGAGATATTCCTATTCATGATGGAAAGGTAGTAAATCGCCGAATAATGCGCTTTTCATTTTTTGCGAAAGCCAAGAAAAAACCACTACCATAGCCATCGCAGGCTGAGGAATTCGGGGGCGCCGGGTTGCAGGCCAATCGACAATTGCTCTGGCAAATCAACCACCGGGCGCAGCAGCAGCAAGGCGATGTCGAATGCGAAGAGAAAAGCACCCTGCAGCATTACTGAGCGCCCATAGCCCGACCAGCGCTCGGAGGTGCGGCCTTCGAGATTGCGGGAGCGTTCGTTCATCCACAGGCCCGCAGCAACGTAGGCCAGATCGAGCCCCGCATTGAAGAGCAAAACTTTATCGAGACTCAGCTGCTCCTGATAAAGCTCGAGAATGCTGCCGGGCTCAGCCATGGCCCTCGCTGAAAAGTAGCCGAAGGCCGCGATGCCCAAATTGACCCCATTCCACAGGGCATTCATCTCGTGAAAGTAGCGGCTTGTACCGGTGGTATTGGCCCTCAAAGCGAGCCCACCAGCAATATTGACTACTGCCCATGAGCCGAGCACCATCATGCCCTTTTGCCTAAAAGCCTGCTCCTCCTGAAAGAGGGAGCTGAGCTCAGCATGCTGAGCAGAGAGGGCAAAGGCGGCTGCCGCCAAAATGATGCATCCGATGTATTTCATGACAGAAAAACAAAGCCGAAGATAAAGAGTTCTCGACTAAGCCGGATGCTGGAGATGGCAATGGGACGGCAATAGCTTACTGCACAGCCCTGCCACCTACCACCATGAACTTTTCGCTGATGCGCAGCTCGGGCAATTGGATGCTCAGTATGTAGGCTCCGGTGGGCAAATGGCCCACTGATAGCTGAAGGTGCGACACCTTCTGCTGCAGAGGGAAGCTGTATTGCTTGCCTTGAATATCGTATACCTCTACCCGTGCAGTGGCCAGGGAAAAATCGGCATACACGTATACCACATCACTGCTGGGATTGGGAAAAAGCTTCACGGTGTAATTATCGAGCACACTGGGGCGGCTCACACTCCTTATCTCATGGAGCTCTTCTGTACCGTCATAGTCGGTTTGCTTAAGGCGGTAATAGCTCACTCCGGGCAGGGGATTGCGATCGAGGCTGGAATAATGCTGCTCGCTACTGCTGGTGCCCGCTCCGTCTAAAATATCGACTACCTCCCAACGCTCATCGGGATTCTTGCTGCGCAGCACAGTGAAGTAATTGTTGTTGATCTCAGAGCCAGTCACCCAAGATATTTTCACTTCGTCCTTAAAGTTTTCTACACGAAATGATTTCAGCTCAATAGGTAAGGGGGAGATACCCATATTGGAGGTCCCCAAACTCAAGAGGTATCCATCCTCTATGTTCACCCCCGGAAAAAGTATATAGCCTTCATTGACCACCCCCGGGTAGGCTGCTGTATTGCTCTTGAAATCTGCGCCATTGCTGCTCACGAGCAAGTTGAGATACTCCGGATCGGTATCGGGCAGTGAATCGAGTTGGAAGGAAATGTCGAGGCTATTGAGGCCACGCTCTTGCGAAAAGCGCCATACACGCTCCAGACGGGCATCAATACCGGATGGCACATCCTCATCATCGATCATGCCTAGTGAAGCCCCATTGTGCCCCCACATAAGGTATCGCCGAGCCCCGACGCTTCCGGCTATTTCAGCGCGGAGGGGACTAGTGCCTTGGGCCACCCTATGCCAATTTTGCCCATTGGCTCTACCCACTCCTGCTATGCCATAGTAGTAGGTGTCTGCACTTTCGTAAAAAGTGCCGGGCAAGTTCAGGTCGTATTTGCCGGAGAGGTAGTTTTCAAGAACGGTTATTTCAGCCGGGTTCAAGTCCTCGCTGATCATGATCACTTCGCTGATGAAGCCATCGAAAGTGGAGCCCTCCTTATCAGGAACTCCTCCGATGAAAAAATCGCCATCGACAGATTCTATGATTGAAGCTTGAGGCATATTTGTATTGCCTCTCTCATTGCCATTTTGGTGTACACGCAGCTGGCGATTGTTGCGCTGGGCATCGAAGAAAAAACCGAAGATCATGGCTTCCTCTTCTGGGGCAGACACATTGGATCGGGCAGAGTTGTTGGGGCCATTCACCTTGGCCGTCAAGCGCTGCTGTTGATCGAGGTAGAGACAATAGCCACTATTTCCCTGCGACACAGAGCTGTTTCCAAACTGGAGCAAGGTATTCTGCTGAGAAGTGCCGGCACTTTGCGCCACGATGAAGGTGGATAGCCTTGGCATGCTGTGCAAATCACTGGAGCTGCTTACCTGTATGCGATTGGCCTGCATGGGGCGGAAGCGCAATGCAGGCCATGTGCCGATGGCACCATTGACCCGTCTGGGTGCAAAATCCTCTTCGGCTGATGCATGCCGTCCTCCGGGCGACTGATCAAGCCATATTTCAACCGATTGATCCAAGGGATCATAAATCATACCTTCGGGGCTGAGCCAAAGCAAAGTGTTGTTTTCGTTTCCCACACCTGCTGGCCCTGTCTGGGCCAAAATGCAGGTAGAGAAGTGCACAAGTGCACCTAAGAGGAGAATTCGTTTCATAGCCGTAATTTGCATTTCACTTACGAGCAGGGCGGGGGCATTGATACGTAAAGCAAGTTCTGGAATGCTTAATTTTCAGCAAATTCAAAAATACCCATCCCTCCATACAGGGCTTTAGTCGGGTGAAAGTACAGCCCTATTGAGCTGAGGAGCCTGCTCGTCTAAAAGTGCTCAAAAAGTGCGCATAGCCGCATCCGAAGTGAATCAAGAGACATATCCGCGCAGTATGGCCTCGCGCACAAGTCCGGCAATATTTCGCACCCCAAGTTTTTGAAAGAGATGGGATCGGTGGGTTTCTACAGTTTTATCGGAGAGGCAGAGCTTATCAGCAATTTCTTTGGTGGTGAGCTCCATAGCGATGAGCTTGAGAATGTCTTGCTCCCTACGGGTGAGGCGCACTGACTTGGAGTCTGCATTCATTTTGTCAAATCGCTGCTGTATGCTACCTGCAAGGTACTGCTTGCCCCGCATTACATTGGATGCAGCTTCCTCTATCACCTCGAGGGAAGCATCCTTGGTGAGATAGCCCATGGCACCCGCCTCGATGAAGTCTTTCACCACGATGGACTGATCGAAGGTACTGAGGCCAATGATGCCTAAGGCGGGCCTGACTTCCAGTAAGCTTTTGCACAAGACATCTCCCTGCATATCGGGCAGGTTGATATCGAGCAGCAATATATCGACATCGGCTGTTTCCACGCCTTTGAGGGTTTCTGCAGCATCGCACCAGCAATGTAGCAAGTCCACCTCTTTGCTCTTGGAAAGCATCTCGGAGATTCCTCTCCGTATCAATTCATGGTCATCGGTGAGCGCGAGGCGTATCATGATGCACTTACATTTTCAAGTGGAAGTTCTACGATTACAGAGGTGCCCACATCTGGTGTGGAGGATATCTCAAGTCGGCCTTCCACGGCCTTGAGGCGATCGTTTATGCTCAATAAGCCCATTCCATTATTCCCTGAAGCTGCCATACCTACACCATCATCTTCCACCGTAAGTGTGATACCATCTTCATCGGCAGCGAGCTGAACAAAAATATGGCTGGGTCGGGCGTGCTTGATGGCATTTTTCACCAATTCCTGTGTGATCCTGTACAAGATCAACTCGCGCTCCTGCCCGATGGCTTCGGGTTCTGACAAGACCTCAATACTCACTGGATATGGACGTTCATCACATTGCTCAACAAAGGCTTCAAGAGCTGCTCTGAGTCCGTGCTTGAGCAAAATTTCGGGCATGAGATTGTGCGCGATACGCCTTACCTCCTTATCCGTCTTTTGGAGTGCCATCGCCAGGCTCTCGCGCTGCTCCTCTATATCGACCTGAGCTCGCATCATTGCGAGTTGCCCACCGATGCCATCGTGCAATTCCCTGGCAAGCCGTTTGCGTTCGAGTTCCTCACCTTCTATGCGGGCCTTGAGGGTTTCCATTTCCGATTGCTGCTGCAAACGCAGGTAGCGCTCCTCCTGTATCTTCGTTTTGTGGCGGTAGGATCTATAAAAGTTCAATGCGATAAATACGAGTACAAGCAAGGCCGAGGCAAAAAATACAATGAGGGAGCGCTGACGCTCTGTACGCGCTTGCTGCTCGGCGATGTGCAGGTTTTTTTCTGCGATCTCCCGGTCTTTCTTCGCGGATTGATATTTGGCTTCGAGCTCATTGACCAGCTCCGACTGCTTTTCTTCACTTAGGGATTTGAGGCTCTCAAGGTGTAGGCTAAGGGTATCATAGGCAGCCTTGTAGCTCCCCATGGCCTCCAGTATCTCTGCCGAATAAAGAAGGCCATCGGCGTAAAGCCTCTTGTGCCCAACCGATCGTGCAGTGGCAATGGATTCTTGCAGATGATCGAGGGCTTCAGCATATTCACCTTTTGCCGCAAGGCGGAGACCGAGATTGTTACCGGCGTGGACAATGTGAAAGGGATTCTCGCTTTGCAAAGCGTATTTCAGGGCGCGCCTTCCGTGTACAAGGGACGAATCAGACTCATTGATTTGGTAAAAAACATCCGACAGATTGTTGCTTGCGAGGTAGGCAATACCCGCGTGATCGAGTGACCGCCCAATCACATAAGCTTGCCGGTAGTAATCCTGGGCCTCTTCTACCTGGTTGAAACTTTGTCGGGACAGGCCCACATTGATGAGTGCATCGGCGAGTCGGGTGGAGTCGCCAAAGGCTCGTGCCACTTCCAGACCTCTTTCAAAATACTCCCTGGCCTTATCGGGCTGACTGAGCTCTGAGAAGATGCCGCCGGTATTGCTGTACACGATGAGCAAAACGTTGGTATCGGCAATGCTCTCGTAGTGCTCTAAGGCGTATAGGTAGTGCGTGGCGGCACTGTCGAGCTCACCTGTGAGGTTGTAGGTCACTCCCAGATTGTTGTGAGCACCTGCTATACCCCATTCATATCCCGCTCGATGGAAGTATGGAAGGGCCTGCTGGTAGAGATGAACTGCCTCGGTATAGTGGCCCCTATCATTCATCAGTATGCCTTTGTACAAGCGGGATTTGCCCATCCCTACATCGAAGCCTAGTCGCGTACTGAGCTCAAAAAGACTATCGTAGCGAGCAAGGGCTGCATCGGGATCGACGGACTCAATGGGATAGGTATCCTTCAGGGCCTTCTCAATTGCCGCACTATCAGCATCACTGTATACCTGCCCAAAGGCCTGAATGCAGTAGAACGCACAGAACAAACTTTGGACGAACTTCATACCGCTGTGGAAACATGGTTGGGGTGAAATTAGTAAAAAATTGGAATAGAAGGCTCTTGAACTGAATGGTCAACCAAATTGGAGATTAACTTATTATGAACTGCATATCAATGTCCAACAATGGCTTTCCGTATATAAGTCAGCTATTTGATATCGCTGTTTTGAGTAAGCTTAGTTGCCAATAATAAATCCTTCGATTCGAAAATCTCACTACTCAATGGTTTCCGCGAGCCTCAATCGAGCTAGCTTAGAGGACTGAATGCTCCACCAATTGTATGCTAAAAGCCATAAGTTTAGAGTCTGCCGCAATGATGGAAAAGCTGATATTTCAGTGGATACCAGACTTAGGGCCTGGACAGACACCAGCTAGGCTTCACCTTTCCATTCCGCATAAAAACGCTCCAGGTATTCGACCAAAAAACCATGCCTACCCTCTGCAATTTTACGGGCAGAATCGGTATTCAAACGAGATTTGAGAAGGAGTAGCTTTTCGTAAAAATGATGGATGGTGCTGCCCCGACTGCTCGCATATGCTTCGAAAGTCTCATGCATTTCGGGCTCCGTGCCCGGAATAAAAATGGGATTGCCGCGGTGCCCTCCATATGCGAACGCCCGAGCGATGCCGATGGCACCCATGGCATCAAGCCTATCGGCATCCTGCACTATCGCCGCCTCGAGGCTGCTTACCGGAGTGGGCACATCAGCCCCCTTGTAGGAAACCTCCGCCACAATCTTGGCCACCCGTCGGGCTCTGCCATCGTCACATCCTACTTTCAGGGCCTTTTCATAAGCCTTGCGGGGGCCAAGCTCAAGGTCGCCACCATGAAATTTATGATCGGCGATGTCGTGAAGCAGAGCAGCCATTTGAACCAGTTCACTATCGGCGCCCTCCTCTCTTGCGAGCCGGATGGAGCATTGCCACACACGCCATATATGCCACCAGTCGTGACCGCTTCCCTCTCCCTGAAAATGCTTTTCGGCCCAAAGTGATAGCTCCCTGATGGGAGTATTAGTGCTTTCCATGGATCAAAAATACATCGCTCGGCATAAGGTGCAAAAAGCAGGTGCCAATCCCGCAGGTAGTATATTTGAGTCTGCCTGATGGATCAACCCGACTGCAAGAAAGCAGTCTATTTTTCTGTTTAAAAACCACTTACAAACTCCTGATGGGTGCAAATGCACATTTTGCAGAAAGCGAAAAAAAGATTCTTCAATTCAAATAAAAATCAGATATTTGCAGCCCCAAATTAATAAGTGGAGTTTCGCACTCCAAAACCATTAATACGAAAGGATCACATGCCTGTAAAAATCAGACTTCAACGCCACGGACGCAAAGGAAAGCCTTATTTCCACATCGTAGTGGCCGACGCTCGCGCACCACGAGATGGTAGGTACATTGAGCGTCTCGGGTTTTACAACCCAAATACCAACCCTGCCACCATCGACCTCGATGTGGACGGCGCGGTGAAATGGCTCGGTAACGGAGCTCAACCTACCGATACTGCGAGAGCCATTCTCTCCTACAAAGGAGTACTTTACAAAAACCACCTTCTGAAAGGTGTGAAAAAAGGTGCCCTTACGGAAGAAGAAGCCGAAAAACGCTTCAATGCCTGGTTGGAAGAAAAGATCGAAAAGATCGAACAGAAGAAGAAAGGCCTTAGCGAAGCCGCACGCAAAGACGCTGAAGAGCGTTTGCAAGCTGAGACTGAAGTAAACAAGGCCCGTGCCGCAGCCTATGCTGCCGCACAAGCTCCTCCGGTAGAAGAAGCTCCGGCTGAGGAAGAAAGTCCCGCTGCTGAAGGTGATGCACCTGCAGTAGAGGCCCAAGCTGAAGAAGCTCCCGCCGCGGAAGCCGAAGCAGAGGCCCCTGCAGCCGAAGAGCCCAAAGCTGAGGCAGCTGAAGCCAAAGCAGAAGAGGCACCAGC
>SLDS01000244.1 GCA_007125175.1 Flavobacteriales bacterium
CGTCATGCCATTTAGCTTTGGCGCAAAAGTAGCATTTTGCGAGGATGCCGGGCTATGAATTCGGTGGGAAAGTCCGACATGGCCATTTGCCGAAAGGCATGTACATCATCACTGCATATGGCGGATGTGTAGAACTGTGGACGAGTAGGATAGTGATCGAACAAATGGAATGAAAACGGGGGCAAAGCACGGTGGGCTATGCCAATATTAAAGCCCTTGCAACTTATAGGCAAGGATAATGGGTATTTTAGCTACATTGCCAAAAATTTGCAATCATGAGAGCTTTCAAAATGACCTACAGCGCCCTGCCACTCTGGCTCACCGCCCTGATCTTGGCACTGAGCGCATGCGGTAGCGATGACGATGGTGGCACTCCAAGCCAAGTGTTTCCCGTTGTGATGGAATATCAAGGTATCGATCACTCTGAGCACTACCTCTACGTAGGTGGCGAACTGATCGATCCCGATACATACAGTCCTCAAGAAGTGATGCCTACGAGCGATTGGGAGTTCTTTAGCGAGTCGGAGTTTGAGGATTTTGAAATCAACTTTTCGGCCGATAGCGTGACGCTGCCCTTAATAGATGGGCCCCGCGCTTACGACTTCATTGGTGACACATTGTGGATTCGCGAGAGCTTTTTTGGGGGCTTCTTTCCGGTGTTTGGCGGCAAAGGAGATTACAATGAAGTGCGTTTTTTTAAGGCCTATTACCGCTATTGCTCCAACAGTCAGGGCTTCCCCTTTTGTGAAAGCTCCTCCCGGCTGGAAGAACTGAGCATGGAGCAGGTTCTGGACTTCACCAATCTGCCCGACACGGATAGCATCGCCGAGGGTGATAGCCTATTCCTCTTCAATCAGACTTACCGCTTTGCTGTCAAGGAGTAGGGCTGCTCAGCTTAGGCTAGTGTCTGTCCATACAGTCCACTAGCGGCGTTGCACTTGTTCCAAAAACAGTCATCCCGTACGTACGGGACTCCTTGATTTTTAGAACTGCGTGCGCCTTGCTATTGGACTGCATGATCCAGCCACTTGACCGTATTGACAAACTCTAGGCTAAAATGATGTAAGGCTCAGGCCTCTTTGAACTGTAAGTCGAAGAGCTCCTTGTACTTTCCATTTTGGTCGAGCAAATCTTGATGGTTTCCACGCTCCACGATGCGGCCATGGTCCATTACGATGATCTGATCGGCTTTTTGTATGGTGCTGAGGCGGTGAGCAATGATGATGCTGGTACGGTTTTCAGTGAGCTTATCAATGGCCTGTTGGATAAGGATTTCCGACTCGGTATCGACAGATGAGGTAGCCTCGTCGAGCACGAGGATGCGGGGCTTGTACACATAGGCGCGGATGAAGCTGATGAGCTGGCGCTGTCCGGCACTCAACATTCCTCCCCTCTCCTTCACATCGTAATCCAGGCCTCCCGGCAAGCGATCAATAAAGGCGGAGGCTCCTACTGCCTCTGCAGCGGCCTCTACCTCAGCCCGACTGATGTGTGGATCGTGCAGGGTGATATTGTTGAATATGCTGTCGGAGAAGAGAAAGACATCCTGCAAAACCACCGCAATCTGACTGCGGAGGTAGGACAGGTCGTATCGGGTGATCTCGGCTTCATCGATTTGAATGCTTCCCTTTTGATATTCGTAAAAGCGGTTGAGGAGGTTGATCACCGATGACTTACCCGCCCCGGTGGCACCCACGAAAGCCACCGTTTGCCCCTCGGCTACCTCAAAACTGAGATCCTTAAGCACCCAGTCTTCATCTTCGTAGGCAAAGTAGACCTTCTCAAAGCTGATCCGTCCACGGATGCCCTCTCGCAGTTCTCCTGCATCCTCGATGCGCTCCTTGGTATCCAGCACCTTGAATACCCGCTCAGAGCCCACCATGCCCATTTGCAATACATTGAAGCGGTCGGCAAGCTGACGTATGGGCCTGTAGAGCATGTAGATGAATAGGATGAAGGCCACCAAATCGCCCTGACTCACCTCCCCTTCCAGCACACCGCCTATGCCCCACCACACCAGCAGGGCCAAGGACACGGCTGAGAGAATTTCCACCACCGGGAAGAAAATCGAATATGCCCATACAGAGCGGATATGTGCTTTGCGGTGGGCTTTGTTGATTTCCTCAAATTTGGACTTCTCGCGGGACTCACGGTTGAATACCTGCACGATAGACATGCCCACGATGTGCTCCTGAACAAAGGCATTGAGCCTGGCTACCTGTGTTCGTACCTGCTGGAATGAACGCTTGATGGAGTTCTTGAAGATTACCATGGTAAGTATCAGCAAAGGGATGGGCACCAAGCTGTAAAGGGTGAGCTTCCAGCTGATGGCAAACATCACGGCGATCACCACAACTAGTTTGAGAATCTCGCCCATGATGGTGAGCAAGCCCTGTGAAAAGATGGCGGCAATGGTCTCGATATCGCTTACACAACGCGTAACCAGCGTTCCCACTGCAGTTTTGTCAAAATATTTCAGCCTAAAGCTGGAAATGTGAGCGAAGAGCCTGGACCGCAGATCGATGGTGACCGATTGACCGATCCAATTGCTGTAATATGTCTGATAAAACTGGGCAATGGCCTCGAGTATCAAAATACCGATGACCAGAAGGGTGAGCAGAAGCAGGCCCCGGGGATCATCGTTGATCACATACACATCGATGGCCTTGCCAATGAGCACAGGGCGTATCACACCCAAACCCGCTAGCAGCAAAGTGAGAAAGAGGGCCAGATAAAAAATGCGCATATACGGTTTTGCATAGCGCATCACCCTAGCGAACAAACCCATATCAAATGCTTTACCGCTTATCTGGCTCATAGAGTTCTTTGGGATATAATACCTTATCGAGAAACAGTCCTTGGGGGTAAGCTGTTTTGCCTGCTGCATCCCGGCTGCGGCTTTCGATAATGGCTTTGAAATCGTCAGCATTGATCTTGGCACTTCCCACATCGAGGAGGGTACCCACGATGGCCCGCACCATATTGCGCAAAAATCGATTGGCCTCGATACGGAATACCAACTGCTCCCCCTCTGCCCTCCATTCGGCTGTGAACACCTCGCAGATGTGGTGCTTCACATCGCTATTGCTTCTGGCAAAGGAGCTGAAATCCTGCTTACCAAGCAGGTGAGCCGAAGCCTCATTGAGCAGATCGATATCTATTCTCGACACATGAAATACGGAGTATGCGTTGAGAAAGGGATTTTTACGAAAGTGAAGGTAATAGCTGTAGCCCCTCCTAAAGGCGCTGAACCTGGCGTGCAAGCGATCGCTCACCTCCCGGCAGGAATAAATGGCAATATCGCGCGGCAGCACAGCATTGAGCTTGTACACGAATTGGTCTTCGGGTAGCATCAGGCCTGCATCCGTATCGAAGTGCGCGTAGTACATCCGCGCATGCACACCCGTATCGGTGCGGCCGCAGCCAACTACTCCCCGGTGATCGGGCACGAAAATGGATAGGGCCGCCTCGATGTTTTGCTGAACTGTCTTAACTTCGGGCTGTAATTGCCATCCGCAATAGTCCGTTCCATCGTAAGCTAGGTGAAGAAGGTATCTGGCCAAGCGGTCCTCGGTTTTTTTTGCAAAAGTAAGGCTAAAGCATGAAACGCATCGCAGTGCTCTCCGATACCCATGGCTACCTGGATGAAGGCATATTGCGGCACATCCGGGATTGCGATGAGGCATGGCATGCGGGCGATATTGGCAGTGCTGAAGTCAGTGAGGCCTTGCAGGCATGCGCTCCATTGCGGGCTGTATACGGTAATATTGACGGCGGCGAGCTGCGGCAAATGCATCCGGAGCACCTGCACATGGACTGCGAAGGAATCAGGGTGTGGATGACCCATATTGGCGGCAAGCCCGGTCGCTATTCACCGGCGATACGGGCAGGCCTTGCCAAGCACAAGCCCGACTTGTTCATCTGTGGGCATTCACATATTTGCATGCTGCAGCGGGATAAGCAGTTTGGCCATATCCACATGAATCCGGGAGCTGCAGGCAGGCACGGTTTTCACCAAAAGCGTACCCTGATCAAAATGGAGCTCGAAAAGGGCAAGATTGCCGCAATGAAGGTCGTGGAATTGGGGGGGCGATCAAGTAGATCCCCTGAGGATAAGAGAAATACTTAAGCCGTAACGCCGAGCACTTCGGCCATTTTCTTGCCGATATGAGCCGGGGAGTCTACCACGTGGATGCCGCATTCGCGCATGATGGCTTTTTTGGCCTGAGCCGTATCATCCTTACCACCGACAATGGCTCCGGCATGGCCCATGGTACGGCCGCTGGGAGCAGTTTCGCCCGCGATGAATCCCACTACAGGCTTCGTGCCGTTCTCCTTGATCCAGCGGGCTGCCTCAGCTTCGAGGTTACCACCGATCTCACCGATCATCACAATGCCTTCGGTCTCTTTGTCTTCCATAAGCATCTTCACAGCCTCCAAAGTGGTAGTGCCGATGATAGGGTCTCCACCGATACCGATGGCGGTGCTTTGTCCCAATCCCGCTTTGGTGATTTGATCTACAGCTTCGTAGGTCAAAGTTCCTGATTTGGAAACGATCCCGATGCTGCCCTTGTTGAAGATAAAGCCGGGCATAATACCGACCTTGGCTTCTCCGGCGGTCATCACTCCGGGGCAATTTGGGCCGATCATGACACAATCGCGGCCATCGAGGTAATTCTTCACCTTCACCATGTCATTCACAGGGATACCCTCTGTGATGGTCACGATGACTTTGATACCGGCCTCGGCAGCTTCCATAATGGCATCAGCGGCAAATGCCGGCGGCACAAAAATGATGCTTACATCTGCTCCCGTTTCTTTCACGGCTTCGCTCACGGTGTTGAATACCGGCCTGTCGAGGTGGCTTTGACCGCCTTTGCCGGGTGTAACCCCACCTACTACAGTGGTACCGTATTCGATCATCTGAGAGGCGTGGAAGGTGCCTTCGCTACCTGTAAAACCCTGTACGATAACCCGTGAATCCTTATTTACGAGAACTGACATAGTACTTATTTTGGATGTGTTTTTTGCTGAGGCGCAAAAATAGCTCTTTGACCTTGCTTGACCAAAGTTTTAAGAATAGAAAGGTAGCGCGGATTGAGTGGCAGGAGAAATTGATTGAATAGGTATGTGGATGATGACTTTTACAGACTGCTTAGGTGCGATGGGCTTCACCCATCGTTGACATATGGCGCCCACTTCGACTGCCCGCCCGCTGCGCATTCGGACGGGCGCTCAGTACAGCGGATTTAGAGCTTAACAGAATTTGACCAGAGTTTCAAGATTAGCAAGCAGCGCCAGAATATTTCGAGGGTAGCGTCTCGAAGTATAAAATGTTTAAATGGATAAACCATTCCTCCAGTACTTGCCCTGAAGGGGCAAAATACATCAAGATAGGGTGAAACCCTATCACTCGGTAAAGCTGCTGTAACACAAGTCCTGTAAGGGCGATATATCTTTATTCTTTAACCTTCTTGTACCCATCCATTCGCATAAAGTGTGATACCTTTCGAGCCTGTAAGAAGCCAAGGTCCAAAAAACAACAGCAAGCAAGCAATCTGCAAAAAAGCCCACCAATAATCCTCCGTCTCGTCTCGAAGCAGCCTATAGCCCGGATGCAACCATACACAAAGTCAATCGACCTTTTGGCAAATTTGGAAGGGGCAATCCCTACAAATTTGCAATATTTGGATTCATTTTTGCGAAAGCATCAGCCACAAATCAATAACCATGAGATCTAAACTCCTTAGCATCTGCATCCTGATCACTCTTATAGGGTGGAATCCCATCTCCACTTCGGCTCAGTATGGCGAGCTCGAAGCCTATATGGATCGACTGAATGAATTGCGCCGCTTCAATGGCGTAGTGCTCATCGGCGACAAAGACCGTGTAGTCTTTGAGCATGCTGTGGGCCAAGCCGATGCCGAAGGCAACGAAAAAATCAAAAGACAGACTTCCTTTTACATTGGGAGTGTAACCAAGCCCTTTACGGCCACCCTCGTGCTGCAAGCGGTCGAGCGTGGGGAAATCTCGCTCTTCGACACCCTTGCCAGCTTTTTTCCCAGGATCAATATGGCCGACGAGGTGACCATTCGCCACATGCTCTCACACACTTCGGGCATAGGTAGCTACACCGATATGAGCAGCATGAAGCGCTGGAAAAACCGCGAAAACAGCCGGGAGGAGATGCTGAGTCGCATTGAAGATTTGCGCCCCCGCTTCAAGCCGGGCGAGCGCTATGAGTACAGCAATTCCAATTACTACCTGCTCGGAGCCATACTGGAGGAGGTACAGCGAAAGACTTATGAGGAAATACTCCGCGAAGGCATCTTGGGGCCACTGGGCATGAAGCACAGCGGTATCGATCCGGGAGCTGCCCAGAAGCATATGGCCGAGGGCCTCTCTCCCACCCTACAAGCCTGGGAATCGGTGGAATTGGTGCATCTCAGTGTACCCTTTGCGGCAGGTGCCATGTACTCCAATGCCACCGACCTGCACAGTTTCTCACAAGCACTCTTTGGATCGGAACTGTTCAAAGTGCCACAAAGCCTGGAGCTGATGACCACCACGGTGGAAGGCAATTACGGTCTGGGACTCTTTCAGCTTGAGGTGGAAGGAGAAAGCGCCCTGGGCCACACAGGAGGCATTGATGGCTACAGTGCACTGATGCTCTTCTTTCCCTCCTCGGGACTGCACTTCATCAGTCTGTCCAACAGCCTTGTGAGCGATCACCTCGACATCGCCTCGGCAGCCATGCGCCTGCACAATGGCGAGAGCATAGAGCTCCCCGAGACCAGGCAAGCCACCCTATTGCCGCCTGAGCTGCTGCAGCGCTACGCGGGCTCCTACTCTCTCGAGGCGGGATTTCTGCTCGATGTACAAGCGCGGCAGGGCTACCTCACCTGCCAGGTACCCGGACAGGATGTCGTAGAGCTCCTTGCAGCCAATGACACCGCTTTTTATTCCGAAATACACAACCTCGACCTTTTCTTCCAAGTGGACTCCGCAGGTGCTGCAGTTGAATCCATTCGCCTCGATCAAGCGGGCTATTCTTTCAAGGGCACACCTTTCCAGTTGCCCTCATCCGTGCTCGCGCTTCCGCAAAAGAAGCTACAAAGGCTTATCGGAGTTTATGCGCTCGGCCCCGGATTTGATTTGGAAGTGAGCCTGATGGATGAAAAATTGATGGCACAGGCCACAGGGCAAGATGCCTTCGAGCTGATTGCTGAGAGCGAAACGCGCTTTTTTGCCACGGTGGCTCCCATTGATATCGAATTTGACCTGGATAAAACGGGCAGAGCGAAAGGACTTACACTCAAGCAGAGCGGTCAAGTGATCTACGCTGAGCGCGAAGGGCATGAGGCAGATGAATGAGCAGAAAGCCATGCCGGGAATGCTGCAAAATAGGTCTATCAATGGCCTGCTGGCATTCTTCATTCTGTTATTTCTTTCTGCCTTTTCGGCAAATTCATATGTCTGCGCGCAGTCAAAGAAGCAGATAGCATGGGTGGATAGCTTGGCGGAAGCCTATCTCGAAGAGCTCAATCTGGCGGGTATTTCCATTGGCATTGTGAAAGATGGCGTCCTCTGGCACCTTGGCAGCTATGGCATGGCATCACTGGAAAAGGAGGAGCCGCTCACAGATGAACACCTCTTTAGCATCGCTTCCCTCTCAAAAGCCTTCACTGCCTCAGCACTGGGAATCCTCGTAGACCGGGGAAAACTCAAGTGGGAGGATCAATTGAAAAGCCATCTCCCCGAATTTCGCATGGCAAATGATAGCCTGAGCGAAGCACTTAGCCTTGTTGATGCGCTGAGCCACAGCAGCGGCCTGCCCCTCGGCGCCGGTGATTTGATCTCCTTTCCGGATGGAGGCGATTTCACAGTTGATGACCTGCTGCAATGTTTTGAGTACATCCCTCCTGAGGATGAAATAGGGAGCAGCTTTAAATACAACAACAATCTCTACCATCTCAGCGGTGAGCTCCTATCCCGATCTGCTGACGAAAGCTTTGAAACTTTCGTGGAGCGTGAGATTTTCAAGAAGCTGGATATGAAGCATACGATAGCAGTTCAGGCCGGGAGCATTTGGGAGCATCCCGATGCGGGGCCTGTAGCATCGCCGCATGCTTCAAAAAAAGATGTGCTTCGCCCCCTGCGGCCCTATGAGCACGGAATCAATGCGGCAGCAGGCGGTATATACTCCAATGCAGAAGACATGTGCCGGTGGATGCTCTTTCATCTCAATGATGGCAGCTACGGGGAGCAATTGGAAAAACGGCTTTACAGCCCGGAAGTGCAGCAAGATCTTTTTGCAGCCCACAATCCACATTTGCAAATGCGCCTTCCCGAAAGCTATCAAAGTGGCGAAGGCTGCCACTACGGCTTGGGCTGGATGCACTGTAGTCTCGATGGGGCTCCATTCTTCTTTCATACCGGCGGTATGCCGGGCATGCTGTGCCAGTTAAGCCTGCTGCCCGAAGAGGGTCTGGGCATCGTCGTATTGACCAATGCCTATCCCGAAGGATCACTGGCCTTCAGAGGCATCACCTACAGCATCGTGGATCGCCTGCGCTCACGGGAGTCCCACGATTGGCTCGGGCAGCTGGCCTCCGATTTTCGCAGCAAGGAGGGCGAGCACGCCGACAGCATCAAGGCCGTATGGGAGGTGGTGAGCAAAGCAAGCGAGCAATGGGATGATGCGGATATGAAGCGCTTTGAAGGAACATATGTCGATCCTTGGTTCGGTGAGGCTCAGATACTCGAGGAGGAAGGCATATGGCGACTACAGATGCTTCGCTCCCCAAGGCTCAGCGGCAGCCTACACCCCTTCTCGGACACTTGCATGGTAGTTCAGTGGGATTACCGGGATTTTCACTGTGATGCCTTTGCCATTTTTCGCTTTCCGAGCCGTGAAGAAAGCCTGCTCATTGCGTCAAAAAAAGAGAAAGCCAGCAGTTTTCGCATGCAAGGCATCAGTCCCGACATCGATTTCAGCTTCGACTTTCACCACCTTCATTTTTCCCGTAAGGAGGAATAAGCCCCGACAGGGCTATAGCCATGCGCATTGCTGCAAAGGCGCTGAATCGTACCTTCGCCTGCGAAAAGTAAACTTGACTCTATGCGCCTTGTATTCATGGGCACCCCTGATTTTGCCGTTCCATCTCTGCGCAAATTGGCTGAGCAGCATGAGGTGGTGGCTGTAGTTACCGCTCCGGATCGGCCAGCCGGTAGAGGCAAAAAGCTCCAAAACCCGGCGGTGAAAGTAGCCGCTGAGGAGCTCGGGATACCTGTGCTACAGCCGGAACGACTCAAAGACGCTGCCTTCCTTTCGCACCTGGAGTCCCTTGATGCTTCCCTCTTTGTGGTTGTGGCCTTTCGCATGCTGCCGCGGCAGGTGTGGTCCATGCCGCATAAAGGCACCATCAACCTTCACGCCTCGCTGCTCCCAGCCTATCGGGGTGCCGCTCCTATCAATTGGGCCATTATCAATGGAGAGCGAGAGACCGGATTGAGCACCTTTTTCATTGACGAAAAGATCGATACGGGGGCTGTTATCGAACAAGTGAAGCTTGGTATCGGGCCTGATGAGAATGCCGGAAACCTGCACGACCGCATGATGCAGCTGGGAGC
>SLDS01000026.1 GCA_007125175.1 Flavobacteriales bacterium
ACTTTGGCGCTGGCATAGTCTGCTCCCAGCTTGAGCTGGCTGATGCTGCCCGAGGCCAATTGAGCCACTGCACCTGTGCTGCCGATGAGCAAGCGCTCTCCATCGCGCAGCAAGCAGTTCACCTGATTGTCAGGAAGGCCATCGCTACGCGAAAAATTGACGAATTCGTAACCGTCGAAGCGGCTCAGCCCCCCCAAGGTGCCAAACCACAGATAGCCCAGGTGGTCTTGCTCGATGGCGCGCACCTGCGATTGAGCGAGGCCATCGCTGGTCTGATAGCCAATATAAGCACTTCTCTGCCCGTAGGAGCCGAAGCCGCAGGTCAGAAAGTAGAGAAAAGCGAGAAGCCGGAGCTTAGACATCATTGCACAAGATTCAAAAAATCTTGCAATTTCCGGCGTGAAATGGGTACTTCATCTCCATTGCGCATCAGAGCGCTATGGCCATCCACCCGGCTATAGCCCTTGAGATGGTGGCGGGCATTGATGATGTGAGATTTGTGGCATCGAAAAAAGCCCTTCTCGCAAAGCAAGTCTTCGTACACCTTTATGTTTTTGCTGCTCAGCAGCCTGCGTCCACCTTGCAGGTACAGTTCGGTATAGCTCTCCGCAGCAGCGAGGCGAATGATTTCCCTGATTTCGATGATTTCGATGCCTTTTTGCATGGCCACGCTGATGCGGTCTGATGTTTCCTCGCGCGTGTACATTTCCCTTACCATGCGTTGAAGGTCATCAAAGGAGGGGCTGCTGTCTACAGATTTGGCGGAAGCCTTGGCATCTGCAACCGTTTTTTGCAATTCATCGATGGAAATGGGCTTTTCGAGATAGTCAAACGCATGCAGCTTCAGCGCTTGCAAGGCATACTCATTGTGGGCTGTGGTAAACACCACCTTGAAGGGCTGCTTCTCGAGCTTTTGCAAAAAGTCGATGCCGGACTCACGCGGCATATGGATGTCCAAAAAGAGGAGGTCGGGCTCGAAGCTGCTCAGCAATTCCCGCGCCTGTGCAGCACCGGGAGCGCAGCGTATCTCCTCGACGGCAGGGCAATACTCTTTGAGCATTAGCTTCAGGTTGTCGCGGCAGTAGCGCTCATCATCAACGATCATCGCCCTCATGTGAATCCCTTTTCTTTTGCCACAAGGTAGGAATTCTGTCTTGCCGGAAAGCGCTCTTTGAGCGAAGGCCTACTTTGATTGATTGAAGCGGGGCAGCTCCGCCATGAAGGGCTCAATTTTGGAGGCGCTCCAAGAGGCTTCTCCGCCGGTCGCGGGCTATGGGTACACTTCGTCGGCACTTCATCACAGCGCTGAATTCGCTATCGCTGCGCAGTTCGTCTATTTCGGCAATATTGACCAGGTAGGAGCGGTGCACGCGAAAAAAGCCTTCGCCCAGCAGGTCTTCATACACCTTGAGGGTGCGGGTATCCAGATATTGACTGCCATCGGTAAAGTGCAGCAAGGTGCAGTTTCCCGAAGCTTGCAAATAAGAAATATCGCTGCTCAACACCACTTTGCTGCCTTTGTTGTGGTTGATTACCAGTCTTTTTGCTTGGTGCTGCAAAAATGTGCGCTGCAGGCGCTTGAGTTCGGGCAGGGCATCGGCGGCGCTGGGGCCTTCCTTTGTGGCCCCTTGCCACTTCCTCACACGCTCCACAGCCTCTACAAGGTCCTCGGCGTCGATGGGCTTCAATAGGTAATGCGTGGCACCGTGTGTGAAAGCCTTTAGGGCGTGGTCTTTAAAGGCCGTGACAAATACCACGAAGAAAGACTCACCGCGAAGGGATTCCAAGACATCAAAACCTTCAGACCCGGATGGCATGCGGATATCGAGGAAGATCAATTGCGGCCGCCTTTCGGCAAATAATTTCACAGCCTCATTTGGCGTGGCAGCCATGCCCACCACCTGCACCGAGGGACAGTAGGTCTCGAGCAGAAAGTTGAGGTTTTCACGCGCATGGCGCTCATCATCCACGATCAGCACCCGAAGGGCACCTTCCTGCTCCGGGGCATTTGTAGCCTTATCGGGGTCTTTGCTCTCCGCCATGGGTGCGAAGTTCCGAAATATTTGCCGTTAATGAACTTAAAGCAGCCTTTCCTGCATTTTGGAGCATTTGAGCCGTCCATACGCATTAAATTCACTCAAAATTAAAAGCCTTAGCGATGGAAAGATTTCGACTTCAAGCAGCAGGAGCTGCACACGGCAAAGAAAAAGAATTGGAGCGTACAGCGCAGATCCTGCAAAAGGGGCCCGCAGTACGGGTATGCTTTCATTGGATTTTCATAGATAGGTGAATCATAGAAAGGTGAGTGAAGACGGTGGCTTAGCCATTGTCAAATGTTGATTGACGATAGTGCTATGGCACAGGAAAAAGGGGAGCTTCGGCTGCCCTTTTTTCTTTGAATTCAGCCAGGTATAGGTCGATCGGGAGCATGGTTTTGGGCTGTGTGTGGAAGTATTGGAATATCCCCGCTACCTCATGGATTTCTGTATCATAAGTTTACCTTTGAGGATGGATCTCACGCCAGCTACACCACAATGAATCACTAAGCATGAATATTTTTAGAATTTCTTGCCTCATCACAGCCCTGACTTTCTCAGGGCTGTGTGTGGCTCAGCTCAATCCGGAATTGGTATTTGGAAGCTTCTTAGGAGGCACAGGCGACGAGATCGCCTTTCGAAACACTTTGGACAAAAGTGCGGACGGTCTCCTGGGCTTTGTTGGCAGCACATCTTCCACATTCATGCTGAGCACACAGGATGCTTACCAAAGTCAGCTCCAAGGCTCGCTGAACCGATTTATTGTAATCCTTGATTCAGACGGTCAGTCAATTTACAGGTCTTATTTTGGGGGCGGTGCAGAGAGTGGTGGCGGATTTGCTTTTACACCGGATAATGGATTCGTCATTGGCGGAAATTCCACATCGGCCTCCTTCCCTACCACGCCGGGCGCCTATCAGGTCGAATTTCTTCAGAACGATCCAGGACAGGGATCACGCATGGGCACTTTGTCCAAATTTGACCCGGACTACCAGTTGGAGTGGAGTACCTATCTTGGGGGACATGGGCAGGATGCGATAAATGACGTCGTAACAGATGCCTTTGGCAATATATATGTGTCAGGGGCCACCTTCAATGAGGGCTTGGCTACCACGGGTGCTCATCAGGAGTCATTAAATGTTCTTGGGCAGTGGGCGCCTTTTATCGCCAAGTTTGGTCCTTCAGGTCAGCTATTGTATCTCACCTATTTTCAGGGCAATGGATTCACTGATATCGGTAAAATCCAGCTATCAAATCAGGAGAATTCGCTATTTGTATGCGGATCTACAAGTGCTGAATCAGGTATTGCCATGGGCGGCATTCAGGATGTTTATGCCGGAGGCGCCACGGATGGCTTTCTCGCTCGCTTTAGTACGGAAGATTTAAGTCTTGAGTGGTCTCGATACATTGGAGGTGATCAAACCGACGGGGCCCATACGATGGATGTTGGAGATGATGACCAAATAGCCATTGTTTTGTATACTACCAGTCTGAGTGGATTGGCTACCCCGGGCGCACATAGTGAGGTGCCTGCGATAGATTCAGGAGATATTCTCGATGGCCCCAATCTGATGTTGATGTCTCTGAGTGGCCAGGGAGAAATCAATTGGGCCACATATTATGGGGCATCTCCACCTGTTGCCCAAAATACGTCCATATCGATTTTGGAGTCTGCTGTTCTTATCGGAGGCCCAAGCAACATGGATTCTGGCATCGCTACGGAGAATGCCATGGAAGATGAACTCAATCCTGGTAATGGTAGGTTCTTTGCAAAATTTGGATTGGCCGAAGGAAACCTGGAATGGGGCACATATTTCGGGATGAATGGCCAGGCATTTTTTTACGACATCGCCTACATCGACGATGGTCGCTTTATGGCGATCGGAACTGCCGGGACACCCAATGATTACATCACGAGTGGCGCTTTTCAATCCGTTTTTGGTGGAGGACTTTCCGATTTCTACTATGCCATTTTTGAGGAAAACACCCTCAGCAGCGGCCATCATATGGATGAAGGCTTTTTGCAGCTGTTTCCCAATCCCGCGTCTCAATGGCTGCGGGTGATCGCTCCCGATCAGCCGGGCCGCAGCCAGGTCATTGAGATTTACGATATGTCGGGGCGACTCCTGTTGCAGGAGCTTTCATACACTGGAGGATCAGCATTGAGCATCGGCCATTTGCCTTCCGGGCTTTACCTTGTGCAGCTCAAGGATGGAGAGAGACAGTACCGGCAAAGGCTGCTCATCAGTCACTAGCCGGATATGATGTAATGTTGCTTTGCACGTGCTGTTGGCACTGTGGGCCCTCAGGCGCCAAGCTCAAAGTCCATCAGATCGTCCAGATGGAAGAATAGCCTCACCTGACTGCCTTCACGGAGGGCCTCGCTGCTAGGCAGGCGAAAGCGCGCATCACCCACACGGAGCACATGCACATAGGATTGGCCTGCAAAATGGCAGGACTCCACCTTGGCCTGCAGCCTGGGATTGCTGCCGCGAAAGCGGATTTTTTCCGGCCGTATTAGCCGCCGCCTTTGCCCGCCACCAGCCCTGTCTTGCTGCAAGGCCTTGCTCAAGTCCACTACCGGGCCGCTAAGCCTTGCCACGTATTCGCAATTGGGGTCGTGGTACATTTCCCGAAAGGGTGCAAGCTGCAGGATACGCCCTTCGCGCATCACGGCGATGAGATCGCATATGTCGATGGCATCGTCGATGTCGTGGGTGACCAATACCGCCGTGGTGCCCGATTGCCTGAGTAGATCAGAGACCTGCCTGCGCATCTGATTGCGCAGGCTCACATCCAGATTGCTGAATGGCTCATCCAGCAGCACCAATCCCGGCTCGGTGGCCATACATCTGCCCAGGGCGAGGCGCTGTTGCTGTCCGCCCGAGAGGGCTGCGGGCAGCCTTCCTTCAAGCCCCTTGAGATTGGTGAGCTCCAGCATTTTGTCGGCGATGGACTGCTGCTCTTCGCGGCTCTTGTGGCTTACGCCAAAAAGGATGTTTTGGCGGACGTTGAGGTGGGGGAAGAGGGCCAAGTCCTGAAAGATCATGCCCACATTGCGCTCCGAAGGAGGCACATTGCGCGATGCACTGTACACCAGTTCGCCTGCAATCTCTACAGTGCCCGTATCGGCTTGCTCGAAGCCGGCGATGATGCGCAGCAGGGTGGTCTTGCCACAGCCGCTCTCACCGAGCAGTCCCAGAATCTTGCCGCTCTCCAGGCACAGGGAGGCCCGGTCTACTGCGGCCTGTTCCTTGCCGGGAAAGGACTTGGATACCTCATCTATGCATAGGGCGGTGCTCAAATACGCTTGATCAATTTATGGAGCAGCAAGATGGGAACAATCCCCGAAATGACAATGAGCAGCGAAGCCGAGGCCGATTCGCGAAGCATCTCATCATTGGCAAAATCGAAGGCGGTGGTGGCCAAGGTGTCAAAATTGAAAGGCCTGAGAATCAAAGTAAGTGGCAGCTCTTTCATCACATCCAGAAAAACGAGAAGCAAGGCTGAAAGAATCGCGGGCCGCAGCACGGGAATGTTGACGCGAAACAAAGTGTAGATATGGCTGCGGCCCAGGGAGCGCGAGGCTTCATCCACCTTGGCGCATTGCTGCTTGAAGTGGCCTTCCAATGGATTGATAGATACCGCCATGAAGCGGATGAGGTAGGCATATAGCAGGCCGGTGATGGATCCCGTGATCAAGATATGGCCCATCCTGCTGCCCATGCCGGCCGTGAGCCATTCCACAATGTCTTCTACTCCGCTCGCCACTACCATCACCCCGACAGCGATTACTGCACCCGGCAAGGCATAGCCCAGCGATACCACCCGGCTCACACCGCGACCCAGTATGGATTTATTGATGCGGCTGCTGTAGATGAAGAGTATCGACAGCAGCACGATGAGGGCAGAGGCCGCGGCCGCCATCCCCACCGAATGCAATATGGCACGGCTGAACTGCGGCCCCTGTACGCGGCTCCAGGTGGCGTATGCGTCCGCAGCAATTTTGCCGAAAGGCAGCAAAAACCCAAAGAAAAATGGCAAAAAACAAGCGAGGCTCAGCATCCAGGCTTGAAGGCCGAAAGCTTGGGTGCGCACACGGCTCTTTAAGCCCGTATTGCTGGCAAAGCGCTTGCGCTGCAGGCTTTGCTCGAAGGCAAATAGCAGCCCCACGAGGAGCATAAGCACTGCCGAGAGCTTGATGGCTGCTTCCAGGTCGCCCATGGAAAACCAGGCCTTGAATATACCAGTGGTAAAGGTGCTTACGCCAAAATAGAGCACGGCGCCATAGTCATTGAGCACCTCCATGAGCACCAGAAAAAGCCCCCCGGCGATGGCGGGTCGGGCCAGGGGGAGGGCTATGCGGTAAAAGATGCGCCAACTATTGCCACTGAGGGCTGAGGCCGCCTCCATGATGGCGCCCGACTGCAGCTGAAAAGCCGCTTTGGAGGCCAGATATACGTAAGGAAAGAGCACCAGCGCCAGCGTAATGGAGAGGGTGAAAAGATTCATGCTGTCAAAGTAGAGCCTGCTAGCCCACTCTGGACTTGCGATTTGCTGTATACTTCCGTAAATGGGCCCCGTGAAGCTGAGCAAGCCGGCATAGCTGTAAGCGACAATGTATGAGGGCAGCGCAAGGGGCAGAATTAGGGCCCACTCCAGCCAATTGGATCCCGGAAATCGGTAACGGCTTACAAACCAGGCTGTGCTAACCCCCAGGGCCAGGGCCATGCCGCCCGTGAGCAGGCATAGCAAAAGGGAATTGAGGGCATACTCCAGCAGCAAATTGTCCACAATATGCCGCCAGGCCTCGCTGCCGGGCAAGAAGACCCGCAGCAGTACCACAAGCAGAGGAATGGTGAGCAAAAGGCCCAGCAGCAGTGACCACCACAGCCATTGCGGGGCAGGTACTTGCCGCAAAAAGCGGCTGCTGAGAGGTCTTATGAGACTATTTCCAGCCAACTACGTCGAATATGGAAACGGCTTCGGAATTGAGCTCACCCAGACGGTTCAGGGGCAATTCATCCTGTTTCCACTCACCCCATGAGAGCAAAATCGGGGAGCTTTTTGCATCCTGGTGCACCGGAAATTCTGCATTCGCTTCTGCAAATCGGCTTTGAATTTCGGGGCGGGACAGGAACTCGAGCAATTTTTGAGCTGAGGCTCGATTGGGGGCATGCCGGGTTATGCCGGCACCGCTCACATTGATATGGCTGCCGCGATCGGCGCTGTTGGGAAAGAAGACTCCCACGGCTTCGGCTGCCGCCCGGCGCCCTGCCTCATCCGATTGGTAGAGCTTACCTACATAGTAGCTGTTTACAATGGCTATATCTCCCTGACCGGAAGCCAAGGCAATGATCTGATCGCTGTCATTGCCCTTAGGGCTGCGCGCAAAATTGGCCACAAGACCTTCCGCCCACTCCTTGGCGTAAGTGCTCCCCTTGTGGGCAATAATGGAGGCAAGGAGAGATTGATTGTAAATATTGCTCGATGATCGCGTCAGGATGCGGCCTCTCCATTTGTCGTCGGTCAAAGCCTCGTAGCTCGAGAGTTCATCTGCATCTACCCTGTCGCGAGAATACACGATCACCCTCGCGCGCAGGGTTTGAGCGTACCAATAGCCCTCGGGGTCGCGCAGGTGTGCAGGCACATTGCTCTCAAGTATTTCGGAGTCAGTGGCCTGAAGAAGGCCTTTCTCTTTGGCCATCACGAGGCGCCCGGCATCCACGGTCACGAGCAGGTCTGCCGGTGACTTTTTGCCTTCGTTTTCGAGCCTTACGATGAGCTCGTCAGCACTTGCTTTGACCACATTTACACGGATTCCCGTCTCCTGTTCGAATTCCCTGTAGAGCTCCCGGTCTACTTCGTAATGCCTGTGTGTATAGATATTGACCTGTCCATTGCTCCCAATGCGATCGCTCTCATCCGGGGTACAGGATGCCAAAATCAGTAAGGGAAAAAACAAAAAGAGGAATGGGTAGCGCATCCTTATTTAGATTCAGTCTACAAAAGTACACAGCCCTCACGATGTACAAATACCACAATAATGGTAATTGTACGTGCTGGTACAGCCGCTGTGATTCGGTATATTTGCACTATTGGTCGTGTTTTGGGGCAGCATATTCGTTAGATATTCAGATTATTTGTGCTTTTGCTCCACCGGCCGTGGGTGAGACCTTTTCCATCAATAATTAAATCCAAATCCATGAAACACGCACTGCGCATTCTTTTTCTGGCCTTTGTGGCACTTAGCTCTACCCTGATGATCTCTTGCGAAGGCCCCTCCGGCCCTCCCGGCCCTCCCGGCCCCCAAGGCCCCCAAGGCCCTGCCGGAGGTGATGGCGGCGAAGGCGGCGGCGGGGTGAATATTGCCAATGAAGTTTTTGAGCTTACCGTCGATTTTTCTGTAGAAAATCAGTTTTTCCAAGCCTTCATTCTCGATCCGGCCATCGAAGAGAGCGATGTGGTATTAGCTTTTTTGCTCTGGGAGTTTGACGATGGCACCGACATTTGGCGTAAGCTTCCTACAAACATTTTTCTCGACGAAGGAATCCTGCAATACAATTACGACTTTACCACAGGTGACTTTGGCTTGTTCCTGGAAGGCAATTTCAACCTCGACAACCTCGGTTCAGAATGGACCGATGATCAGGTGTTTCGCATTGTGCTCGTCCCGGGTCAATTTGCCGCAAATCAAGAAGACCTGCCGGAGACTTACGAGGAGCTGGTGCACATGCTCGGCAAGGCAGACCTGCCTGTTCGGGAGCTCCGCCTTCCTTGATGGCCCATCAGCCATGATGCGTCGGCTTGAAGCCAAAAAAGAAGAATCCCCGCTTCCTGAATGGACAGCGGGGATTCATTTTGACACTCGGTTGTCCCACTAGGGCTCGAACCTAGACTCTTCTGAACCAAAATCAGACGTGTTGCCAGTTACACCATGGGACAATCTGGCTTCGGGAGCGCAAAGGTAATATTTTCGAAATACTCCAACAATTTTATCATGCTTTTTCAGCGCCCTTTCTGTGTCCGTCAAGTTCGGGCATTTTTTGATTGCAGCAGGGCATGCTCTGTCGCGCTCTTAGCGCAAGCATATTTTGCTAATTTCGCAGGCACAAAAGTACTTGAATGGATTTTCGAAAAGCCAATCTCACTACGGGCTGGATTGTTTTTGCCCTTGCCAGTCTTGTATACCTACTTACCATTGAGCCTACTACGAGTTTTTGGGACTGTGGTGAATTCATCACCACGGCCTACAAGCTTCAAGTAGGTCACCCGCCCGGAGCGCCCTTGTTCATGTTGTTGGGGCGATTGTTTTCGGCTTTTGTTCCCATAGAGATGGTCGCTGGCACCATCAATGTGCTCTCGGCCTTGTCGAGCAGCTTTACCATCCTCTTCCTTTTTTGGACCATCACCCACTTTGCGAGAAAGATGGCCCTCACTGATGGAGAATCGCTCGACGGAGGCAAGACCCTCGCCATACTCGG
>SLDS01000060.1 GCA_007125175.1 Flavobacteriales bacterium
AAAATTTACGGTGGACTTTTCGCAAGCGATGAAAATAAGAGTGGTGGTGCTAGATTTTTAGAGGTGCTTTCGAGGTTTACTTGGCAATTACCTCAATCAGTAGGTGGTTTTTTGACAGCTCAACTACATAACACACTTGGACTAAGAGGTGGAGTAGAATCTGTAGATTATAAGTACGGAGCAACAGTGGTCAGAACACGAAACTCTGACTGGGGTGCGGTCGCACAGGGCAGTTATATTGTTGGCGATAACTCTATTAGGCCGGATGCGCACAACCCTCTTTTTCAACATGAATATGGGCATTATTTACAAAGTCAAGCATTTGGTTTCGCTTACTATCCTAGAGTAGGCATTCCGAGTCTTCGAAGCGCCTCACGTCCTGGTGGTGGACATATTTTTCATCCTGTAGAACAAGATGCTAATGCAAGAGCGTTCGTTTATTTCAATGAAAATGTAGAAGACTTTTATGTTGAAGGAAGTGAATCCGGTTTAGGCAAAGGATGGGATTTTACTTTCAATCCTATTAGCTTAGATGGCACAAGAAGGAGAGTATATCATGATTTTCAAGATGTGAATACGTTAGCAGCTATCAAAGGAGTTTATATTTCTCCCAAGTGGTATGATTATGCGTCTTGGATTTCACCTGTTGTTGGCCCAATTGCAGTCGGTTTGATTAACTCCCGAATTTATTTGAGATGAAAAGCGCGAAACAAGTTTTTAGCATTTTGGTTTGTCCAATTCTATTTTTAGGATTGTTATCCTCGTCATGTGATCGCGAGTGCACTCGAATTTTAAAACTCACAAATACCGGCAGCGACTCTTTGATCGTTGCAACGAAATTGTTTGGCCCGAATCCAAACACTTGTAAATTAGTTCCTATAGACACTGTGTCCGCCTATGAATCAGGCGAAATAAGACTTCGCCATTGTTGGAAAGGAGAGTTGGAAGCTGCCAATTTTGAAATCTTTATTGTAAACCCTGCACAATTCAACGAAGGGGAGTTCTACCAATGTGATTCAATTGAAATAATGAACGATATTCTCAGCTATAGAAATCTCACTGCTGCGGATATACCCAACTTAGAAGTGAGCGGCTTTGAGTTATTGATTCCTTGATAGCAATTGATTGTCGAAGCAATAAGCAAGCTCAAGACCATTGTGAAATTTTCCGCTGAAATTGTTGTTTTTTTGTATCCACCCGACCAACTGCACCTTCCCTGACCTTCAACTCCCTCTGCATCCTTGAGCCTTCGACTTTTCAGGACTTTGCATCCTGCTGAAAAGTATCCACCCATCTCACCACACCTTACCTCCCTCCCTTCCCGCCACCAACATTGTGCGCAAAAAGTCATCAAAACCAAGTAAGAGACGTTTGCCCAGGTAGCCGAGTGGAAAACCGGCGGCCTCACAAAGCAGACATTTTTGGCAGACTGGCCCATCATTCCCCCTCCGACAGGGCTCATTTACAGCGAAAGTGGAATGTGCATTAAAATCTCGAAATTCACGAAAACCGCGTTGAGAGTGGCTTTCAGAATCTGTATTCTTTAACAAATCTCACATTCGCAGCAATTTATATCTTTACAGTTGTGAAGGCGATGAATTCCACCACCGACCCTGCATTTGAGATGATCTACGACTTCGTTAGCGATCAATGCGTGACGGCGTACCTCAAGAAGCTCAGCGCCGCTGTGTCTCGTGTCAAGGCAGACCAAGAACCGGTGATCGGCCCCGCCAAAGTCCTTCCCGTGCGTGCCGGTCAGAAAGTGAGTCTCTCCACCGAGTATTTCTACACCGAAGATGCCCCCGGCACCACCTATGACAACCTCGGTATTTTCGTCAATGAAATCTTGGTGAGCATGGCCGCGTCAGGGTCCGGGGTGTTGCCGTTTACGGAATCTCAGCTTATCAATTTGGCAAGCGGTCAAGGCCATTACGGCGCCGAGATCATGAACTTTCTGATGACCGAGATTGATACCTCATTAATAAACCGCCCGCAGGGGTATATGGTCTATTTGGCATATGACCGGCAGTTTAAGCTGATTCATTCCAACTCGGGGGCTGTACAGGTGGAAAACCCGAACCAACTTGAGACCCTCCTGCGCAACGACATCCCCGTGGCCAACGACGGATTCTTCCACGTATATGTGAGCAACGGAAGCGCTGACAAGGAAATCAACTTCGACAATTTCCTCATCAGAACAGCACACGGCACCACGAGGCAGATCAACCATTATTATCCGTACGGGTTAACCATCGCGGGCCTCAACGGCTACAGTGATGAATACCTGAACAAGTACACTTCCAAAGAGCTTCAAATGTTAGAGATACAGCGCGCAGGAACGAGCGCCGGTAGCTCTTCATCCCGCGACCGATGTAATCATATTGCCGGCGGGGCGCGGGAGTTTAACCCGGAGTCTTCAACGGGCTTGGAGATGTACGACTTTCACGCCCGCTTTTACGACCCGCAACTGGGCAGGTGGTTTGCGCCTGATCCGGCCGAGCAGTTCCACAATCCTTATCTGGCTATGGGTAATAATCCGGTGATGTATGTGGATCCGGATGGGGAGTTTATCGGAACGGTTGTTACGACGATTTTTGATTTTTATCGTACTGGATTTACGAAAGGTGGTTTCGAGTTCTGGAATTGGAACAAACCGCATTTTCGTGATGCTTGGCGCGAATTTGACCCCTCAGCAAAATGGAGCAGGTCGAATAAGGCCATTCAGATAGACTTGGGTTTGTTTAGAACAGACAATTCGCGGAGTGATGCCAGAAGAGGTTTGGAACTCTTTTCAAGATTTACGTGGCAGTTGCCCCAAACTTTTGCTGGCAATTTCATCGCACATGGCTTGAACATATCAGGCAACGTAAATGAGGTGAATTACTTTGGTGGAGCGACTGTACTTGATTCTGATTTTGAAGGTGGTGCATTCACTGTTGGTAATTACATCATGGGGCCAAACGGATTCAAACCCGATTTTCGCGATCACCTATTTGTGCATGAATATGGCCATTACCTTCAAAGCCAAATCCTGGGGCCACTCTATTTGCCACTTGTGGCATTGCCAAGTGTTACAAGCAGCTGGCTGACCCCCGACTTGCATAATAATCGGTGGTTTGAAGTACAAGCCAATAACCTCACTGCAACTTATTTTGATAAAAGGTTCGGAAGTGGTGCGGAAGGTTATCTGGCGGAGAGCGAAGATTTCTTTGATCGCAATTCGTTTGTGACAAGCAATGAATCTCCCTACCGTAATCCACGCAACAGGGGATTCAACATAGGGCAAAACCCTTTGAAGTATCAATTTCATTGGACAGATATACCTCTGTCGTTTATGCCTTTTGGTTTAGGATTTCTAATATTTTAATTGATGATGTTGAGATATTTTACAATTATTGCGACCCTTCTCCTGCTAACCGCTTGTCCAAAAGGTGATGCTCCTGATGCTACCTTGATTTTACGTAACAATACAATGGACAAGGTTATTCTACATCGATCGCGAATCACAAACTTTACTGATACACTTTTACCTGAATCATCATGGTTTCCAACACAGGGTACCATTGACTTGAGATCCATTCAGCCCGAGTCCAGTGAAGAAATTCCGGATCAATGGGGGCGTGTTATGGAGGCCAATACAGGTAAAGTCCTGATGGTATTCTTCTTTGACCGCGATACCATTTTGCATTATTCATGGGAAGAGGTGAGAGCAGATTACAAAGTGCTGCGCAGGTATGATTTAAGTCTAAGTGACCTTGAGGCAATGGACTGGACGGTGGAATATCCGTGACTGAGGATATCGTGAGGATATCGAAAATCGTTTCAAACCCAAAGAAGCTTCATCCCGCCAAGCGCTGCACTTGTCCCCGCCGGCACCCCCATCACCCATGAGTTTCCGCAAGAAGTGCTCGACACCCTGATGCACATGGCCCTGGAGCCTTTGCGGAAGCGGATGGGGAGGGCGAAGTGAGAGAAGTGTTAGGTAGCGTGGCTTATGTGATCGAATCGCAGCATTGCACATGCTGAGAAGCTGATGGCAAGTTTGAACTGAAAAACGTGGCACAACTAGAACCGAAAGCACTGGCACTATTTGAACCGTTTTAGCCAGAAGCGGAGTGAAACACGAAAAACACTGTTCACCCATTGTGGGCAAAATATCCCACCAACTTGTTTGGTTTTGGGTGCTAAATTGCGGAAGTCAGGAGAGATGCAATCTTACACAATCACAAAAGGGCCGTGCATCTGCATGCACGACCCTTTTGCTTTTCTGTTACTAGCCTCTTAAGGCGGGGAGAATTTCGTTTTTCCGCAGGCCCGAATTATATCTTGATGACCTGAAGCACCTCCACACCACCATTGTGCTGGAAGCGGAAGAAGTACTGTCCGGAAGGAAATCCGCTCAGGTCGTAAATAAATTCCTGTTGGCTCTGGAAGGTCTGTATGTCAACTTGACGCCCTACCTGATTGAAGAGCCTGAAGAAACCGCTTCGCGGCATTTGCAAGTCGATGATCACACGGCCCATGGTGGGGTTGGGATATCCGATGATACCACTTGCCGGAGCAGCCGACCGGGCGAAGGCATTGAGCGCTCCACTCAGGGCTACCTGATCGATCCACAGCGTGCTGCCATCCTTGGGCTCATTGCCATCCATCCATGTGCTCGACTGAAATTCCACACTCATATGGGTAGGCTCAGCAAAAACTGATTCTAATTCCTCAGCAAAGTGGTACTCCACAGCAGTGTATTCATTGTTGGCTTCCAGGCTGATCATTTTGTCATGCACCACCTCAAAGTCTCCTTCCTCATTTTGGGTGTAAAAGCGCAGCCATGCATGAGCCATATCGTCTTCGCAATCACATTTGTACATAAATGAGAATGTGGTATGCTCATCGCCTATGATCACATTGGGAATGATATCATCGACTGTGCCTTCGCCAAATGTGGCGCGGGTGGGCTCTGTCCATTCCTCATGCGTAGTGGTATGCAAGGCCATAGCAAATGTACCGCTATGGGGCTCCGCGCTGCGTTCTACACGGCCGCGGAGTGCATCCTCTGTGCGCACCACCACATTTTCCGGAAGGTAAAACGGAGGCTCCCACGCCCAGGTATCCAAGCTACCTCCTAGCATGTCATCGCTGCCATTGATCCAGTTCATTTGGCTCACCTCCAGCCATGAGCTAGAAGGAAATTCGCCATCATCACTGAGCAGATTGGCAGTAGCCATGGCCACCACACACTCATCGGGGCTCTCTGTGAAGCCATCTTCAAAGTCTACTTCCACAGTGTACCAATCCATATCGCCTTCGAGGGCTACCATGTGGGTACCGGGACCCATATTGCCCGTACCTACAGGCTCGCCCTCATGCTTGAATTGCACAATGACGAATCCCGGCGACTCGGCAGCAATGGAATGACGCAGCTGCAGGCTCACGCCGCTAATGCCTTCATCGGGCACAGGCATTCCACCTCCGAAGATGAGACTTTCACCTTCCTGCTCCGGCACTGTACCGGTGATGAAGTATGCGGGCACATTGAATTCGCCTGCATTGCGGTTTTCAAGGCGCATGCCCTGTCCATCCGGTACCTCCACGGCAGTGACGTTTGGGGTTCCGGTTTCAATAAAGCATTCGGGGTTGGAGCTCATCACTTCCGCACCCATCACAGGGTGGGCAAAGGTTTCTACCTTCGTCCAGTGATCAAAATCTCCATTGAGAATTTGTCCATAGACGGTATGGCTCAAGATCAGCGCACCGATGGGGAGTAAAAACTTGTTCATGTATTCAGGTTTTGAAATTTGCCCTTGCGGCAAAATGTTTGACCTGAATACGCCACATCGGTGGCAAAGTTTCACAGGGCCCGGCCGCCCTCAGTCATCAGCGCATGGTTTTGTAGGCATTGATAAGACCATTGGTGCTGGAGTCATGGCTATTTACCATTTCATTGCCCTCCAGTTCCGGTAGTATGGCTTTCGCCAAAACTTTGCCCAGCTCAACGCCCCATTGATCGAAGGAGAAAATATTCCAAATGACGCCTTGGACGAAGATTTTGTGCTCGTACATAGCGATCAGGCTTCCCAGGGTGTATGCATCCAATTGCTTGACCAATATGCTATTGCTGGGCCGGTTGCCCGGAAAAACCATGTGCGGAAGCAGTTTTGCAATAGCGCCCTCATCCATACCGGCAGCTTCGAGTTCGGCGCGCACCTCGTCCTCATTCTTTCCCTTCATGAGGGCTTCCGTTTGGGCGAAGAAGTTGGCCATGAGCTTGGAATGGTGATCGCCGACGGGCTTGTGGCTGATGGCCGGAGCGATAAAATCGCATGGAATGAGCCGTGTACCTTGATGGATGAGCTGATAGAATGCATGCTGCCCATTGGTGCCGGGCTCACCCCATATGATGGGCCCCGTGGCATAGCTCACCTCCTTGCCGTCGCGGGTGCTGCGCTTGCCATTGCTCTCCATATCCCCTTGCTGAAAGTAGGCTGCAAAGCGGTGCAGGTACTGATCGTATGGCAATATGGCATGGCTCTCAGCGCCCATGAAGTTTCCATACCAAATGCCCAGCAAGGCCAGTATGGATGGCATGCTCTTCACCCCTTCTTCCCTGAAATGCCGGTCCATGGCATGGGCGCCCCGGAGCAGCTCTTCAAAACGGTCATAACCCACATAGAGGCATATGGGCAGGCCTATGGCCGACCAGAGCGAATAGCGTCCGCCCACCCAGTCCCAAAATCGGAACATATTCTTGGGGTCGATCCCAAATCGACTCACCTCATCGGTATTGGTGGAGAGGGCGATAAAATGCTTCGCAACATCCTCTTCTCCGGCTCCTTGCTCGATAAACCATTTTCGCGCAGTGCGCGCATTGCTCATGGTCTCCTGCGTGGTAAAGGTCTTTGAGGCAATCACAAAGAGGCATCGCTCAGGGTCTATGGCTTCAAGAGTTTCAGCGATATGGCTGCCATCCACATTGCTCACGAAGTGGATGCTCACCGGCCCGGCGTAGCTCTTGAGGGCCTCACAGACCATAAGCGGCCCCAGGTCAGAGCCTCCAATGCCAATATTGACCACCTGATTGATGGGCTTACCGGTATATCCTTTTAGCTCACCTTTTCGCAAGGCTTCTGAGAAGCTCTTCATTTGCTGCTGCACCTCCCGGATGCCGGGCATCACATCTTGCCCATCTACGGGCATGGGCTTCTCGCCAAAATGCCTGAGCGCAACGTGCATCACGGCCCTGTCTTCGGTTTCATTGATGCGCTGCCCCGTGTACATGGCCTCTATTGCCTCAGGCACCTTGCATTCCAGGGCGAGCTGCTGCAGGTGTTCCCACACAGCATCATCAATCCTGTTTTTGCTGTAGTCCAGCAGGATGTTTTCAAAGCACTTGGTGTAGCGGTCAAAGCGGCCCCTATCCCCCTCAAAGAGCCCGCGCAAATGCATACCCTCCATGCGCATGGCATCGCTCTCAAGCAGGCTGTAGGCCGCTGTAGCCCTGAAATCGACTTTCGGAAGCATGGGCTGATCAGGCGTTGCGGTTCAAGCAATTGAGATCTTCAAAAGCTTGGGTAAGACGCTTTACAAACTGCTCTTCGCCCTTGCGCAGCCATACCCGCGGATCGTAGTATTTCTTGTTGGGCTTGTCATCGCCGTCGGGATTCCCGATTTGCTGCTGCAAATATCCTTCATGAGCGGTGTAGTAATTGCGTATCCCTTCCCAGAAGGCCCACTGCATATCGGTATCGATATTCATCTTGATGGCCCCGTATGAGATGGCCTCTCTGATTTCTTCCTGCGAACTACCGGAACCACCGTGAAAAACGAAGTTCACAGGCTTTTTGGAGGTATTGAACTTCTGCTCAATATGGTCTTGGGAATTCTTCAGTATCACGGGCTGCAGAGACACATTGCCCGGTTTGTACACCCCGTGCACATTGCCAAAAGCGGCCGCCACGGTAAAGTTTGGCGAAATCTTCATAAGCCTCTCATAAGCATAGGCCACCTCTTCGGGCTGCGTGTAGAGTTTGGAGCTGTCCACACCGGTATTGTCCACACCGTCCTCTTCACCTCCTGTCACGCCGAGCTCTATTTCGATGGTCATACCCATCTCGCTCATGCGCTCGAAGTAGCGGCAGCTTATATCCATGTTTTCCTCAATGGGCTCCTCACTCAGGTCGAGCATGTGGGAGCTGAAGAGGGGGCGTCCATTTTTCTCGAAGTACTTTTCACCCGCAGTGAGCAATCCATCGATCCATGGAAGCAGCTTCTTGGCGCAGTGATCGGTGTGGAGTATTACGGGTACTCCGTAGGCTTCGGCCATTTCGTGCACGTGCAAGGCACCGGATATGGAGCCCGCAACGGCTCCTTTTTGGCCTTCTGAGCTGATGCCCTTTCCGGCAAAAAAGTGTCCCCCACCATTGGAGAACTGAATGATCACCGGGGAGTTCACCTCACGGGCGGTTTCCAGGACAGCGTTTACTGAATTGGTGCCAATAACATTGACAGCGGGCAAGGCGAAACCCTCCCTGTTGGCGTGGTTGAAGAGATCGCTTACCTCTTTACCGTGTAGCACTCCGGTGCGAAATTTTTTACTCATGGTCGTAGTTTTGGAAATTTGTTTGAAATCCGGCCACAATCATCAGTGCGGTTGCAGGATTGGTAGCCAAAGGTACATTATGCACATCACATAGCCTCATGAGCATGGCGATATCGGGCTCATGGGGATGCCTGTCGAGTGGGTCTCTGAAAAACATGACGCAGTCCACCTTGCCCTCTGTGACCATTGCAGCGATTTGCGCATCACCTCCCCTGGGGCCGGAGGCCACTTTTTGCACCGACAGGCCCGCTCTCTCTACATGGCTGCCCGTAGTGCCGGTAGCCACCAATTGCACATCGGCACGCTTGAGGAAGTCAATGTGCTTCATCAGGAATTGCACCATCTCGGCCTTCTTGCCGTCATGCGCTATGAGTGCGAAGGTCATTTCGAATGAAATACGTGGTATTCAAATGGCTCCATTTCAATTTCGCCATCAGCCCATTCCGAGAGCAATAGCTCCTCGTGAAAGGCACAGCGATAGAGCCCTTCGGGGATATCCGATTCAAAACTGAAGCTCACAGCCTCATCGCTGAGGTTCACAACTGTCACGATACCAAAAGGATCTGAAAGTCTTGTGAAGGCGTATACCGACTCATCGGCCGTGGTAGACAGGCGCTCGAAGGCACCGCCATATGTGCCATTCCACATGGCCTGATTGGTGCGCTTCAGGAAGATCAAGGTGCTGTAAAAGTCTTGGTAAGCATAATCGCCCCAGTCGATTTCATCCTTTTCGAAAAAGGCAAGTGCCTTGTCGAGACCGGCCTCCTGACCACTGTACACGAGCGGCATGCCGTCTATGGTAAAGCTCAAAGCGGCATAGGCCAGATGTCCCTCTCCAAAACGCTCGAAGACTGTTCCATTCCAGGAATTCTCATCGTGATTGGTGGTAAAATACATCTTGAAAGAGCCCTTGGGCATGGC
>SLDS01000017.1 GCA_007125175.1 Flavobacteriales bacterium
AGGAGGTCACTCCGCCGGAGTACACTGCATAGCATTCATTGGAATATGTGACACCATCACAGCCGCATACCGGATCCCAGAGATCTATGCAGCCCATTGTTGGGTCGATGAGTGAGGGGTCGATGCAAGGATCTGAATAAAGTTTGATTTCATACTCCTCAGGGAACGTGTCGGGAGTCGATGCCGAGGCTTTTAGTGCCACGGTAGGCAGGCCCATACAGAGCAGGGCAGATAGGATAAGATGGAAGAGAGTAGCAGGTGTTTTCATCTTTTCTAGTTTAAGGTTTGAAAATGGTCGTAAGAATAAGAATGTGGCTTAAGCTGGAATGAAGTTAAGCTTTTTCTTGCGTTTGTCCGAAAAAATCCGTATGCAAGAGAAGGCCTAGGGCGCAAATCATTAAATAACAGCAGTATAACATGAAAGGCTGGGTATTGCGATTTTTCAGACCCTACCCAATTAGCTTCTGGATGCTATATTCACACCAAAAAAACAACAAGCCATGGCAAGCACAAAAATCACCGTCAACCCGAATGGCTCACTCAAAGTGGAGGGTGATTTCGAAATAGTAGACAGGCATGGAAAGGCCTACGGGCTTCAAGGCCGCACGATCGTTTCGCTCTGCCGCTGCGGCATGTCGGCCAACAAACCCTTTTGCGATGGCGCCCACCGCGGACATCTGGAGCACGATGCCGAGGCTTTTGACCTGCCACCTAGAAAGGCGTGAAAAGCAGCGTATTCTCGATTGTTTGACGCCGATTGGCCCCCAGGCCCGCCGCCTCCTGCTCGAAGGAGTGCCTTGTGTTGTCCTCCTTGATTTTTGCGAATGATACAGCCCTCAAAAGAGCTTCTTCACTCTTCTGCCTGGCCAGGGGAAGCTGAACCTTGTGCCTGTGAGGCCGCTCCTGCCGCTTCTATACTCGGCTTTTGAGGCTTCTCGGTTTCGGCGAGGAAAGTCTTTTGCTGAAGCGCAAAGAGAATGAAGCCGATGGTGATCGCCGAATCGGCAATGTTGAATACAGGTCTGAAAAATTGTAGGCGTCCTCCGCCCACCCAAGGCAGCCATTCAGGCCATTGGGTATCAATAAGCGGAAAATGCAGCATGTCAACAACCTTGCCCTGAAGGAAGCCCGCATAGCCACCTTCACTGGGGAAGAGCACCGCAACCTGAGCAATGTATTTTGGACTTTCGCTAAATATCAGTCCGTAGAAGGCACTGTCAATCATATTGCCGATGGCCCCGGCGAGCACAAGGGAAATGCAAAATACGAAGCCTCGGTGGGCACCATCCCGGATGCGCGAGCGCAAGTACCAGGCGATGGCTACGATCGCTCCTATGCGGAAGAGGCTAAGCAATAGCTTGCCCCATTCTCCTCCCAATTCCAGGCCGAAAGCCATGCCGGGATTTTCGATAAAGTGAATGTGAAACCAGTCGTGGAAGACCACGATGTTTTCATCGAGGTGCATAGAGGTCTTCACCCAGATCTTTGATACCTGATCCAGAACGATGATCACCAGTAAAGTGATCAGCGAAAGACGCCTCAAGGATTGCACCTTGCCAGCTTTAGCGACGGTCTTGTTGTTGCTTTGCTTCAATGCTCAAGGTGGCGTGGGGGACGAGTCTCAGACGCTCCTTACGGATTAGTTTGCCTGTGGCGCGACATATACCGTAGGTCTTATTCTCGATGCGGATCAGCGCATTTTCCAGGTGAGAGATGAACTTCTCCTGCCGGGCGGCCAATTGAGCGGTTTCTTCGCGCGACATGGTTTCTGAGCCATCCTCCATCATTTTGAAGCTGGAAGCCGTGTCATTGGTGCTGTTGTCATCGGCATAGGAGAGGGATTGCTTTAGCTGTTGCAAATCTTCTCTTGCCTCTTTCAGCTTCTTGTCTATGAGCTCTTTGAATTCAGCGAGCTCCTCGTCAGAGTATCTTGTTTTTTCTTCTGCCATTGTGCCAGGGATTAGATTTTTTGAAGGGCTACTTTGGTGGAAAGACTGGCATCCACTTCGATTGATTTGGCCTCTTCGCCGGAAACAGAGTCCACTAGCTCCAATGAGCCAGCCAAAGTTTCGGCGCAAATATACTCCAAATTATTCTCGATTGCTTCATTAATAGCCCCTTGTTTTTCTACGCTTAAGGCGATTCGGTCGGTCACTTCAAGACCGGCTTCCTTGCGCAGGTTTTGTATGCGGTTCACAAATTCCCGCGCGATGCCCTCGTACCTCAGGGCATCGTCGAGCTCTATATCAAGTGCTACGGTAAATTCGGCATCGCTCATTACCAGCCAACCCGGAATGTCTTTGGTGGCGATATTCACTTCCTCTTTGCTCAGGGGTTCCCTGCGCCCGTCAGGCAGGGCCATTTCGATCTGGCCTTCCCTTTCCAGGGCTTCTATTTCCGAGGGGCCAAAGGCATTGACAGCAGCAGCCACCGCCTTCATTTCTTTTCCAAATCGAGGCCCCAACTTCTTGAAGTCGGGCTTCACCTCTTTCACAAACACGCCTTCCGTATCGCGCAGGTAAACGATTTCCTTGATATTTACTTCGCTAAGGATAAGCTCTGAAACATCGCGCAGCCTGCGTTCGAAGGTTTCATCGCTTATGGGCACCATCACCTTTTTGAGGGGTTGGCGCACCTTGATTTTCTGCTGCTTTCGCAAACTCAGAATCATCGATGTGATGCGCTGTGCGATGTGCATCTTCTCTGCCAAATCCCGATCAATGGCGCCTTGGTCTGCTTCTGGAAACAAGGCCAAATGAACAGAGGCAGGACTCTCCTTACTGCGCCCTCCGGCCAAATCGTGGTAGAGCCTGTCCATGAAAAAGGGCGCGATTGGTGCCGATAGAATGGCCACTTTTTCGAGACATTCATACAGGGTTTGGTAAGCGCTGATCTTGTCTTCCTGATACTCCCCCTTCCAGAAGCGCCTGCGGCAAAGACGCACATACCAATTGCTCATCTCATCGATCACAAAATCTTGTATCAAGCGGGCAGCGCGGGTTGGCTCGTAGTGTTCGTAAGCCTCGTCTACCTGCGCACAGAGGCTGTGCAGACGGCTGATGATCCATCGATCCATCTCGGGTCTGTCGGCATATGGCAGGGCTTTTTCAGCATTTGCGAATGCATCCACATTGGCGTAGAGGGCGAAGAAGGCGTAGGTATTGTACAGGGTCCCGAAAAACTTGCGCTGCACCTCCTGTATGCCCGCCTCGTCGAAGCGGAGGTTGTCCCAGGGCTGTGCATTGCTAATCATGTACCAGCGGGTGGCATCGGGGCCGTAGCTGGCCAGGGTCACGAAGGGGTCTACGGCATTGCCGAGGCGCTTGCTCATCTTTTGCCCGTTTTTGTCGAGCACTAGGCCATTGCTCACCACGGTCTTGTAGGCCACCGAGTCGAAGCACATGCTGGCGATGGCGTGGAGGGTGTAGAACCAGCCCCGGGTTTGATCCACCCCCTCGGCGATGAAGTCGGCGGGGAAGGCCGCGCCGCTGTCTATGCGCTCCTTGTTTTCGAAGGGGTAGTGCCACTGGGCGTAGGGCATGGCGCCGGAGTCGAACCACACATCTATGAGGTCGGCCTCGCGGTACAGGGGCTGCCCGTCCTTGCCGACCAGCACCAGGGTGTCCACCACGTGCTTGTGGAGGTCGAAGGTGTTGTAGTTGTCATCGCCCATATTGCCCGGTTGGAACTGCTGCAGGGGGTGGCTTTCCATCAGGCCCTTGGCCACGGCCTCATCGCAGGCGGCTTTGAGCTCCTCCACGCTGCCTATGCAGCGGGCCTCCTTGCCATCCTTGCTGCGCCATATCGGGATGGGGATGCCCCAGAAGCGTGAGCGCGAAAGGTTCCAATCGTTCAGGTTTTCCAGCCAGTTGCCAAAGCGACCTGTGCCTGTGCTGGCGGGCTTCCAGTTGATGGTTTTGTTCAGGGCGATCATGCGCTCCTTGGCGGCGGTGCTGCGTATAAACCAGGCATCGAGCGGGTAGTACAGCACGGGCTTGTCGGTGCGCCAGCAGTGGGGGTAGCTGTGTTCGTATTTTTCGATGAGGAAGGCCTTGCCCTCCTCCTTGAGCTTGATGGAGATGAGCACATCCACCGATTTTTCGGGTGCTTCGCCCTCGGGGTAGTATTCGTTTTTGACGTAAAGTCTGGCAAGCTCGCCCATTTGCTGCACAAAGCGGCCTTGCAAGTCCACGAGGGGCATGGGGTCGCCGTTGGTATCGGGCACCAGCATGGCGGGCACGTCGTTTTCGCGGGCCACCTGGGCATCGTCGGCACCAAAGGTGGGGGCGATGTGCACCACTCCCGTACCATCCTCGGTGGTCACGAAAGCTCCTGGTATCACGCGGAAGGCTTTTTCGGGGCTGTGCATGGGCTGGGTGTAGGGCAGGAGCTGCTCATAGGGCAGTCCGCTGAGCTCATTTCCCGTAAGGGTGGCCAGCACGCGGTAGGGGATGTGCTTGTCGCCAAAGCTGTATTTGGCGAAAGCCTCCTCATCACCAGGCTGATACACGCCGCTGAAGCGGGCGCTGAGCAAGGCTTCGGCCAGCACCACGGCCATGGGGGCACCGGTGTAGCGGTTATAGCTCTCCACCACCACGTAGTTGATGCCGGGGTTTACGGCCAGGGCGGTGTTGGAGGGCAGGGTCCAGGGGGTGGTGGTCCAGGCCACCATGTAGTAAGTGAGGTCATTGCGACCGCTGAGTGCGGTGAGCTTTTGCTGGCCTTCGGCTTTGAGCTTGAAGAGGGCTGTGGCCGAGGTATCCTTCACATCGCGGTAGGTGCCGGGCTGGTTGAGCTCGTGCGAGCTGAGGCCCGAACCGGCGGCGGGGCTGTAGGGCTGTATGGTGTAGCCTTTGTAGAGCATGTCCTTCTCGTAGAGCTGCTTGAGCAGCCACCACACGCTCTCCATGTACTTGTTGGTATAGGTGATGTAGGGCGCATCCATGTCCACCCAGTAGCCCATCTTGCGGGTGAGGTCGTTCCAGATGTCGGTATAGCGCATCACGGCCTTGCGGCAGGCTTCGTTGTATTCTTCGACGGTGATTTTCTTGCCGATGTCTTCCTTGGTGATGCCCAGCTCCTTCTCCACACCCAGCTCGATGGGCAGGCCGTGGGTATCCCATCCGGCACGGCGCTCCACGCGGTAGCCTTTGGCTGTTTTGTAGCGGCAAAAGATGTCTTTGATGGCCCTCGCCATCACGTGGTGAATGCCGGGCAGTCCATTGGCAGAGGGTGGCCCTTCGAAGAATACAAAGGGCTTATCAGCAGGCCTGGAGTTCACACTTTCGTGAAATGTGTGTTCAGCCTCCCAGGCAGCGAGCACTTCCTCAGCGAGTCCGGGCAGGTCTAAATGCTTGTATTCACGGTAAAGGGCCATTTTACAAGGCGTTTTTTTGGATGCGCGAAGGTAGTGAATTTTGGTGGTGGAAGGAAGGCACAGGTGGAAGAGCAAAAAGAGGAAGATGCAAGGCGAAAAAGGCCCATCTTCGTATAAAACCAAAAGCATGTCACTGCTTGATCGCATCACGACCGACCCCGATGTACTTGGCGGCAAACCAGTCATCCGTCACATGCGTTTTTCTGTGGCCCAGCTTCTGGAGCTTTTGGCAGGCGGCATGAGCTTTCAGGAAATCCTTGAGGATTATCCCTATCTGGAAATGGAGGATATTCAGGCTTGCACAGCTTATGATCAGCAAGGCTAAACGGAGCCCTCCCCACATACCCCCAATTTCCTTACCTTGCCGGAAAATTGGCATTCTTTTTCAGCAAATCAAGCTCCTATGGTAAAACCAAACGCAAGACCCACTTGTTTTTTGTGTGTAATTGTTGAGATATGACCAGTGAGAGAGATTTGCAATTGCGCAGCATTCGCCAGGTAATCGACTTAGAAAACCTGCAAAGTCTTGATGTAGAAAGATTCCAGAATGACACCCTGCGCCCGGTTTTGAAATTCCAGAACAGCATTGTACTTGCACAGTTCAAGAAGTACCTCGAGAAGTTCAAGCCGCAATTCAATGTATACAACCAGTCGGTGCAAAAGAATTACATCGAGGACGTCATGAAGCGTGATTCGAGGATTAAGAATTCTTTGATCGCTTGTGTGGTGAGCATGATGACCTTAGAAGAATACGAATTCTACTGCGGCAACAAAAACGAGCTCAACAAGCGCATTGTGAGTATGATCATTGAGCGCTTGAAAGACCAGTTGGTGATGTTGTATTGACTTGAGATTTTTGACTGCATAGGCTAGACCCCTTGGAGACAGCTTTGGTGGATGTCAGAGAATTCCTGCCGGTTGGCATGATCAAATTTTACGGAAGTGTAACCTTGAGAAGACTTTACAGTAAATAAGGTGGCTCAAAACGCCATCCCTATTAAACTAAAGTCAGTCCTGTGTTGCGTATACTGCTATTGAGCACCTTTGGATTCCTTGCTTGCTTCACTCCTTGGATTGCAGAGGCCCAAAGCCCCGAACTCATAAACTATCAGGCTATTGCCCGCGATGTACAAACAGGGCAAGAAATTGTAAATCGAGAAGTTTATGTACTCGCGGTGATTCGCGGCGGTGGCCCCAATGGAAATATTCTCTATCAGGAAAGCCACGATGAGGTAATGACCGATGCTTTCGGTTTGTTCACCTTGCAAATTGGAGGTGGACGTGTCGAAGGGCCACCTTTTTCATCTATAGATTGGAGCCAAGGAGCAAACTGGCTTGAGCTGTCCATCGATATTGGCGATGGTCTCGAGTCTTTCGCCGCCATGCAATTGGTCTCTGTGCCCTATGCTTTTCATGCCACCACAGCCACCCATGTGGATGACGCCGACGCCGATCCAACCAATGAGCTGATCACCGACTTTAGCTTCAATTCGGGCACCAATCAGCTGCAGATCAGCGATGCCGGAGGCGCCCGCAATGTGGACCTCAGCAGCCTGGAGGGAGGAGCCTTCGATGGACTCGACGGAGTGAGCTTTGATGCGGGTAGCAGCACCCTGAGCATCGACGATGGCACGCAGACTTTCAATATCGACCTCAGTGACCTAATCAATGATGCCGACGCCGATCCAACCAATGAGCTCGTTACGGAGTTTGATTTCAACCCTTCAAATCGACATCTTCGATTAAGCGATGCTGGGGGTACTCACACCGTAAATCTGAGTAGTCTGCAAAGTGCCTTCGATGGCTTGGACGGAGTGAGCTTCAATGAGGGTACAAGCCTGCTGAGCATCGACGATGGCACACAGATCTTCAACATCGACCTCAACGCCTTGATCGATGACGCCGATGCCGACCCGACCAATGAGCTGATCATTGACTTTAATTTCAACCCTTCAACCCGACAACTGCAGATCACTGACGCAGGCGGAACCCACACGGTAAATCTAAGTAGTCTGCAAGGGGGTGGCCCGCATGGCTCCTTTGAGGGACTTGAAGAGGTAAGTTTTGATCCAGCTACAAGTGTATTCACTATTGATGATGGCCTTGAGATTTTTAATGTGAGCCTCAGCGCCCTGATTGACGATGCCGATGCCGACCCGACGAATGAGCTGATCACCGATTTTAGCTTCAATGCGGGCACCAATCAGCTGCAGATCACCGATGCAGGCGGCACCCGCAATGTAGACCTCAGCAGCCTGGATTCCGAGGCCTTCGATGGCCTGGGCGGGGTAAGCTTTGATGCGGGCACAAACCTGCTCAGCGTCGATGATGGCATACAGATCTTCAATATCGACCTCAGCGGCCTGATCAATGATGCCGATGCTGACCCGACCAATGAGTTGATCACCGACTTTAGCTTCAATGCGGGCACCAATCAACTTCAGATCACTGATGCAGGCGGCACCCGCAATGTGGATCTTGGCAGCTTGGATTCCGAGGCCTTCGATGGCTTGGACGGGGTAAGCTTTGATGCGGGTAGCAGCACCCTGAGCATCGACGATGGCACCCAGATCTTGAACATCGACCTCAGCGCCTTGATCGATGATGCCGACGCTGATCCAACCAATGAGCTTATTGAAAATATTGCATTCAACCCTGCGACCAATACCTTGAGCATTGAAGAGGCAGGCAATAATTTTGATGTTGATCTGAGCCATTTGGACAATTCGAATGCGGGCATCCAATCCGTTCTTTTTAACCCTGCCACATCTGAGTTGCAGATTGCTGATTCTGATGTGACCCATCACGCAGACCTGAGTGCCTTGATCAACGACGCCGATGCCGATCCGACCAATGAGTTGATCACCGGCTTCAGCTTCGACGCAGCTGCAAATGAGCTCCAGATTACTGATGCGGGAGGCAGCCACACTGTAAACCTTAGCAGCCTGGAAGCTGATGGTTTCGAAGGTCTTGACGGGGTGAGCTTTGACGCTGGCACAAGCCTGCTCAGCGTCGATGATGGCATGCAGACTTTCAATATCGACCTCAGCGCCCTGATCGAGGATGCCGACGCCGATCCAACCAATGAGCTCCAGACTCTTACGGAGGTTATCCAGCGCAGCCTTGAGGATGGTGAAGAGGTGGTGGATATGTCAGAGATACGTCTCACAAACATGCCTGTTCCGATGCTTGGCTCTGATGCCGCTACCAAGGACTACATTGACAATTATGAGCTCTCAGGAGATCTTACCGGTAACCCGCAAAATGCCATTGTAACTGGAATTCACGGACGAAAAATTTCAGAGAACGCCCCTTCTCAGGGCGATATTCTGAGGTACGATGAAGGCGCAGAAGCCTGGATGCCAACAGCGATTTCGGAATTGCCTGGTGGAACATCGTTTGTTAGCATTGACCCCGGAACTTTCCGCCCCGCAAGCCCTGATGGCATTGGTTTTACGAACATGAGATACGTTTTCGGTTCGTCGCCTTACGTCACAGTATTGAGTGGCTCCGGGCCGACAATTCTCAGTGCTCCGATCAATCTCCCGCACATGGCCGAATTGAACCGGTACAACCTGTGGGTCGTACATCCCTCAATAGCGACAGAATTTGAAGCAAGTTTGATGCGAAAAGATCTAATGACAGGGAGTATTGAAGAACTTGCAACATTTAGTTCGAGTTCATTCGGAATTCTACCAAGCTACACTCAGCTAAATTTTGACCTGAGCTCCCTGAGCGATGATAGACGATTTGTTGACAACCTGCGCTACAGTTACAACGTGACAATAAAATTTTCCGGCGCTCTGCCTTCTACAATTGACCTTTCACAAAATGTACAAATCCATGGGGCCCAAATAAGGTATACCCACTAGAGGCAAATCACAGCGGTAAATCTGTCTTCATTTAAGCGAGACCGCATAGAAGATTCTGATGGTTCAGAAAAACACATCATATAGTTCTAAATCATTGAAGCCAATTGTCTTCTTCGCGCTTTGGCTCTTTTGCGGGCAGCTCATTGCACAAAGTCAAGCCGGCAGACAGGTGATCGGATGCTTCGGGCATACAAGCCTCGAAAATCCGGCCACAGGAATTGCGGCCACGGGAGGCGAGG
>SLDS01000177.1 GCA_007125175.1 Flavobacteriales bacterium
ACCAATTGCTCCACGGTCATGCCCATATTGGCACCCATGTACATGATGCGGTCCAGCGGGTGGCTCTCATTGCCCTGTATCACGGGGGTGTGTGTGGTGAAGACCACCTCCTCGATCGTGGCGGCCTTGGCCTCCTCGAAGTCCATGCCTTTTTCTTCGCGCTTTTCGCGTATCAGCTCAAAACCAGCGAAGAGGGCATGGCCTTCATTGAAGTGGTACACATCCACCTCGTGGCCCAAGGCGCGCAATGCACGCACACCGCCCACTCCGAGTACCATCTCCTGTGCGATGCGCTCCTCGCCAAACCAGCCGTAGAGCTGACCTGTAATCCATCCGTCTTCATTGCCGGGCACGTCGGTGTCCAACAGATAGAGGGGCGCATTGCCAAAGGCATCCAGCTTCCAAACCTTGATTTTCACATTGCGCTGGCGGATGATCACATCCACTGTCACGCCTGTATCTTCCAATAGGTCAGTGTAATCTCGGTTCTTGTAGCTGTCGTATGGCTTGCCCTCAGCGTCGAGGTATTGATCGGTATAGCCCTGCTTCCACTTGATGCCGATACCCACAATAGGAAATTCGTGGTCTTTGGCACCCTTGAGGTAGTCCCCGGCCAGTATGCCGAGTCCACCCGCATAGGCTTTGAATTTATCGTCGAGGCCGTATTCCATGCAGAAATAGGCTACTTTTGGTTCTTGTCCTGATTTGCTCATGAGAGTGATCTGTTTGTTCGCGCACAAAAATAACCCATCATAAGTGTTTAAATGACAGTCTGAGCCTATTTTTTCCCCGACTTATCCATAATGAACATTCAAAAAGCATCAAAGATACTGTGCGCCAGAGACCCCAAGCTCGGCCTATTGATCGAGCGGCTGGGGATACTAGAACTGCCGCATTCCCGTGGCCCTTATGAGACCCTCGTAGAGGCCATCATTTCCCAGCAGGTGAGCACCAAGGCTGCGGCCACGATTCATGGGCGTCTTATCGATTTACTATCAAATGATCTAAGTCCGGCCTCTCTTCTCTCAAAGACATTTGATGAGCTCCGGTCTGTGGGCCTGAGCCGGCAAAAGGCTACTTATTTGCAGGCATTGTCTGAGGCTTTCGCCAAAAAAGCTCAGCGCTACGAGAGGCTGCACGAGATGGAAGATGCGGAGGTGATCAAGTCCCTTACGGAGATCAAAGGCCTTGGGCTCTGGACTGCTCAGATGTTTCTCATTTTCAACTTGCTTCGGGAGGATGTATTTCCGGTCGACGATCTGGGGATCAGGCGCGCAATGGAGCGCAGCATCTTTTCTCCCCATGAGACCCCTTCAAAAGCCGATATGAGTGCCCATGCTGAAATATGGAAGCCCTATCGCAGCGTGGCTAGCTTGTATTTGTGGAAGTCGGTAGACTAGGGGATAAGAATTTCTTTATCATCCATCGCAGGTAGGCCATGTGATATGTCTTGTATCATGTAATTTGAGGGAAGGATTTAATCCGGATAATTCCCTGATAGCACTTAGTATGAAAAATTTTTTCAATGTTGAAACGGTTTTCTTTCCCGATCCAGTTTCGATTAAAATATACGGTAATTCAAGCACAATCACTGCTCTGTCTGTATGGATTTCCTTACTTGAAAAACCCAGGGATACTGATTTGCTACCTCAGTGGAATACTGTACTTTCATTGCTCATATCTGGGCACAGCCCTTTGGTATCATATTTTGGTTATGCACATCAAATACAGGCTTTGAGCCATCTATTTCTTGCCAAATAAATTTTTCGCCTTTATTTTTCGCCAAGCACGATTAGGAATGGAAAAACGCAATTCTCAGTTCGTCACAATACTGTCCTGGATTTTTATGCTTGTTTCAGCTTGGGGGATTCTCTCAAGCATTCTGGGGGCCCTGTGGCTTTTTTTATTGGACGATATCCTCGATTCTCTTTTTGAAGTGGACTCTGATTATTCATTTTGGGATACCTACAGTTTTTTCTTTTATCCCATTTTTTCGATAGTATGCTTTATTTCAGCAGTTTATTTGCTTAAACGCAAAAATTGGGCGAGAATAACCTGGATCGCTGCATTGGGGCTGGTATTTGCCTACGAATTTTACGGCTTTATTTCGATGATTTTATTTGTCTTTGAGAACAGGGACAGTTTCGGAAGCATTCACAATGACATGGACGGCCTTTTATACACAGGCACAGGCTTCGGCCTGATTGTTTCGATGGCTTTGTGTGCCTTATCGGCTTGGTTGATGTACAGGCTAAGCTCTGCCTCGGTCAAAGGGGAGTTCACTCGATAAATAAGCAGGATAATTCCTTCCTTCTTTACGGTATGGTTTGTCAGTGGTATTGACAGTCAGCCCAGTGTATGCCCATTCCATAAGGACTCGCTGCGATCGAAGAGACCCCTTCAAAAGCCGATATGAGTGCCCATGCCAAAATTTGGAAGCCCTATCGCAGCGTGGCGAGCTTGTATTTGTGGAAGTATGTCGATGACTGATGCCAGCAGAACTCCTTCTCTCTTTCGGCGGCAAGTGCCTACTGCAACATTGATTTGACCACAGCAGCGATGGTTTTGCCATCGGCCTTGCCGGCCATGCTTTGGTTGGCTTGGCCCATCACTTTGCCCATGTCTTTCATGCCCGAGGCACCTGTGCTCTCGATGATCTTGCTCACCTCAGCCCGTATCTCTTCCTCGCTCATTTGCGCGGGCAGGTAGGCCTCGATGATTTCAGCTTGAAAGCGCTCTTCGGCTGCCAATTCCTCCCTGCCTTGCTGGGTGTATATCTCGGCCGAGTCCTTGCGCTGCTTGTGCAGGCGCATGAGGATTTTCATCTCTGCCTCCGCGCTGATCTCCTTGTCGCTGCCTTTGGTAGCTTCGAGCAGCAAGGCGGCTTTGATAGCGCGCAGGGCCTCGAGTTTATCTTTTTCCCGGGCGCGCATGGCCTCCTTGATGTCCTGGTTGATCGCTTCGCTCAGTGCCATGTGATTGCTTTTTTGGCAAAGATAGAAAAGACCGCGCAGGCAGGGGGTAGTTTGGACCTAATCTACATTATCATGCAGGTATGAATTGTCAGAACGCAATTCAATGCGTCGCTCTCCATCCTCATCGCGCTCCTCATTGAGGGTATAGCGCGATACATTGTGCTCGCTGCTGTGCGGGGTCTTGTCCAGCTGCACATTGCGTCGCTTGTAGGCGGGCTCCTTTTCCAGCTCGGTGAGTCCTTCGGGGCTCTTGATCCTATCGCTCATCTCGCGGAGTTTGCGCAATCGGTTGCGGTTGAGCTCACCAACGATCTCATTGCTCACGCGGTCGGCAAGCGGATTTTTATCCTGTCGGGCCTCCTCACCCTCTTGTCGCATTGCTGCTTCGGCCGCCGGTTCAGCATGACTTTCGCTTTGTGACTCACCTTCTTTTTCGGCGTATCCGCGCCAATCGTCCTCCTGCTCCTGCATTTTTTTGCGGAGCTCGGCCGCTGCGCTCATGCGCTCTTGTTCGGCTTCTTCGGCCTCATCGTCCACTGAGAGATATTCCTTGCTCTGCTGTGGCTCTTCGGGTGCATCGTCGAAGAGGTTGAAGCGCTCGATGACTTCTTCCTTCTCCTCTTTGCCGGCAGGCTCTGGCGCATCCACAGGGGCTTTCTCCACCAGATAGGGTTCGCTCTCGTCGATGGGTTGCTCCAGGGCGCTGTTGATGGCCTTTCGCTCCTGTTTCGGAGCCTCCACTTCGAGATTGTGCTTCACGGGCGCATCCAGTTCGAACCCGGTATCGGGTGAGGTTTTGAAGCCGGTGGCAATGATGGTCACGCTCAAGCTTTCGCCAAGGGTCTCGTCCATGCCGTGGCCCCATATCACATCGGCACTGCTGCCTGCCGCATTTTGTATGTAGTCAGTGATTTCGCTGATTTCGTCCATCATCACCTCATTGCTGCCGTAGGTAATGTTGAGGAGGATGTAGGTGGCACCCTCGATGTCATTGTCGTTGAGTAGAGGCGATTCCAGTGCTTCGCGTGCTGCTGTGATGGCGCGGTCTTCGCCTTCTGCGCTCGCCTGTCCCATGATGGCCACTCCGCTGTTTTTCATCACGGTGTTCACATCGTTCATATCCACATTGATGGCTCCGGTCACTGAGATGAGCTCGGCGATGCCCTTGGCTGCAGTGGTGAGAATATTGTCGGCTTGGGCAAAGGCTTGTTTCAGGGAGAGGTTGCCGTGTATTTGCCGCAGCTTATCGTTTTTGATCACCAGCAGTGTATCCACCGCTTCGCGCATTTCCCTGAGGCCATCTTCGGCCTGCTTCATGCGTTTGTGTCCCTCAAAGGTGAAGGGAATGGTCACAATGCCCACCGTGAGTATACCCATGTCCTTGGCCGTTTTGGCTATCACCGGGGCTGCTCCGGTACCGGTGCCACCGCCCATTCCGGCGGTCACAAATACCATGGTGGTGCGCTTGGCGAGTATTTCCTGTATGTCATCGATGTTTTCGATGGCGGCGTTCTTGCCCACTTCGGGTATGGAGCCTGCACCGCGTCCTTCGGTGAGGCTTTGCCCCAATTGCACCTTCACGGGCACGGGGCTTATATCGAGCGATTGGGCATCGGTATTGCACACGATGAAGTCTACTCCCTTAATGCCTTGCTCGTACATGTGGTTTACGGCATTGCTTCCGCCGCCGCCTACTCCTATCACTTTGATGATGGAGGATTGGTCTTTTGGCAAATCAAACTGCATAATCTTGGATTTTTTTGAAGGTTTGGAAGGTGGGTTCTTGGGTCATATTTCGTCCTCTTCAAAGAATCGCTGCCCTTTGGAGATGATTTGGTCGAATAAGTTCATTTTGGACTTGCTGCCGGTGCGTACACCACCGCTGCGCTTTTTGGGGTTCTTTTTCTTTTCGTGCATCAGTAGTTCTTGTCCCTTGAGCACCAGGCCTATTCCCGTAGCATACATGGGGCTGGCCAGTTCGTCGGCATTGCCCTTGCCCAGGTGCTCGGTGGGATAGCCCATGCGGGTTTCATATCCGCTGAGGTATTCCACAAGCTGGGGCAGGTTCTTGAGTTGGGATCCTCCTCCGGTGAGCACAATGCCCGCTATGAGGCGCTTCTCGTAGCCCGAGCTCTTGATCTCGTATATCACCTGCTCGATCACTTCCTCTACACGCGCTTGTATGATGTTGGAGAGGTTGCGTACGGATATTTCCTTGGGTTCCCTTCCGGAAAAACCGGGGATGCACACAATTTGGTTTTCCATGCTGTCGGAGCTGAGCGCCGATCCGAATTTTACCTTGAGTTGCTCAGCATGCTTCCGCAAAATGCTGCAACCCGAGGCAATGTCGTCTGTGATGATATTGCCTCCAAATGGAATCACGGCCGTGTGGCGAATAATACCATCCTGGAAGATGGCGATATCGGTGGTACCCCCTCCGATGTCTACCAGCACCACGCCGGCCTCTTTTTCTTCCTCGCTCAATACTGCATCGGCCGAGGCCAGTGGCTCCAGCACGAGCTTGATCACGTCGAGATCGGCTTTGCTCACGCTCTTGTAGATATTGCGCGCAGCATTCACCTTTCCGGTGATGATGTGAAAATTGGCTTCCAGCCTTACTCCGGCATGCCCGATGGGGTCTTTGATGCCGCGCTCATTGTCCACGATATACTCCTGAGGCAATACGTGGATGATCTCTTCTCCCGGGCTCATCACCAGTTGGTTCATGTCTTCTATGAGGTCGTCGATGTCCTTCTGCGATATCTCTTCGTCAAAGTCTTTTACCTTACGGGTGAGCATACCCTGATGCTGCAAGCTGCGGATGTGCTGCCCGGCGATGCCCACGAGCACTTCATCTATTTCTTCGCCCGATCGCTCGGCGGCGATCTCTACAGCGCGCTTGATGGAGTCGACAGTGTGGTTGATATTGCTCACCACGCCATTGCGCACCCCGAGGGATTCGGAGCGGCCCATGCCGATGATCTCAACCTTACCGAATTCGTTGATTCGCCCTACAATGCAGGCAATTTTTGTGGTGCCGATGTCGAGTCCTACAATGATTTCCCTTTCTTCCATGAACTTATTTTTTTGTGCAAACGATTTGATCCTTAAATGTGAGATTGATACTGCTGTACTTGTTCCAGCGCTCTGCATTCATGCCTTCGCGGTACAGCATGGCCAGCGCCTCCAGTTTTTCCGGAAGGGCCTCCACATCACCAAAATGGATGCTGTGCCCACCCACCTGAGGAAAGGCCGTAAGCCGCCCCTGTCCATCGAGTGTGGCATGCTGCAGCTGTGCCCTCCAAAAGGGACTTTCATCCAGCAGCAGGGCATAGGCATAGCAGGCTTGCAGGTGCTTCTCGGCTTCTGTGTTCCATACGCTTTTGCCCTTCTTGAGCAGTTCCTCTTCCAGGGCATAGGGCAGGCTCAGCACGGGCAGCCTGAGGTGCCGGTACGCGGATAGGGGCATGAGGGTGCCCTCGCTATCCAGCCAGGCGCTCTTGCCCTTCGCATCGATGAGCCGCAAGATGGGGCGGCGCTCCTCGACCTCCATCACCAGCTTTCGGTCGATGGTCTTGTACACCGCGGCTCGCTTGAGGTGGGGGAGCTGCAAGAGGCGCTCTTCAATGTGGCGGGTATCGAGCTCAGCGAGTGGATTGCCCAAGGGCATGCGGCCTTCTACCATGCTGCTTTCGCGCAAAATGTGTTCGGGTAGCAAGCCCAGCGTATCACCGCGATAGCTCACCTCGAGGGCCTCGCAGATGGCATTGGAGCGCAGGGAGTTTACAAAACTCAGCAATGCCACACAGCCCGCGCCAAGCAGCAATACTGCACTCCAGTTCAGGAGGCGCTTCATATTTTTACTTCGAAGTGTCATCCAAGGCTGTTTTGATGGGTTCTACCAATTGATCAATATCACCGGCGCCCATGGTAAGCAATACCTCAGGTGCTAAGCTGAGCACTTCATCCACAATATTTTCACGTGCCACCAACTTTTTATTCACCATCTGTATTTTATTCAGCAGCCATCCCGAATCGATTCCCGGAATGGGTTCTTCCCTCGCGGGATATATCTCCATGAGCAATAGTTCGTTGAGTGCTTCGAGGCTGCGCGCAAATTCATCGCCAAAGTCACGGGTGCGGCTGTAGAGGTGGGGCTGGAAAATGCCGGTGATGCGCCTGCTCGGATACAGCTCTTTGGCGGCTCCTATGCAAGCCTGTATCTCGGTAGGGTGGTGGGCGTAGTCGTCAATGTAGGCTTGATGCTCCTTGCGCACATGCGTTTCGAAGCGCCGCTTCACACCTCTGTAGCTGCGCATTGCCCTGGCTATGGAGGCCTCCTCGGCACCGAGGTGGAGGGCTACACTGATCGCTGCGAGGGCATTCTCCACATTGTGGCGGCCCGGCACCTCCCATTCTATGTCTTTGAGTTCTTTGTCTCTTATTTTTGCGCTGAAGACTACCTTGCCCTCCTGCATATCGATGCCGGTGGCCCGGGCATCGGATGGGCCCTCCACACTGTAGCTCAATTTTGTGGCGCGGCAATGCAGATCCACATTGGCCTGATGCACGAGCAATCCGCTCTCCGGCAGCAAATCGGCAAAGGCTTGGAAGGATTGGCCCATGCCTTCGTGGCTGCCGTATATGTCGAGGTGGTCGGCATCTACGGAGCTCACTATGGCCACTTCGGGCTTGAGCTGCAGGAAGGAGCGGTCGTATTCATCGGCTTCTACCACGATGACTTTGGCCTGTGGATGGAGCATCAGGTTGCTCTGCACATTTACCGAAATGCCACCAAGGAAGGCGGTGGTGGGGATGCCGCACTCATGTAGCAGGTGGGCCAGGAGGCAGGACGTCGACGTTTTGCCATGGGTGCCCGCTACGGCTACGGTGAGCGCTGTCTCGCTGTGTGTAATGAGTCCGAGGACTTCTGCGCGCTTCATAAGGCTGAGCCCACGCGAGCTGATCTCTTGCAATATGGGGCTGGAAGCGGGGATGGCCGGGGTGTATACCACCAGACAGCGGCTGGGATCCGCATGCAATATGGCCTCGGGAATGGCATCCGCCTCATTGCTGTAGTGCAGCTGAAATCCTTCTTCTTCCAGTTTGATGGCCATGGCGCTGCGCACGCGGTCGTAGCCGTACACTTCTACCCCTTTGGCTTGGAGGTAACGTGCCAGGGCGCTCATGCCGATGCCCGCGATGCCAACGAAATAGGCCTTCTGTATCTGCTCTATCTTCATGAGGCGCTTTTGGGCTTTTCAATGAGTTTCAATACTTCTTCGGCTATGTGGCGCGCTGCATCTGGCCGGGCCAGGCTTTGGATGTTGCGGCTCATTGTAGCGCGGAGCCCTTCATCTTCGAGCAGCTTATGGATGCTAATGCCCAGTTGCGCCTCGCAGTCTCTGTCGGCCACCAGCAGTGCGGCCTCCTTCTCGACCAAGGCCTGCGCATTGCGGGTTTGGTGGTCTTCGGCCACATTGGGCGAAGGCACGAAGATGCTCGGCTTGCCCAGCAGGCACAGCTCCGATACCGACATGGCCCCGGCCCTCGACACCACCACATCGGCCATGGCATAGGCGTAATCCATGCGCTCAATGAAGGCCTGCCGCTTGAGTCCGCGCATTTCACTTTTTGCGTAGGCGCCCTCATCTACATAGCTTTTTCCGCACTGCCAGATCACTTGAACACCTTTTTCGAGCAGGCCGGGTATGGCGGCCTCCATACCCCGGTTGATGGAGCGCGCTCCCTGGCTTCCGCCAATAGCGAGCAGGCATGGGGCGGTGGGGTCAAGCCCAAAATGCACAGCGGCCTCTTGCTTGCGTTTTCCCGATTCCAGCAATTGTTGGCGCACGGGATTGCCGGTGAATGCAATCTTTTCTTTGGGAAACCAGCGCTCCATGCCCTCATAGGCCACGCAAATGCGTTGCACCCGCGATGCCAGGAGGCGGTTGGTGATGCCGGGGAAGGAGTTTTGCTCCTGTATCAGGGAGGGAATCTTTTTGCCGGTGGCCATGCGCAGCAGGGGGCCTGAGGCATAGCCTCCCACGCCCACCGCAGCTTGGGGTTTGAATTTTCTGATAATGGCTGCCGATCGGTACAAGCTGCTGATGAGCTTGAATGGGAAGGACAGGTTTCTGCGGCTCAGGTTTCGCTGAAAACCGCTTATCCACAATCCCTCGATGGGATAGCCGGCAGCGGGTACGCGCTCCATCTCCAGTCGGCCCTTGGCGCCCACGAACAGCAGCTCGGCCTCGGGCCTTGCGGCCTTGATGGCATCTGCTATGGCTATGGCCGGAAAAACGTGCCCTCCGGTGCCACCTCCGCTTATGATGACTCTAGGCGATCCCATGGCTGTGGCTTTTTCGGAATGAATACGATTTGCGCTTCACGGCTTTGTCGGCGGTATTTCGGCTTACGCTGAGTATGATGCCCACGGCCAGGCAGGTGAAGAGTATGGAGGTGCCTCCCATGCTTACCAGCGGCAGGGGCTGCCCGGTGGTGGGTAGCAGGTTTACCGCCACGCCCATATTGATGAAGGCTTGAAATACAATCAAAAAGCTAATGCCGAATACCAGGAGTCGGCCAAATTCGCGCTGGCAATCCCTGGCTATTTTCAGGCAGCGGTACATGAAGATGAGGTAGAGCAGCAGCAGGCCGCAGCCGCCAATAATGCTTCCGTACTCCTCGATGATGAAGGCATAAATCATGTCGGAGTAGGGGTGGGGGAGGTAATTTCTCGAATCGCCGGTACCGGGCCCGCTGGGCAGCACCCCGCCCGACTTGATGGCCATCATCGCGTGTTCGATCTGATAGTTGGCTTGGCTTTCGCCCGATTCGAAGTTTACAATCCGGTTTTTCCAGGTATTGAGTCGCGGTAAGAGGTCGGGCTTTACGCTGGCGATAGACACCAACAAAATCAGGCCGGCCAGAGAGCTGCCCACCACGAGTGTCAAATATTTGAAAGGCACGCCTCCCACGAAGAGCAATGCGAAGCAGGCCGCGAAGAGCATTACTGCGGTACTGAAATTTGCCGGAAGGATCAATCCGCAAATGAGCAAGATGGGCAGCAGCAATGGCAAGAATCCTTGCCGGAAATCGTGTAGCACCTGCCGTTTTACCACAAGGAGCCGCGATATGTACACGATCAGCGCAATCTTGGCGAGGTCGGAGGTTTGAAAGTTGGCATTGATAATGGGTATGTGCAGCCAGCGGCTGGCATCGTTCAAGTTGATGCCCAGCAAGAGCGTGAGCAGCAGCAGCACTGCCGATACCCAAATAAGGATTTGCGAAAGCCGGGCGAAGTACCTGTAGTTGACCTTGTGAATCATGAACATAATCAGGAAGCTGAGCAGCAACATGCCGCCGTGCTTCACGAGATAGTAGAGCGTATTGCCATCGCGGTACTTGTATGCCAGTGAAGAGATGCTGGAGTACACCGCCAGTATGGATACCATACCCAGGATGATGCACACCATCCAGATAACGCGATCTCCGTGTAAAAATTTTGAAAAAACCTGCTTCACTGTTGGAAAGGAGTCTTTATAGTTGTTTGGAATACTGTAAGAAAGCATTTCCCCTTTCGGCAAAATTCCTGAAATCGTCGTGGGGAACACAGCTCGGAGAGTAGATCAGTACATCACCCTTGCTGCATGTTTTGAAAGCTACTTTTACCGCGTCTTCCAAGGTGCGGGTGCTGCTGAAATGCTCCACGAGATGCTCGAGTTTGTACTTCATGTCTTCACCATTGGTGCCGTATACCACGATGCATTTCACCTTGTACTTCACGTACTTTTCGATCAGTGCATAGTCGCGCTCATGGGGTGTGGTGGCTGCGATCCACACTATGGGCTTTACGATGCACTTGAAGCTGTCTCTTGTGGAGAGCAGGTCGCTGGACCGGGCATCGTTTAGAATCTGTACATCCTTGACTTCTCCGACAATTTCAAGGCGATGGGAGGTATCTTCCAGACTGCGGCGCAGGCTGTCCCTGGCGGTCATAAATCGGTCTACAAGGCTCTTCTTGCTCTTGTGGATGGTATAAGTTCTGCCTTCGTTCATGGGGATTGGATTTTGGTATTTCTCTTGATGTCGATCAGTCCATTGATGTATGCTCCCCTTTCGGCAAAATTGGCAAAAGGCTCTACGCTGCGGCAGCCGGGCGAAAAGAGAATGTCTTCGTGCACTGAGGCACATATAAGTGCGAGGTCCAGAGCTTCTTCCCAGGAATCGGCCGTGAGCACCATGCCGGGCCATCCTGCCAGCATGCGGTGTGCCTCATCGGCCTTTGGCCCCTTGGCGATGGCTACCCTTACCTTTTCGCTCATCAGCGGTATCATGCGGCTCAGGTCGTCGAGGTAGTCATTGGCTTCGCCTATCCATACCACTGGTTTCGAGAAGCTTTCCAGAGATTCTGCCAAACGTATCAGATTGGTTGCGGCTGAATCGTTTACAATCCTTACGCCACCCACATAGCCCGCTATGTCGAGGCTGAAGGGAAGCGACAAGCCGGGAGACTGCTCCCTGACCCGAGTCAGTTCGAGGTGTCGAATGTTTCTGATTTCGCTGAGGCTGTGCTTGGACATAAGCTTCTGTTTTGGTGAATCTTTCTGGCTTCTATTTGGCCTTTGGCTACGGCTTAGAGCGCTCGCACGGCAAGCTTGAACTGATGCCCGCGGTCTTCGTAGTTTTCAAAGAGGTCAAAACTGGCGCAAGCGGGCGAGAGCAGTACTGTATCGCCTTTGTGAGCAGCCTGATAGCTCAATCCTACGGCCTCGCGGGCCGAGCCGGCTTCGGCAATCACCTCTACCATGGGCGAGAAGAAGTCGAGCAATTTGCTGTTGTCGGTGCCGAGGCAAATGATTGCCTTGACCTTCTCGCGCACCAGGGGCTCCAGGAGGCTGTAATCGTTGCCTTTGTCCACACCACCCACGATCCACACTACGGATCCTGAGATGCTCTCCAGGGCATACCAGGTGGAGTTTACATTGGTGGCTTTGGAGTCGTTGATAAAGGAAATACCGTGGATCTGCGCCACAAATTCCAGACGGTGCTCGATGTTCTGAAAGTCGGATAGGCTTTCGCGAACAATCTCCTTGCGGATCTCAAAAATTCTGGCAGAAACGCCGGCAGCCATTGAGTTTACTGCATTGTGCTTGCCCTGTAGGGCCAAATCGTGGATGGACATCTCGAAAGGTGTGTTATTGAGGGTTAGGATTATTTTTTCTCGATTCATATAGGCGCCGTTTTGCACCGCACTGCTCAGGGAGATGGGGTGCATTTGGGCCTTGGGTTTTTTCTGCAATATTTGCTCTTGCACGATGGGATCGTCGGCATAGTACACGAAGTGATCGCCATCGTCTTGCGCCTTGGCAAGGGCCATCTTGGCACTGGCATAGGCATCGAGGCTATTGGCATAGCGGTCGAGGTGGTCGGGGGTTATGTTGAGCAGCACTGACACATCTGGCTTGAAGAGACGCGTATCATCAAGCTGAAAGCTGCTCACTTCCAGCACCCAGTACCCGTGATCACCGAGGGCCAGCTCAGCGGCAAAGCTGCGGCCTACATTGCCGGCCAGGGCTACATCCAGGCCTGCTTTGGCAAAGATGTGGTGTGTGAGCAAGCTGGTGGTGGTCTTGCCATTGGTGCCGGTGATGGCCACCATGCGGCCCTTTGTATGCCTTGCGGCAAATTCGATTTCCGAGATCACCTCAGCACCGCGCGCCCGCTGTTTTTGCAGCAGCGCCACCTCACCGGGAATGCCGGGGCTCTTCACCACCAGATCGGCCTCAAAGCCCTCAGCCTGTGCATGACCTCCCTCTTCGAAGGGGATTTGCTCCCTTTCGAGCTCCTCGCGAATGGCCGGACGCAAAGCGCCGCTGTCGCTCAGGAGCAGCTCGTATCCCAGCTTTTTGCCGAGAAGGGCTGCACCCCTGCCACTTTCACCACCTCCGAGTATGAGCATCTTCATTTCTTATGGGCCTTTCAGCGCAGTTTTAGGGTTACGATGGAGAGTACTGCCAGCAGTATGCCTGCAATCCAAAAGCGGGATACAATCTTTGATTCGTGATAACCCAGCTTTTGGTAGTGATGGTGAAGGGGTGACATCAGGAAGATGCGTCGACCCTCACCGTATTTCTTCTTGGTGTACTTGAAGTAGCTCACCTGCATCATCACGGAAATATTCTCAATGAGGAACACCCCGCAAAAGAGTGGGATGAGCAATTCCTTGCGGATGGCGAGTGCAAATACGGCGATGATGCCGCCCAGGGCCAGGCTGCCCGTATCGCCCATGAATACCTGCGCCGGATAGGAATTGTACCACAAGAAACCTATGCAAGCCCCCACAAAGGCGCTGATGAATACCGTGAGCTCGCCGGCATTGGGTATGAACATGATGTTGAGGTAATCGGCGAAGATGACATTGCCCGAGACAAAGGCAAAAATGGCCAGCACCACACCGATAATGGCTGAGGAGCCCGTGGCCAGCCCATCGAGCCCATCGGTGATATTGGCCCCATTGCTCACGGCAGTTACGATGAAGATGACGATGGGGATGAATACCAGCCAAGCCCATTTGCGCGCTGTTTTTCTGTCGAGAAAACCCAAGAGCCACGCGTAGTTGAATTCATTGTTTTTGATGAAGGGGATGGTGGTTTTCATTGAGGGTCTCTCCACCCATACGGTGCCATCCGCATGCCGGTCGGCCTCCAATTGCATGGCGAGTTCTTCGGCACTGGGCCCACCGATCACCTTTTGCTTGATCACCACATCGGGGTGAAAAAAGAGGGCTGCACCCACCACAAGGCCCACACCTACTTGCCCCACAATTTTGAATTTGCCGTGAAGGCCCTTCTTGTTTTTCTTGAACACCTTGATATAATCGTCCAGAAACCCGATGCCACCCAGAAATACGGTGGTGAAGATCATGATGATCACATAGATGTTGTTGAGCTCAGCAAAGAGAAGGGTGGGAATTAGAATGGCGGCAATGATGATGAGACCGCCCATGGTTGGGGTGCCCTGCTTCTGCTTTTGGCCTTCGAGCCCGAGGTCGCGCACGGTCTCGCCTACCTGCTTGCGGTGCAGGAGGGAGATGAGCCTTCCGCCAAATACGAGTGAAATTAGCAAACTGAAAATGACCGCCATCGCTGCCCTGAAGGAAATGTACTGGAATACACCTGCTCCCGGAAAATCAAGGCTGTCGAGATAGTCGAAGAGGTAGTACAGCATTAGATGATAAGGGGTTTAAGGGATTCCTGCAATATGGCGAGGTCGTCGAAGGGCAATCGCTCACCCTTGATTTCCTGGTACTTTTCATGTCCTTTTCCGGCCACCAAGATGATGTCGCCCTCAGCGGCTATGCTGCAGGCCATGCGTATGGCTTCTGCCCGATTCACAATGGCATTTACCTTCTTGTGATCCACCGGGCTGATGCCTTGTCGCATATCGCTTATGATGGCCTCGGGATCCTCAGAGCGGGGATTGTCGCTGGTGAGAATTACGCGGTCGCTGTATTTGGTGGCAATGCGGGCCATTTCGGGCCGCTTGCTCGTGTCGCGGTCTCCTCCGCAGCCCACCACGGTGATCACGGCTTCGTTTCGGGTGCGGATTTCTTCGATGGTTTTCAGCACATTGCGCAAGGCGTCAGGGGTGTGGGCATAGTCTACAATGGCGCTGATTCCCGATGCCGATCGCAGGTATTGGAAGCGCCCGTCCACGGTTTTTATCTCGCTGAGGGCTGTAAGCACATCCATGGACTGCTCGCCCAGCAGAATGGCCGTGGCATATACAGCGAGGAGGTTGGAAGCATTGAAGCGCCCTACCAGCGTGGAGTAGAAGTCATTGCCATCGATGAAGAGCTGCAGGCCCTGCAGGCGATTTTCGACAATTCGCGCGCGAAAGTCGCCCATGCTCTTGATGGCAAAGCTCTTCTGCACCCGGGCCTTGCAATTTTGGAGCATGGTTTCGCCGTGCTTGTCGTCCAGATTGATCAGGGCAAAAGCCTCACTGGGCAAGCGGTCGAAGAGCATCTTCTTGGCCGCGATATAGGCATCGAAGCTGCCGTGGTAGTCGAGGTGATCGTGTGTGATATTGGTGAAAACCCCGCCTGTGAAGGCCACCCCTGTGGTGCGGTGCTGATGCAGGGCATGCGAACTCACCTCCATGAAACAATAGGAGCAGCCCTTGTCGACCATCTCGCGCAGCAGCTTATTGAGCCCCAAGGCATCGGGAGTGGTGTGGGTGGCAGGTACCACTTCCTGGTGTATGCGGTTTTCGACGGTGGAAATGAGGCCTACTTTGTTGCCGAGCAATTTGAAGAGCCGGTAGAGCATGGTGGCGCAGGTGGTTTTTCCATTGGTGCCGGTGATGCCTACAAGCCGAATTTCTTCCGAAGGGTGATCGTAAAAGTTGGCTGCCACGTGGCCCAGGGCCTCTCGTGCATCGACCACTTTTACGTAAGTGATGCCCTCGCGCAGGTTTTCCGGAAGCTCCTCGCACATGATGGCATTGGCGCCGGCATCCAGGGCCTTGTCGATGAAGCTATGCCCGTCCACCACGCTGCCCCGCACAGCCGCAAAGAGGGACATGGGCCTCACCCGCCGCGAATCGAGCTCCACCGCTTCGATGGCCACATGGGTGGTGCCGTGTACGTGCTGTATGCGGGCGCCATAGAGTATGTCTTTAAGCAGTTTCATCGGCTCTTATGAGAGTTCTATATGTATGGTGCGTCCTTGCAGTGTTTCTGTGCCCGGGGGCAGGCTTTGTTTCTTGATCATTCCGCTGCCCTGGGCTACCACTTTGAATCCTGATTTTTCCAGGAGGTAGAGCCCGTCGCGCAGGCCCATTCCCACTACATTGGGCACGCGGCCCGGGCTAATGCTGCGCTTTTCAAGCCGCACCTGATCGCCTTCGCTGTAGGTAGTCGACCAAGGATAGTCTTGGCTGAGGTCTTCGATTTTCACCCCGAAACTTTCGAAGATGAGCTTCAGATCCTCGGCATTGCCCGATTTTGACACGGGCACCTGAAGGGCCAATTGGCTCTCCACTTCCGGCTCCGGTCGATGCAGGTCGAAGCGCTGGGCATATACTTTGTCGGCAATTTCCTTGAAAACGGGTCCTGCCACCTGATTGCCGTAGTACACATCATTGCTCGGGCCATTGACCACCACGATGCATGAGTACTCGGGGGCATCGGCCGGGAAATAGCCCACGAAGCTGGCCTGATAGCTTACAGATTCCTGGTATTTGTAGCCGTATTTTGAATTGGCGATTTGAGCCGTGCCCGTTTTTCCAGCAATGGGGTAAGCGCCGAAGCGGAGGTTGCTTGCTGTGCCTTCGGGACTTACTACGCTCTCGAGCAGCAGCTTGGCCTGGGCTATGGTCTCGCGCGATGCGATGGCCCGATTGAGCACCTGAGGCTCGAGTCGCTTCACCAATTGCCCGTTGCGCCGTATTTCTTTTGCGAAAAGCGGCCGCATCATCACACCCTCATTGGCCACAGCATTGTAGAAGGCAAGGGTTTGCAGCGGGGTCATCAAGGTTTCGCAGCCTATACTCATCCAGGGCAGTGACACGCCGCTCCAACTGGGGTCTTCGGGATCCTTGATCTTGGGCTTGCCCTCTCCGCTAATCTCCAGTCCGAGTTCCTGGCCCAGGCCCATCTTGTAGAGGCGGTCTACGAATTGTCGGGGGCGCTCTTGGTAATTTTCAAAGATGATTCTGGAAATGCCAACATTTGAGGATTTTTGGAAGGCGGTGAGCACATCGACCTTGCCGTAGCCCTTGTCATTGCTGTCGCGCATGGTGCGGTCGAAGAAGCGGAACTTCCCCTTCTTGGTATCCACGCTGTCGGTAAGCTGTATCTTGCCGTCTTCGAGGGCTGCCATGATCGCTGCCAGCTTGAAGGTAGAACCGGGCTCGGTGGCCTCGCCCACGGCGTAGTTGTACACCTCGGCATAGCTGCTGTCGGCTTGCATGCTCAGATTGGAAATGGCTACGATGTATCCGGTTTTCACCTCCATAAGTACGGCACAACCATGGCGGGCCTTGTGCTTTCTGAGTTGCCTGAGCAAGGCGTTGCTGGCCACATCTTGTATGTTCACATCAATAGCGGTGATGAGGTCGCTGCCGTCTATGGGCTCCACCTCATTGGTGCTTTTCACCGGCATCCACACCCCGCCTGCGAGGCGCTTTTCATAGCGCTGCCCCACGCGTCCACGCAAGTCGGTATTGTAAGCGCCCTCCAATCCTACAGGGGCTACCGCGTCGCGCGTATAGCCAATGGTGCGCGCGGCGAGATCTCCATAGGGCATGCGCCTCACGGTCCGCTTTTCGAAGATGATGCCGCTCTCGAATCGGCCCATTTTCCAAAGTGGGAAATTGTGCATGCGCTGCACCTGATCGTATTCCACACCTTTCTTTACCAGGTAATAGCGATTTCCTTTTTCGTAGGCGTCCAGGAGCTTTTTGCGGTAAGCACTGCTCGGCTTATCGCCAAAAAGCCGGCTCAGGGAGTCGCTCAGGGCATCGAGATTGCTGTGGAATTTTGCGGAACTCAGTCCATCGGCGCGCATGTCCATGCGCACCTCGTAAAGGGGTACTGAGGTGGCGAGCAGGTGGGCCTGATCGGCATAGATGTTTCCCCGGCCGGGAGTGATCTCGCGCAGATCGGTGGTGAGCTTGGCCACTTTCTGCTCAAGGCGCTCGCCTTCCACCATCTGTATATAGGCAATGCGGCCTGCTATGGCCATGGCGAACAGGCAAAGGCTAAAGAATACCAGGTAGGCTCTGCTGTTTATGTTCTTGCCATTTGCCATTCCTTAGTCTGCCTGCTTTTGATCCTTGCCGCGCAGGGCGATGGGTGGTTGGGTAGATTCGCGCAGCCCGAGCTCACTCATTTTTTCGGCTACTTGTGATTGCTGCTTGAGTTGCTCAAGGCGAGCTTCGGCAGCAGTGTGCCGGGCTTTCAATTCTCTGAGCTGGCTCTCGGCCTGCACCAGTTCCTTAATATTTCGCTCGGCGTAATAGCCGTATGCGATGTAGCTCATCATGATGAAGACCACATAAAAGATGAAGGGCAAATTGTCTTGTACGTATTCCCGTGTGAGGTATGAGCCGCTGAGCACGCGCTTTACAGTTACGCCGAGTCCCCTCCGCTTGGCGGCCTTGTCTTTTTTGCTCTTATTGCCTTGTGCGCTCATTCTCTTATCGCTATGCGGAGCTTTGCACTCCGGGATCTGCTGTTTTCTTTCAGTTCTTCTTCACTTGGGCTAATCGGCATTCCGGGTAGTGGTTTCAGCGATCGCAAGGGCTTACCAAAGAAGTCCTTCTCGATTTGGCCCGAGAAATTGCCACTGCGCATGAAGTTTTTGACCAGGCGGTCTTCCAAAGAGTGGTAAGACATCACCACGAGCCGCCCGCCGGGTTTGAGCAGTGCTGCTGCTTGCTGTAGCAGTTCTTTCAGTGCTTCCAGCTCAGCGTTTACCTCTATGCGGATGGCCTGAAATACTTTGGCCATAAATCGATTGCGCTTCGGATCCCTGCACACCCCTTCGCCAATGCGGATCAGCTCAGCGGTGCGCTTGATGGCTTTCTGTTGCCGCTCAGCTACGATGGCTGCGGCGAGGGCCCGCCACTCCCGTATCTCGGCATAGTTGCGAAACAGCTGCTCGAGTTGCTCACGGCTGTAGGAGTTCACCACCGTTGAGGCTTTGAGCTTGATGCTACGATCCATGCGCATGTCGAGTGGAGCGTCTCCCCTGATGGAAAAGCCCCGCTCGGTATTGTCGAGCTGATGTGAGGATACGCCAAGATCGGCGAGGAGCCCATCAATATGCTCTATGCCCAAGAAGCGCAGGTGATTCGAAATCAGACTGAAGTTGGCCTGGATGAGTCGAAACCGAGGGTCGTCGGGTACGTTTTCGGCTGCGGCTGGATCGCGATCGAAGGCGATCAATCGGGCCGATTTGCCCAAGATGGAAAGAACTTCGCGGGAATGTCCTCCCCCGCCAAAGGTGGCATCGACGTAGACGCCATTTTCGTCGGTGACCCAAGCCTCTATGCACTCCCGGAGCATTACCGGAACGTGATAGGGACTAGGCATCATCATCATTTTCAGTGTTCAAGCTGCCCATCACTTCTTCTGAGAGTGCAGCCATGTCGGTATCGTCGTTGATCATCGCCTCGTAAGCCCCTTTGGACCAAATCTCAATGCGATCGCCTATACCGGTTACCTTCACATCCTTGTCGATATGCGCAAATGCGGCCAGAGCAGGAGGAAGCAAAAGGCGCCCTGCACTATCCAGTTCCACCTTCGTGGCCCCGTTGTTGAACTTGCGGATGAACTGCACATTCTTCGCTACAAAGCGGTTTAGCTTCCCGATTTGGCGGGTCACCTTTTGCCATTCCCGGTAAGGATAGAGCACAAGGCAATCCCCAAACATGTCGCGATTGATCACAAAACCCTCGTGCATCACATCTTGAAGCTGCTTGCGCAAGCCCGCAGGAAACATGATCCTTCCCTTGGCGTCTGATTTGCAATCGTATTCTCCAATTAAGCTCAACATGAGAGTGGCGGCAATTTATCCAAGGCTAAAGTAGAAAATCCTTACCACTTTTTCCCACTATCTCCCATTTTTTACCACATTGTTGATAAGTTTTGATTTTGGGATCTTACAATAATCGCTGAAAGAAGTCTTTAGGGCTATGCTTTTCAGCAAAGATGTCAAGCACTTCGCAGGGGATGCTAGCTCGCTCGGATTGCTTTTGCACATGAAGCTGTTTGTTTGCAAAAAAGAGTTCTCTGCTTGCTGAGAATTCAAAAAGCCTATATTTGGCCCACACAGCACACTATGAAGGTTGAGATCAAAGAGGACGGAAACTACCGCTACATCGATGAAGGTGAAGGGCAGGTCATGCTGGTGCTCCATGGCTTATTTGGTGCATTGAGCAATTTCAAAGGTGTAATCCAGCATTTTAGTCAGAACTACAGGGTGGTGGTACCCATGATGCCCCTCTATGACCTGCCGCTGGTGAAGACGGGCGTCACCACACTCGCCAAGTGGATCCTTGGCTTCATGGAGCACAAGGAGATGAAGGATGTCATCCTGCTGGGCAACAGCCTTGGTGGGCATGTGGCCCTGGTATCGGCCAAGGCGAGGCCCGAGAGTGTGGCTGCCATGGTACTCACCGGCAGCTCCGGTCTGTACGAGAATGCTTTTGGAGGAAGCTTTCCGCGCCGTGAGGACAAGGAGTACATCCGCAAGAAGATAGCTGTCACCTTTTACGATCCGGCCATGGTGACCGACGAACTGGTGGAAGAGACCTTCAAACTGGTACAAGACCGCAAGAAGCTGATCAAGGTGCTGGCCTTGGCCAAGTCGGCCATTCGCAATAACATGCGCTCCGATCTTCCCAATTACCCAATGCCCGTCTGCTTGATCTGGGGCCGCAATGACACCATTACACCTCCCGAGGTGGCCGAGGAGTTTTCTCAGGAGCTGCCCGATGCCGATCTCTTTTGGATCGACAAATGTGGCCACGCGCCTATGATGGAGCACCCGGACGCCTTCAATGAATTGCTATCGGGCTGGTTGCGCAAGAGAAATTTGCATCCTTGAGCGGCATGGAGGCCCTGCATACCACTTTCGTAAAAAGCAGTGCTGTATACAGCGATTGCCCCGAGGCCCATATTCCCGAGTTTGCCTTTGTGGGACGGAGCAATGTCGGTAAGTCTTCCCTCATCAACATGCTCACGGGGCATAAGGATTTGGCCAAGACCAGTGGAAAACCCGGCAAGACGCAGCTCATCAATCATTTTAGCGTTTCGGCATCAGCCAAAGCCAAGCCCCATTGGTACCTGGTCGATTTGCCGGGATACGGCTATGCCAAGGTTTCCAAGAAGGAAAGGAATAAGTTCAAGGGATTGATCTACAATTATCTGCTCAAGCGCGAGAATCTCTTTTGCGGCTTTGTCCTGATCGATATCCGGCATGAGGCCCAGGCCATCGATCTGGAATTTATCAATTGGATGGGCAGCCGTCAGGTGCCATTTGCTATTCTTTTTACCAAAAGTGACAAACTGAAGGGCAAGGCCATAGAAAAGCATCTGGACGCTTACAAGCAGAAGCTACTCGAAACTTGGGAGGAATTGCCACCGCTTTTCGTCACTTCTGCGCGCAGCGGGCAGGGCAGGGAAGAGGTGCTCACTTACATTCAAGAGATCATTCAGCAAGCAGGCTAGTCGACGCAGTCCGAATCCTCGTGCCCCCATTTTTTGCGAAAGCCAGGCTACAAGGGCTGAAAGCATGCAGAGGGATCAGCTCAGTATTCCGGCCTTTTCGGCAAATTTTCTGGCAAGGTGGCGGATTTCGGCCGCATGGTCTTTGTGCCCGGTCGCACGCTCATAGGTATCGCCCATGGTCATGAGGCTCTGATGAAAAAAGCGCTGCATGTCGTAGATGCTCATATCCTTGTTCCATAGGTCGATACGCATAGTGTTTTCTTCCTTCTCATCCCACATGGCGAGCATGATCGCCTTGCTCCTGCCTTCACCCGCTCCATCGCTGGCCTTCCAGTCAATCTGCATGGGTACATGGTTTTCATCTAGACCCACTTCGATAAGAATCTCGCTTTTCTTTTTGATCTCTTTGCTCGCTTTGTCCATAGTACAATCTTTTGTGCCTCACTTGCCGGGTTTGTAAGCCTTTAGGATTTTTTTCTTATCGCTTTCCCGCATCAGCTCCGGCAGTGTAATGTTGGGATTTTTCTTCACATAGTATTCCATCATTCGGTAGCCCAGCCATTTGCCAATAGCTCCGGGCGATTCTTGTGGCATTCCAGGGGTGAAGGGCCCATCATTCATCAATTTGTTGATTTCCATGGGATCCTGATTGTAAACCAAATCCCTCTCCACAAGATTTTTCCATACGAGGTATTCGTTTTCTCTTGCCCATCTCATTTGTGAAGGGCTGTAATTGAGCACCCTTTGTTCATCTTCAAGCTGCAGCAGGATCCTGGTGAGGTAGAGCACCTTACCGGCAAAAATCATCTCGCCCAGCAGGTCCTCATCCTGCGCAAGCTCCCTGTAGCGATACATCAACCATCCGCGCAGTGCATTGGGCACAAGATATTGCCTCTCCATCTTGTCGCGCTTGTACTGCGGAAAAATGTCGGGAGGCAGTTGTTTCACCCACTTATTGTCCTTACCGGCAAACCATTCCAATCCCACTCCGATCCAATAATCGGTGGGGTACACGCCCACGTTGAAGCCGGAATTGTAGGCCACCAAATCGGGTAGCTGCTCCTCCCCAAAAAAAGCGGCGTATCGCTTGAGCGCCCGCTCCATTTCCTGCTCCTCAGCCTTCAGATCCGGAAAATTTTCCCATACGAAATTTTGCAAGCCGCGCCACAAGGGGTCATCAATGAACTGAGAAAGCAAACCGGGAGTCATGGGCTGCCGGGCATCGCCAATGCGCATGATGTCTTCCACATAATCTGTCAAGAAATCGGGATGGATCTCCAAGAGACCTTGGTACCTGCTTTGTAGCTCAGCTCCGCTCAAGGCAAATACGGCCGTATCGAGCCGTACAAAGTTCGCTTGGTAATCTATGTCATCAATTTCGACATCCCAATATTCTTCCTTGCAGGAGCATAGGCTTATCAAAATGAGCAGAAGAAAAAATCGGGGCATCGCATTCATGCGGAAAAAATGTACTTTTGGCCTAAACCAAGTCTGCAAAAGTAATGAAAAAGATAGCGTTTACAGTGATGGCCGGGCTGCTCCTGATTTTTCAGGGACATGCTCAAAATGAAGTAGCTGAGCAGAGTTTCGGTAACCTGAGGATGGCCATATCGGCCGCTCCGGTTGTTTCCTGGTTTGCTCCCGACGGTGAAGCCAACAGGGTACAAGGCGATGGAGCACGCTTTAGCATCAAGTACGGTTTGCATATGGATTTCAAGATCGGTGGCAATGACAATTACTTTTTGTCTACAGGTCTTTTCATGGTCAATACCGGCGGTACCCTCGACCGCGATGCAGCTGCAAGCAGATTGGATGGTGACCAATTTTTGCTCGAGCTCACCCGCCGCAATGTGGACTACCGCATCAATTATCTCACGATACCGCTCAACTTCAAACTTATGACCAATGAGGTGGGCTATAACCGCTATTTCGCCAGGGTGGGTTTTGATTTGGGTTTGGCTGTAAACTCGCGTTTCGATAGCGAGGATGCCTTTAGCAATCCCGCCGCAACAGTATCTCGGGAAAATGCCAGCGGTGAGGATTTTACACGCTTCTACCGCACAGCCCTGCACATCGAAGGTGGCTTTGAGTACAATATCGGTGGCAATACCAATCTGATGGTTTCCCTCGAATGGAACAATGGCCTGAACAATGTTTTCACCCGCGACAAGCGTTTTCCCACAGTGAGCGAAGAGGCAGGCGTTCGCGAAACCGGAGATCGCGTGCAGTCTGTGATCAATTACATCGCGCTCAATCTGGGCGTGTATTTCTAAACAGGAAGGCCCTTCCTGCGTTAGGTATCTAAAAGGCATAGAGATGAATGTGGAAAGAGTGGGCCAGCACATCGTAGGCTGGCTTAGAAGCTATTTGGCAAATTCGGGTACCAAGGGATTCGTGGTTGGGGTGTCCGGTGGCATTGATTCGGCCCTCACCTCCACACTTTGTGCCCTTAGCGGCAAGCCCACCCTCTGCCTGGAAATGCCCATCCATCAGCCTGCAAGCCATGTGAGCAGGGCCCGGGAGCACATATCATGGCTGGAAAAGCAGCATTCAAATGTGCGCTCCCAGCGGGTTGATCTCAGCCCGGTATACGATACCTTTAAATCCATTTTGCCGCAAGCGGAACCGGGTAGCCAACACGATATGGCTCTGGTGAACTCCCGTGCACGGCTGCGCATGACGACCCTTTACTACTTTGCCGGATCGATGAGCTACCTCGTGGCGGGCACAGGTAATAAGGTGGAGGATTTTGGCGTGGGCTTCTACACGAAATACGGTGATGGAGGTGTGGATATCAGTCCCATAGCCGACTTGATGAAGTCGGAGGTCTACTCCCTGGCCGAGCATTTTGGAGTGGTGAAGTCCATACTCGAAGCCCCACCTACCGATGGCCTGTGGGAGGACGATCGCAGCGATGAGGATCAAATTGGCGCCACCTACCCGGAATTGGAATGGGCCATGCAATTCGATGGAGGGGAGGAGGAACTCAGCTCAAGGCAAAAAGTTGTGCTCTCGATCTATCGGGATTTTCACCGACGCAACCGGCACAAGATGGAGCCCATACCCGTATGCGAAATCCCTGCGGAGCTGAAGAGAGACTGAGCAAAGCCCTGGGTCAAATTTGGGAATGCGGTTTCAAGCAAAAACGTAGTCGGAAAAGCGCTCCTTCACTTCTTCCAGTATTTCCCTTACCACCCTCGGGTCGTCTTCTGTCACCAGGCGAATGCGGTAATCTTTGAAGCCGTGTATGCCCCTGAAGTAGCTGGAATAGTGCCGACGCATCTCGAGCACTCCAAGCTTTTGGCCCTTCCACTTGAGGCCCATTTCGAGGTGCTCCATGGCCGCATCTACCCTTTCTTCAAGGCCAGGAGGTGGCAGTAGCTCGCCGGTATTGATGTAGTGCTTGATTTCCCGAAATATCCACGGATAGCCGATGGAGGCCCTGCCGATCATGACCCCGTCCACTCCATAGCGCGAACGGTATTCCACTGCCTTTTGCGGGCTGTCGATGTCTCCATTGCCAAATACGGGAATGTGCATGCGTGGATTGTTTTTTACTTCGGCTATAAGGCTCCAATCTGCTTCTCCCTTGTACATCTGCTGCCGCGTGCGGCCATGTATGGAGATGGCTTGGATTCCCACATCCTGCAAGCGCTCTGCCACGTCGACGATGTACTTGGTTGATTCGCTCCAGCCCAGTCTGGTCTTCACAGTGACCGGTAGCGAGGTGCTTTTCACTACGGCTTCGGTGAGCTTCACCATTTTGGGCACATCCTGCAATATACCGGCCCCTGCTCCCTTGCAGGCCACTTTGTGCACCGGGCAGCCATAGTTGATATCGAGTATGTCGGGCCCTGTGGCCTCCACGATCCTCGCCGATTCCATCATGGGCTCGAGGTCGCTGCCAAATATCTGTATGCCAATCGGCCTTTCGTACTCGTAGATATCGAGCTTCTGTACACTCTTGGCAGCGCTGCGTATCAATCCCTCCGATGAGATGAATTCGGTGTACATCAGATCCGCCCCATGCCTTTTGCACAAAGCGCGAAAAGGGGGATCGCTCACATCCTCCATGGGTGCGAGCAGTAGGGGAAATTCCCCGAGCTCGATATTGCCAATCTTTGCCATATTTGCGGGGCAAATTTACTAAATTGTGTCTGTCCATAAAGTCCATTATCGACGTTGCACTTGCACTGAAAACAGTCATTGACTTTAGTCAACTCCTTGCTTTTCACTCCTGCGTGCGCCTTGCTAATGAACTTTATGATCCAGCCACTCAACTGTATTGACAAACTCTAAATACCGGAGCATGCGTTCAAGGCCCTTTGCCTCAGCCGATCCATTTCTCAAGCTTATTCTGCTTTTTCTGCTGAGTTTTCTTTCACTGGGCGTCTTCATGCTCATGGCGCAAGGCATCTCTATGGCGGTCTTCGGTGTGGGATTTTTTTCTGATCCCGAGTTGCTTAGAGATTATCAAAAGTCCTATGCGCTACCGCTCAACTGGCTGCTTTTGGCTTTTCAACATCTCGGGCTTTTTGTGGTGCCGGCCTTGCTCTTTGCATCTCTGGTGCACCGAGAGCCGCGTCGCTTGCTTGGTTTCCGCAGGCCCAGGGCACAGACGCTTGTATTCGCTGCTTTGCTCATCCTGCTGTCGGTACCCATGGTGAATGCCCTGGTATGGCTCAATGAGGGCATGCAACTGCCCAGCTGGCTATACGGTCTGGAACTCGCCATGCAAAAGCTTGAGGAGCAGGCCCGGGAGCTCACCGACTTGCTTACTTCCGGCACTTCCCTTTGGATGCTGGGCGTGAATATCCTTCTGGTGGCGGCCCTGCCAGCCCTCGGTGAGGAAATGGTTTTCAGGGGTCTCGTTCTGCCTATTTTTCATCGTTGGACGGGCAGCATCCATGCAGCGGTATGGTTGAGCGCTGCCCTGTTTTCGGCCATGCACATGCAGTTTTACGGGTTTTTGCCGCGCCTCGTTTTGGGGGCTGTATTGGGGTATCTCTTTGTGGGCTCGAGAAATATTTGGATTCCCATCCTGGCGCATTTTGCCAACAACGCCACTGCCCTTACCTTGGTCTTTCTCATGAACAGTGAGATGATCGACGAGAGCATAGAGCATTTTGAGCCTTCTGCGCCACAGGTTTTGTTTGCAGCACTGTCCACACTTTCTGTGATTGCAGCAATCGTGTGGTACCTGCGAAGGATGAAGCCCATGCTCGCGATCCTGCCGCCTTCCGAAGATCCCCTGGAAATTCAATAGGCGAAGGAGCGCTTTGTAATCTCGCTTCATTTCTCGGCTCTCAACCTGAGTTCGATTCTTCTTCGGATTCATACCGACTGTAATTAAGCCACTTAACAGTAGAATGAAGAGTGCAGGGTCGACAAATAGAGCAAGATGCTTACAAGTAAACCCGGTTCACAGCCATGTCTGGTCAATGTCTTGTCCATAAAACGAGATCTGCCGCGTTGCACTTTCGCGCTTTAGCCCGCTAAAGCTTTGAAAATGCGCCTTGCATATCTCATTTTATGGACATCTGAATTACCGAATTAGAATCGAACTCAGGTTCTCAGGTTTTCGTCAATAGGTATTTGCAGAAGCGCCCTGCAAGAAAAAAGCCACCCGAGTAGGTGGCTTTGCACTGGGGTATTTTGATATAAATCTCAGCGATCGTATACCGATCCCTGCAAGGTAGAGTAATTGATCTTAAGGGCATTTGATTCTCTCAGCTCTTGCTTGATATCCGTTACGATGCCCATCTTGGTTTTCTTGTCTACCTTCATTGAGGTAGTAATGAGTGGCTGCTCCGCCTCCTTTCGGCGATCGCGGTTCAGCTTGATCCAAGTTGGTATTTCCGACACCTC
>SLDS01000105.1 GCA_007125175.1 Flavobacteriales bacterium
CATGCACGCCATCCACGCAGTGGATACCTTTCAAAGCGTCTCATGGAGCGAAGCGCAATAATCGAGACGCGAAGAGAGGAAGTGGTTACTAAGGCATCTCCATTACAAGGCTCTCGATACATTTTTCAGCCCGAGAAGTCAGAGGAATGACGAAACTAATGCAAGGGCTGAAATATTACACTCGCCGCGCCCGTCTGGGAGCTGACGATCCTAGGGAATTTGGTACAGTTCATTTCTAAACAAAAAGCGGGTAAAGCCTGCTCATTTCTCGCCGTGCCCGTCTGGGATCTGACTCCGAAAAGCGCGCGGATGCATGATCCGGGTTAAATCACCTGCATCGTCTCAGCTTTGATCCAGCCGCGCTTCCCGCTGGCAATCTGAATGCGGTACCATTCACCTTCCTTTCGCAACAGCTCCACCCGGGTACCTGCATGCAGCACGAACACGTCGGTTCCCACTTCCCGAGGCTCACTTTTTACATCCACCTTATCGGCAAAAATGATGGCATTGCGCTCCTCGTAGCGAAAGTCATAGGCATCCTTCGCCAGCGCCAAAGCTGAAAAGAAAAAAGCCAGCGCCACGATGCTCCCAAAAAAGCCGAATCTGCGGAGAGCTGCCCCACGCCCCAATATAAATGCCACGAACAAGAGAGCGGTCAAAAGGCTGAATCCAACGGCTATCCACGCCCATACATTCGGGCCTGTGCCATGCTTGAATTCCTCCCACCAAACGGCAAAATTACTTCGGGGAATCCGCTCAATACGATCGGCAATGCGCTGATTGGCAAGCCTGAGATTGTAAGACGCATCCTCGTGTGCGGGATTGAATTTCAGGGCTCTCTCCAGGTAGAGAATGCTCTCAGGAATGCGGTTGAGTTTGTAATAGGTATTTCCCAGGTTGTAGTAGAGATCAAAGCCTTCGGCCCGACCCTCTATGTCGCTGAAATGCACAAGAGCGTCCTCATACCTGCCATCGGTATATGCCTCCACGCCCAATTCAAAAGAATGAACAATGTCAGAGCTGCTTTCTGCAAAAGCACTCCGCACAAAACCCATCAGGGCAACCAGAAGCAATAGGGTGTAGAGCCTTTTCATTTGAATTTCGCTTCTAATTTTTCGATGAAATCCATCACCCTGGCGTAAAAAGCTGAATCACTGCTATCGCCAACCGGGGCAAATCTACCCACTTCACAGGTCTCTATGATGTAGATTACTTCCTGTACCAAATGCTTTTCAATTTCGCGTTGAGCCAATTCTTCCTTGATGATGTTTTTGGTCAATGCAGCTTTTTCCATGCCGAGCTTATCGGCCAGGTAGCCATACATGGCATTGAATATTTCGGCGTAGAACCGCTTGCTATCTCCGGCTTTCATAGCCGTGTCGGCCTCGCTCAGCCTTCTCTTGGCCATCTGATGGGCCTTGCGTCGGCGTATGCTCTTGACATCCCCAAAGATGGCCTCCCGCTTTTTGTGCAAAACAGTAAAACCGAGGACAAGCAGCAGCGGAATCCAAGCCAAAAAGTAAAAACCGGCACTGCGGAAGAAGCCCGAACCCAGCTTTTGCAGATCGTCGCTGCGCGTAGAGATGTAGCGTATGTCCTGCGCCAAATCTTCCACCCGACTGCGGGCTATGGCTGCACCACTGCGTTCGGGCACCAAGCCATCTTCGCCGCTCACCTCAATGCTATAGGGTCCCAAGGCCTGAGTGACATACTGCCCCTTATAGGGATTGAAAAAGGTGTAATCCCTTGCGGGAATATCGTACTTGCCCGCGTAGCGGGGTATGATCAGGTATTCGAAACTACGGCTTCCGCTCATACCGGCAGCGCTCACGGAGATGCGGTCTTTTATTTCCGGATCGTATACTTCGAAGTCACCCGGAAAGTTGAGCTCAGGCGACTTGAGCATGCGCAAATGTCCTTTGCCTTGAAATTTCACGCTAAGGTCGATCGCATCGTTGGCAGCCAATTGGGTCTTGGGCATGATGCTGCTAATCTTGAAATCGCCTACAGCTCCCTGGAATGACTCGGGGGCTCCCGGAGGAAGTGCTTTTACCTCGATGCTTTGCGCATAGCTCGATGCACTTACTTCTGTACCCGGATTGAAAAAGCTTCGATTGACCCTGGCATTCACTTTGAAAGGCTCGATCTCAATGGTGCCAGCCCTTTGCGGAAAGAGCAGCTGCTGCCTGAGCACGGCCTTGCGATAGGGCACCCCCTGAATGTATTCGTAGTTTGGCTCCCAGGTCACCTGACCCGACTTCACATCCTCCGTCCAAAAGCCGTCAAGCTTGGGAAACTCGGTCTCGCCAAGATCCAAATTGTTGTACCGGCTCAGCAGCACAAAGCTGATGAGTATGCCCTCGCCGCGATAGGCGCTTCGCTTGGATACCTGCATCTGAACGATCAGATTGCGGTCACTGCCTGCGGGAGCACTTGCCCCACCACGCCCTTGCTGGGTTCCGGGCTGGCTCTGAGCCCCGGCGGCTCCCTCCACAACCTTTATCTCTATGGGCTCAGAGCGGTAGGTCTTGCCTCCCGCACTGGCATAAGCCTGGCCTATTGTGAAAGTACCCTTGCTGCGGGGGCGTAGGGTATAGCTGAGCACCATGGTGCTGCTTTGCTTGCCATTGATGAATTGAAAGCTGGATGAGGTGCTAGGCCCCATGATCACGTCAAAATCTTTAAACTCCGGGCCCTTGATATCGCCACGGGCATTCTCCAGGGTAAATTTCACACTGAAAACCGCCCCCAATGGCACCGGATTCTTATCGACCGAAGCGACAAAGTTCACCTCCTGAGCCTGAAGCAACAGGCTGGAAAGCAGGATGCCCGCAAGCGTCATTACATACTTACCAATCCTTTTCCACATTGATTCTGGTGGCTTTGTGACGTTTTCGGTTCACCTCTTCCTGAAGTTCTTTTTCGCGCTGCATCATGGCTTCCAGGAGTTGCTCGGCTTCTTCCGGGCTGAGTTGATCGGGCCTTTGCTCTTGGTTTTGATCCTGTCCGTCTTGTTGATCCTGCTGCTCTTGTTGATTTTCCTGATCTTGCTCCTGCTGGTCTTGATCTTGCTCCTGGTTCTGATCCTGATCTTGCTTATCCTGTTGATCTTGTTGATCCTGACCCTCTTGTTCTTGCTCCTGTTCTTGCTTCAGGCGCTGCGCATAAGCGAGGTTGTAGCGCGCCTCTTCGTCTTCGGGGTTTATCCTCAAGGCATTTTTGTAAGCCTCGATGCCCTTGTCGAGCTCACCCCCCAGCAGGTGTGCATTTCCCTGGTTGAAATGGGCGCGGTTGCGGTCTCCTTCGTCAGCGCTCATTCTTGCAATTCTATCGTACTCGTCAGCTGCTTGTTCTTGCAGCGATTTGGCCCGTTCCATATGACTTTGGCGCAAGCTGTCATCCTCAAGCTTGGCAGCTTCACCTGCCAATTTTGCAGCTTTGCGCAGCATTGCATTGGCCCTGTTGAAGCGCGCTTCCTTGTGATCGCTGTCTTTTTCGAGGGCGCTGTCGAAGCGTTCCAATGCTTCCGCAAAAGAGCTGTCGCGGTAGGCTTGATTTCCACGTGCAGTCTCGAGATTTTGAGCAATCAGAGACTTAGAGCTTACAAGCAATGTCAAAAACAGGATGTATGCTGGTGCTTGTTTCATGGGTTTTCGAAAAAATTGAGACGCTCCACCACCTTGCTTTTGCGATCGGGAATCAAGAATTCCAGAAGTAAGCATATCAAAGCGAGTACCAAAAAAATGGGAAAGCGATCTTCATACTCTGCAAAGCTCACCGAGGCGAGTTCGGTTTTCTCCAATTCATTGAGTTCATCGAGCAGAGTGTTCAGCCCGAGCTCAGCAGCACTTGCTTTTACGTAAGTGCCATTGCCCACCTCAGCAATGTCGCGCAACATTTGTTCGTTGAGGCTGGTGATTACAGTCCGGCCTTCCCGGTCTTTGCGGTAGCCTATACGACGTCCGTTTTTATACTCGGGTATGGGCTGCCCTTTCACTGAGCCCACCCCAATGGTATGTATGATCACCCCGCGATCGGCAGCCTTTCTGGCTGCGCCGAGGGCATCGTCTTCATGGTTTTCACCATCGGAGATGATGATGATGGCTTTGCGGCCGGTGCTGCTAAAATCAAAACTCTCCATGCAGCGCTCTATGGCGGCTCCGATGGCCGTGCCTTGTGTGGGTACGATGTCGGGGGAGATGGCGGCCAAAAAGAGCTTGGCTGCACCGTAGTCGCTGGTGATGGGCAATTGCACGAATGCCTCTCCTGCGAAGACCACAATACCGAGGCGATCACCGCGCAGGCGATCTACGAAGCGCTCTATGGCACGCCGGGCAGCAGTGATGCGATTGGGCTTTACATCCTCAGCCAGCATGCTGTTGGAGACGTCTACAGCCAGCATGATCTCTATGCCTTCTACTTTGGCCTCTGTCATCTTGGAGCCGAGCTGTGGATTGATCAGCGCGCATATCACAAAGGCAGCGGCAAGCCTCCACAGGATGAACTTGGTTGCGGCATTGACACTGGAGATTCTTGAGCTGAGAATGATGCCCAGCAGCCCGGCATTGGCAAAGCGCTCGAGCCGTTCGTTTTTCAGGTAGATCATCAGGTGAAATACCAAAAACATCAGGGGCCCAAAGACGAAGAGCCAAGCGAGCCGTGGTCGTTCAAATCGGAGGCCCGGTAAGGCATAGCTGAGCCATAGCACCACCAGCGCAAAGGCAATCCAAAAAAGGAGCTCCACCACTGCCGATGCAATGAATATTCCCCAAAAATTGTATTTCTCCTTCGATGCCTTCATGGATGCCTATGGCAGGGTTTGCAATACGAGTTGGCGGTAAAAGAATTCAAGTCCGATAAGGAGGGCAGCAAGGGCCGCCATCCAGAAATAGTTTTCGCTGCGCCGGCTGTGTTCGGTCACGTCAATACGGGTCTTTTCCATCATATCGATCTCTTCAAAGATGCTCTGCAGCACTTTTTCATCCGTCGCACGAAAATACTTCCCATCGGTAAGGGCAGCGATTTCTGTAAGCAGTTCTTCATCGATCCGCACATCAGCCATCTCGTATTTATAGCTTCCATCAGGGTAGATGGCGACCGGCGAGAGTGCCTTGCCAATTGTACCCACCCCAATGGTGTAGACCCTTACGCCTTGCTGCACGGCTATCTCAGCGGCAGTAAGGGGTGAGATGCTTCCCGTATTGTTTTCACCGTCAGTGGTGAGAATGACTACTTTGCTCTTTGCATCACTATCTCTAAGCCGGTTTACAGCAGTGGCTAAGCCCATCCCTATCGCGGTGCCATCTTTGATCATTCCCGTGCGAATCTCCTTGATGAGCTTGATCAGCACATTGTGGTCTGTGGTGAGTGGGCATTGGGTGAAGGCTTCTCCCTCGTACACCACCAGACCAATGCGGTCGTTTGGCCTTCCGCGCACGAAGCGTGCTGCCACCTCCTTGGAGCTTTCCAGCCGGTCGGGCTTAAAATCCTTGGCGAGCATGGAAGCCGATATATCCATGGAGATCACGATGTCAATACCCTCCGTTGAGACGTTTTGCCATGACATGAGGCTCTGCGGTCGGGCCAGACTCATCACCAAAAAAGTCAAAGCCAAGGCCCGCATCATGAATGGTAGCTGCACCTGAAACTCGCTCAGCCAAGCCTGATGCCTGCCAAAGTGGCTCAGTGTCGGGAGCTGCACATCTACGTGGCGCCGCTCGAGGCTCCACCAGTGATACACACCGTAGAGGGGCACCAGCAGAAGCAGCCAAAAGGCCCACTCATTCTGATAGATGTACTTGTCTTTCAGAAAATACCAGACCAAGAAGGCTCCCAGGCTCGCAATTCCGCTCAAGGCGATGGCTATGTTATTCTGTCGGCTCATCCCTTCTGGCTGGTTTCATCTTTAGCCGCATCGCCTCCTGCAGGTTCTGCCTTTGCTTCCAGTTCTTGCAGGTGTTGGTGCACACGCTGCACAAATGCGATGGCCATGGCCACAGAGCGCTCATTGTCCTCATTGGAGGGCACTTCTTTGGCAAATTTCACCATATCGGCCATGGATAGGATGGTTTTGAGTTCTTGCATTTGGCCTTTCGGCAAATCTGTATAGCGCAGCTTTGAGAGTATCTGACCACTTGTGAGCTCGTGGGCGGGAAGGTGAAACACCGCTTCGATATAATCCCTGAGTGCATCGGTAATGTCGGTGTGGTATTGTTTGGTTCGCTTCCGCAAATAATCCTTCTCGCGCTGTACCTTTTCGAGGGCTTCAAGGACCAACTCATGTGCCGGACGTTTTGGCGCAGGAGGAGCTACAGGTATGCGCGCTGCCTTTTTTGCACGGAAGTGCAGGATGAGCACCACAGTGGCCACAATGATGGCAAATAAGATCAATGCCCCGGCAGCATAGGGCCAATATGCATTGATGTAGTCACGCCAATTGGGAAAAACCTCATAGATGTCGCGCAGGTCGTATATCCCTTTGGTGGTATCGACCTCCACCGTCTCCACTGTGAGCAGAAAGGCCTCTGTGCGCACTTCGCGTCCATCGATTTCAAGGATGAAGGGCGGAATGGCATAGTAACCCGTATCAAAACTGGTGATGAAAATCCTCTGCTCGAGACGGGTTTCACTCACCTCCTCACCAGTGGCAAGGGTGTCGACCGGAGTTTGTCGGAGCACCTCAACGTGCTTCACGAGGGTATCGCCCAGCTCCGGGAAGCGCACTTGCGGAATGGCATCCTTGCGCACCGGCACAGAGAGCCGGATGGTGGCTTGCTCTCCGATGCGGATTTCCGTGCGGTCCACACGCATATCGGCCACCTGAGCAGCCGAAGGCAGGGCGCAAAGCGCGGCCGTGCTGATCAGCAGCAGCAGCGGAAAGCGACGATATGCCTTTGTGATTTTCATTTAGCTCCTTCGCTCAAAGAGTTTGCGCAATGGCTTGATATAGGATTCATCGGTGGATATCTGCGCCAAATCTACTCCGGCGCGTCTGCAGGCTAGGCTGGCATGGTCGAAACGTTCCTGGCTGCGCTTCGCATAGGCCTTCCTGAGCCCTGAGGCATGGGTATTGATCCAATGGCTCTGACCACTTTCGGGGTCGGTAAAGCGCACAAGGCCCACACCCGGAATGCTCATTTCCCTGCGGTCGTAGATATGCAATGCCACAAGGTCGTGCTTCTTATTGGCGAGGCGCAAGGCATCGTCGTATTTCTCATCCAAAAAATCAGTGATCAGAAAAGCAATGCTGCGCTTCTTTACCACATTGTTCAGAAAGCGGAGGGCCTCGGCTATATTGGTGCCCCGATTCTGGGGTTGAAATTCCAGGAGTTCACGAATGATGCGCAATATGTGCTGTTTGCCCTTCTTGGGAGGGATGAATTTCTCCACCTCTTCGGTGAAGAAGATCACGCCAATTTTGTCATTATTGGTGATGGCACTGAAGGAAAGTACAGCGCATATTTCAGCGATCATGGCCTTCTTGGTTTGCATCTGGGTACCAAAGCGGTCAGAGGCCGAGATGTCCACCAGCAGTATCACCGTGAGTTCGCGCTCCTCCTCGAATACCTTGACGTAAGGGTGCCCAAATCGGGCCGTGACATTCCAGTCGATCGAGCGCACCTCATCGCCTACACTGTATTCGCGCACTTCGCTGAAGGCCATACCACGGCCTTTGAAGGCTGAGTGGTACTCACCGGAGAATATTTGGTTGGTCAATCCCCGGGTTTTGAGCTCGATGCGTCTTACTTTTTTGAGTAGTTCTGCGGTATTGGTAGCCATGCAGTGGATTATGGTACTTCTACTACATTGAGTACTTTGGATATAACATCTTCTACGCTCACGTTCTCGGCTTCAGCTTCGTAGGTGAGCCCTATGCGGTGGCGCATTACATCCGGGCACACGGCGCGCACATCTTCGGGCACCACGAATCCGCGGTGATTGATGAAGGCGTAGGCCTTGGCGGCTAATGCCATGCTGATGCTGGCGCGGGGTGATGCCCCAAAACTGATAAGTTCAACCAAGTCCTTGAGCTTGTATGCCTCCGGATCGCGCGTGGCGTAGACAATGTCTACGATGTATTTTTCGATCTTTTCATCCATGTATACCTCTCGCACGGTATCGCGTGCTTTGATCACTTCCACGGCGCTCACCACGGGCTTGGGTTTAGGAAATGGTGTCTTGGATACATTGTTTCGAATGATCAGGGCCTCTTCGCTCGCCTTGGGGTAGTCGAGCACCACCTTGAGCATGAATCGGTCTACCTGTGCCTCTGGCAGCGGATAAGTTCCCTCTTGCTCAATGGGGTTTTGGGTGGCCAATACCAAGAAAGGCTCCGGCAGAGAGAAGGTTTCTCCACCTATGGTCACCTGCCGTTCCTGCATCGCTTCGAGCAGGGCACTCTGCACCTTGGCCGGAGCGCGGTTGATCTCGTCGGCAAGAACGAAGTTGGCGAATATCGGACCTTTCTTCACCGAGAATTCCTGATTCTTTGGGTTGTAAATCATCGTTCCCAATACATCGGCCGGCAAGAGGTCGGGGGTAAACTGCAAGCGGCTGAAGTCGACGCTGATGCAACCCGAGAGGGCCTTTATAGCCAAGGTTTTTGCGAGTCCCGGCACGCCCTCCAGCAGTATATGGCCGTTGGCCAGGAGGGCTATGAGCAGTTTTTCGATCATATCGCTCTGCCCGATGATGACCTTTTGCATTTCAAGCTTGATGAGGTCCAGAAAGGCGCTTTCCTTTTCAATCTTGCTATTGAGTGCCCTTATGTCTTGACCATGTGCAGTCTCTGTTCCGGTATTGGCACTTCCTTCCTCTGGAAGGTTGTCTGTTGTCATGGATCTTTGGTTTTGATGTTCAGCGAAATTTTTTCCCTTTGGGCATACAGCCCTCCGACAAAGCGCACAAAAGTCAGAAACTCGTATGCGGAGGGCCTTTCAGTGCCAGTTAAAATGTGTTAATGAGGAGCCTACGATTTGTTAATAACTGGCCTTTTGGAGCTCGATGGCAATGTTTACTTTCGCTTCAAAAGCAAAAAAGATGACCCTACAAGAAGCCCTTAAGATGGTTGCCGACTTTCACGATGCCTTTGGCATAGAGCAAGCCAAGCAACCGACTGCCGCCATCGGTCTCGAGCAGAGCTTACTGCGCTACACCCTGATGCGCGAGGAGAATGAAGAATACCTCGACGCTGCGAGAAGGGGAGACCTTGTAGAAGTGGCGGATGCCCTCGGTGATATGCTCTACATACTCTGTGGCACCATGCTCAAGCATGGCCTACAGGGCAAAATGG
>SLDS01000088.1 GCA_007125175.1 Flavobacteriales bacterium
CTGCTGTTGTTGGGGCTGATGTCGTGAAATACGTATAGCAGCCCAGTATTGATCCTATGCCCGCCGAGGTAGAAAGTAATGTCCGGCTGCAGACGGTAATCTCTGATATCGCTGCGTACCTGTAGCTCAAACTCATCCTGACCGCCCCTAAAGCCGAAGGCATAATTGGTGAAGGTGCCCTGCAGGGATAGGAGGGCGTCATTTCCAATGCGCTTTTTCCATCCCGCAGTCAGGATTCGGTTGCCCCAATCTACATCGGTGTTGAACTCTGTCTGCGGGCTGTCAAAACCGAAAACATCATCACCCAGATAGCCACTTACAAAGAGTTTGCTGCCATCATTAAGCTCGAAGTCCAGGCGACCATTCAGGTCGTAGAAGAAATACTGGCTTCCGCCAAATGGCGCATCCTCATTGAGAAAAGGCCTGATCAGCACATCGATGTAGGTGCGCCTTCCGGAAAAGATGAAGGAGGATTTACCTTTCTTGATGGGGCCTTCAATGCTCGCCCGGCTCGAAATAAGTCCGATGCCTCCACGGGCGGCATAGTCCTCATTGCTTCCACTGCGCTGGCGCACATCAATTACTGAGGCCAGGCGCTCCCCGTATTTTGCAGGCATGCCACCCTTATAAAGCTCCACGTCCTCCACTGCATCGCCGTTGAATACCGAGAAGAATCCCAATAGGTGAGCGGCATTGTATACCGGCGCACCATCAAAGAGGATGAGGTTTTGATCCGGGCCGCCGCCGCGCACGAAAAAGCCTGCATTGCCCTCACCAGAGGCCTGCACACCCGGGAGCAACTGCAGGGATTTGAGCAAGTCTACTTCACCCAGAAAAGCGGGAAGGAGCTCGATGGTGGCCATATCCAGATTTTCTTTGCCCAGTTGGGCGCTCTCAGTGAGGTCGGCACGTCGCGAACTTACTTCTATGGCCTTGAGCGTAAGGGGCTCGAGTTGTACATTTAGATTGAGTCGCTCATCTGCTTTCAATGAAATCCTTTTGGCGAAAGCTTCAAAACCTACAAATCGCACTTCTACAAGGTGATTGCCAGGGGGTAGAGATAGTTCATAGCTGCCATCCGGCTCACTGAGCGCACCGAGATTGAGCTCCTCCACCAGTATGGTAGCACCGGGCAAGGTCTCGCCCGAGCCCGCAGCGGTCACTTTTCCTTTCACCACCGCCTGCCCGCTCGCGCTGTGGTGGGCCCACATGGCCGCAAATACGACTAGTAAGAGGGTAAATGCCTTCGGAATTTTCATTTTTTCACCATGCCAACAACGGTACAATTCGCTTGTTGACGAACGCGGGCGCAAATTTCGGGAAAGGATGTGGATTATTTCACTCTTTTGATTTTGCGCGGCCCCTTGATCATTTGCTCCTCCTTTGCAGGGTGTAGGTTTATTCTGTCCGCTATCACTGCGTTGGCCCATGCAGGGGGCTTGGTTCGGTGAGTTGCTAGCGAACAATATGACCTATCCGCATGGCTGTATTGACAGACACTACCCGGCCCGGCCCCGCTACAGCGTGCTGTCAGCCAATTTGGTAAGGGTATAATTTTTTCCACGAAATGCACCGTGCTTTGCGCGTTGATCTCCATACGAAACGGAGTATTTCCAGCTTAAGGGTAATCCGGTTTGGTTTTGCGCAATGTCCGTGTCCTATTTTCGGGAAGATTTTCGGGAAATTCATTTCCTCGATATGTGAATGTTTTTTATTAAGCAGAAATTGAGCGGGTGCGACACATTGCTGCGCGTATTGGATTGATCATTCCTTCTACATTGCATATATTCCCACTTTTCCAGTAATCATAGTACGAACAGTAATCATGAGAAGCGATTTCACACACAAAAGTGCCCTTAGTGACTCTTTTAAATTCACTTTTAAGCGCTGTAATTTAAATTTATACAAAGCCATACTCATTTTGTTGATATGGACACCCTATTGCTTAAGTGCTCAGGAATTGACACCAAACGAAGTGCTCCAAGACATCGAAGAGGTTATTCATTTGATCAACGAAATACGCAGTGAAGGCTGTAACTGCGGGGATACGTATTATCCGCCAGCGGATGCCTTGGTTTGGTCAGAAGATCTTGCGAAAGCTGCCGATCTTCATGTGCGCGACATGATTCTCAATGGTTATTTTGCTCATAGAGGTCCTGACAACATGAGTCCTTTCAGTCGTGTTGCGGATATTACAGACAGCTTTACAGATATTCGCGAAAATATAGCCAGAGGTCAAACCACCGATATAGAGGTGGTCCTGTCTTGGATGGACAGTCCAGGGCATTGCGCGAATATGATGCAGCCGCAGACCACCCATGTAGGTCTCGCAGTGCGCACGGGCGAAGAAATCGCAAATGACCACGGTACGATCGCGCCTTACTGGACCATGAAACTCGGAAAGGCGACGCGTGAGATCGATCAAAAAACTTCTCAGGCCTTAGCGGTAGTTCCGGAAAACAGAATGGACGACCTTACATGCCTTGAACTCGATCGGAAGGCCGTACTTGACATTCTGAACGCGGTACGCAGACAGGGGGTGAGTTGCGATGGAGATACCAGGGGCAAAGGTGCAGTCCGCTTTGACATTAATTGGAATGACGCGCTCGAGGAAGTCGCTCGAAACAGGGCTAAAATTTTGGCCGAAAACGGCGAGGAAGCAGGCCGCGGTGATGATAGGGAGCTCAAACGGACTTGGGTGAGAGGAGACGGTATACGCATGGCACACTACATTTACGAAAAGTCTTCATTTGACTTTGAGGATGCCCTCTCTAAGTGGTTGTCTGATCCGTCTGCTTGCCGTCGGATGATGGCTAACGGCATCACTGCGGCGGCTGTTGCTGCTGCGGTGGACGGCGTGCCGGATGCACAGGACCGCGCCGGGAATGCTGAGGCCTATTGGGTATTTATGTTTGCCATCGTCACTCCTGAAAGTATGAAGGGTGAAATTATTTCCGGATTATCAAATTCGGAGATCACGGTATACGGACGCGCAACCTGTGGTAAAACCCAACGCATACACCGGGAACTTGAAGAGCTCGATATTGCACACGACTTTATGCCTTACGAAGACGAGGGAGAACGTAAAGCGAACAGAGCAAAAATGAATCAGGCCTTCATGGATGCCGACAGGCGAATAGGTAACAGGAGAACTTTCCCCTATGTAATGGTCGGTGATAATATGTATATGGGATTCAGTTCGGCTGCAGTTCTTTACAATGCTGTTCGGACTTTATTATGAGCGTCAAATGCGGAAGATACGTTGTTGCAACGGTGCTCATGAAAGCAGCCAAAAAAAGGGACTGCCTTTACAGACAGCCCCTTCGCTTTGTTTGTTGTCGGGGTGACAGGACTTGAACCTGCGACCACACGCCCCCCAGACGTGTACTCTACCACCTGAGCTACACCCCGATGTTTCTGATTTGCAGCGGAAAAGATTCTCCGTTAAGACTGCTTTTCGCAAATCAGGCGACAAAAGTACGCCAATCATCAGAATTTCCAAACTGGAAAGGAAATGAATCGGAAAGCGGGCTGCAAGGGCGACTCTATATGGATGAGCGATTGCATTGGCTTGATGCAAATGGGCAAATGAGGATCCCTCGAACGGGTCTCGCCTGCAAAATGCTGAAATGGAAAATTCATTGGCTTAAGGCCGCTCCCATGACTTGGCTTAGGCCAAAATGAAGATGCAAGGCAGGTGTGGAGCCATCAAATCAAACATTGAGCCTGCGTCACACCCGCTAAAGTATCACAATCGGAAGGTCTCGCTCAACAATCATGTTCTGCTCCCTGAATGCGCACTAGGTTTGAACCCAGTCCTGCAATACCTGATTGTATGAACATCAGTATGGAGGATAAAGAGCCGAACTCGTATTAGAAAAATGAGCAATCACAAGAGAAGATGAAAATTTCGCTAAACATTTATTTAACTTTGCCCTGAAATTGTAGCACTCTCCACAACAATTCTCAGTCGCTACATCTTGATATTTTTTTAACTAATTCTGCAAAGAATGGAAAATAATAATACTAAGTTACGCCGTATCGGTGTATTCTATGATGGAAATTACTTCTTGCATGTGAGCAATTATTACAATTACGTGCATGAGAGAAAGACCCGTATCAGCATCGCCGGATTGCATGAATTTATCCGGCACAAGGTGGCCGAAATGGAAGGTGAATCGACAAGTTTTCGCCACTGCCAGATTGTAGATGCCCACTATTTCAGAGGCCGATTGGCGGCAAGCGAAGCAAGTCAAAGGGGAAACCAGCTGTATTTCGATCGCGTTTTTGATGACATTTTGATGCATGAGGGCGTTACAACCCATTATTTGCCTGTGCGATCAACCGCCAGCGGTGTGCGCTACGAAAAGGGGATTGATGTGTGGCTTGCTTTGGAAGCCTTCGAGCAGGCCTTTCACAAGCGTTTTGACGTCGTAGTGCTTATTGCCTCTGATGGAGATTATGTGCAGCTGTGCCGAAAGCTTAATACCCTTGGCAGCAGTGTGATGCTGCTTTCCTGGGATTTTGAATTTACCGACGACTACGGAAACAACAGGGTGACGCGTACCTCACAGGATTTGCTCAATACGGTAACTTATCCCATTGCCATGCACGAGCTGATCGAAAACAGGGTTGCAAAGGACAAGTACATTACCAACAACCTCTTCGTGCCCAAAGATCCAAAGCCAAGTGCCAATCGTGTGTACGCCAAGCCGAAGAAGGAAGAAGAGGGCGTTTTCGTAAGTGAAATTCTGTCGATGAAGACCGGCTATGGCTTTATAAAGTATCCGCCGAATAACCTGTTTTTTCACTACCAAAACCTAAACGGGATTGACTTTAATGAGCTCACTTCCGGGGATAAGGTGCAGTTTGAGATTACTCAAAATGAGGATGGTGAAGATGTAGCCATCAATGTAGAGCTGGTAGAGTGAGCCTGTGTGCCACCGCATCTTGTACAGAGGATAGTGGAAGGCGTAAGGTAAGAATAGTGTGAGAACGGCTGCTGCGATGCGCCATAAGTGTCAAGCTGCTGTTTCCGGCTTTTTCTTATTGACGTATTTTTTCTCCACATGGCTGCTAAACACGGGCAAGGCGAAGTAGTGAAAGAAGCCCTTATCGGTGTTGAAAATATGCCGGTAAAATGATTCGAAATTTTCCTGAAGGCTCTCCGCCACGTCGGGATCGAGCTTATCGAGCACAGTGAGCGCATCCTTCACTTGTGCCTTGAGATAGATGAGTTTGTTTTGTCTCCCGGTTGGCAGTCGATCTCTGAGTTTTCTGAATCGTTTGGGAAACCGCTCATTGATCGCTTCATAGAGAGGTCTGATCGATTTTGGAGCGCTGAAGCTGCGCAGATGGGTCAGCCTGATAGCACCGCGCTCTTCGGCAGGGCTTATGCGTCCGTCATTGGAGAATGCCGCCAAAAGGGCCAGCCACACGGGGGCATCAAGCAGTTTTCTGTACTCATCAGCGCTTAACTTTTCGAAGGCACGTTGAAATTTTATCATGATTGTCGGGATTTCCTATTCACTTCTGTAAGTTTACAAAATTCCTCGGAAAAATCACTTCTTTGCTTTACGCAAAATGCAGTCCGGAGCTGGATGCGATAGGAGTTTTGCAGGCCTCATTTTTCTTTGGTAACTTGTTTTGTACTGGCCTTTCCATGCGGGCTCTTCAGTCGTCGGCATATTTTGTGTCAAGCGCGGGCACATTCCTTTCATCTGGAAAAAAAATCAAGAAAGGCTCAACAGGCTTTTAGGACTATGAAAGTCCTCTATCTGTAGATAAATGATCTGTATGCTATGCTCAATGATTTTTGTCTTGTTTGCTATGCCCACTTTGGATCGTTCTTGTTAATAGATTTTTTTGTTTTTTTGCTTACTTCCGAGTACTTTTAGGCCTTGTGCTTGACTATGGCCGGAGAGATTTTGTGCCGCGAGCCGATTGTGAACGCTGATGTAATTCCTAAACCATGAAAAAAGTTTATTCTAAAATCCTGCCTGCAGGCAGGTGGGTAGCTTCCTTGCTACTTGTATTCACTGTAAGCTTAGGGGCTTTTGCTCAAGAAAGCATTTACGAGAAGATAGAAGCATCGCTCCAACGCGGAGAAACTTTTGAATCCATTGATCTGATGGATGAAAAGGGCTTGCAGAAAATCACAGATCTTTCCTCACTTTTCGTGAGTGAGGGTGTTTCGCTGAGCGAGGCTAACATGCTATATCCTTCCAAAAGCGCAGTGAAAAAGTACCTCAGTCAGAGAGAAGAGCACATCAGTGTAACAATGCCCGGCGAGCAAGGTGAGGAGATTGAGATACTGCTCTATCAGCAATCACCCCTGAGTCAAGATGCAAGCATTGAGACAGATGAGGGCAAAATTATTGACATTTCGGGTGACTTCGCCTTCTACAGAGGTGCAGTAAAAGGCCATCACGGTAGCCTTGCGAGTCTGACCCTGAGTGAGGGGGAGATGCGAATGAATGTCACCTACGGAAGTATCAATTATGTGCTGGGCAAGCTGGATGGAAGAGAAGACGGTGCCCATGTGTGGTATCGGGCCGATCAGGTACCTTATCCAGAACCCTTTGATTGCACCCTCATCGACGATCACGATGGAATGGATGAGAAGCTGCCCCATTCCACTGAGCTGGAAGGAGCTCCCAAATCTGATCAATGCGTTAGGGTAAGGGTAGAGATAGACAATGGTCTGGTTGGCTCCCTGGGTGGCGAAGCATCTGCTATAGCATACACCGTTGGACTCTTTAACGAGGTCACTACCATGTTTGACAATGACGGTATAGACTTGGTGGTATCAGAGGTATTCGCATGGGTTGGTAGCAGTCCTTACAGCGGCGGCTTGGGTAACCGACTCAGCCAGATGAGCAATAATTCACCCAATGCCGATCTTACCAAGCTCATCACCGACGTTGGAGGAGGGGGTATAGCCTACCTCTCGGGATTGTGCTCAAGTACCTTCGGGGTGAGTGTGAGCAGTATTTTCGGTTTTTACAATACCGTGCCCAGCTATTCTTGGGACGTATTCGTTTGCGCCCATGAATTGGGCCACAACCTCAGCTCTCCCCACACCCATGCCTGTGCATGGAACGGTAACAATACACCCATCGATGGTTGTGGTATTCAGATAGGACAGCCTGAGGGCAACTGCGGTACGGCTCCCATTCCACAGGGCGGTGGCACCATCATGAGCTATTGCCATCAGCTTTCAGTAGGGATTAACTTCAACGCCGGATTTGGGCCTCAGCCCAGCACGCGAATGATCAACTATGTAAACTCTCGTTGGTGTCTTGGCAACAATTGTGTTCCTTTTGGAGGGCAGCAGTGTGATGATGAAGAACTTACTCTCGAAATTGTTCTCGATCAATATCCCGGCGAGACTACCTGGGAAATCACCGATGAAAGTGATCAAGTAGTGGCTTCCGGCGGAAATTACTCTGGAAATCCATCCGGTACCTTGATCACCGAAAATATTTGCCTGCCCGAAGCCTGCTATACCTTTACCATTTTCGACAGCTTTGGAGATGGCATTTGCTGTGCATATGGCGAGGGCAGCTACACGCTTAGTGATTCCGATGGCATTGTGCTTGCATCCGGTGGTGAGTTTGGAAGCTCAGAGAGTACCAACTTTTGCGTAGGTGATGTAGAGGGGCCACCGCCATGTCAGACTCCTTATCCAGCTGTGCAAAATCTCTCGGCCTTCGTTCAGCCAAACGGTGTATTCCTCTCATGGGATCCGATTTTGGGGTCCCTGGGCTGTCAAATCCAAGGTGGCCTCGCCAGCACGAGTAGCCTCACTTTGGTGCAGGTGATAGAGTCTGAGCTCAGCAACTTTTTTATTCCTCCCGGGCAACTCCCCGTCAATGGCACTTACCGCGTAAGGGTGCGTTGTGGTTGCTCGTTGAATCCTCCAGTGGCAGGACCTTGGACCTCCTACGTCTTTTTCAATTGGGGCACTGCCAACAGCATGGAGCCACCTGCCGACATCACTTTTGCGGAAAGCGCGATGAGTTTCGACCTCTACCCAAATCCGAGCAACGGTCAGGTACAGGTGCAGTTGAACAGTCCAACCGAAGGTGACGTGCGCTTTACCTTGTATGACCTTCTCGGCAAAGTCGTTTTTGCCGAAAGGCAGGCCGCTATGGCAGGAGATCAGCATTTGCGCTTTGACTTTGGTGGTATCAGCGAAGGAGTGTACCTGCTTCAAGCTGAGCATGAATCGGGTGATCAACACCAGCTTCGCGTGGTGATCAAACGCTGAAGTAGCCGATAGCAATGGTTTAGAGCCGTTCGCATCTCGTATGCGAACGGCTTTTTCATGCTTGAACCTGTGGATGCTTTTGCGCTAAGGGCTTTTGGCCTTTGCTCTCTGCATGCCTTATCGGCAAATGAATGTGCAAGGCCGACCTAGCCAGCCCGCGCCAAAAAAACTCCTGCGAATGCCTACATTTGCAGCGCCAAAATCGACTGAAAATAGAACTCAAATTAGCGTCCATGAAAAACCACACCGTCAAAGTATACCCCTCCAAAGCCAATCTGCCCAAAGAAGAACAATTTGCATGGAAGCTCGCCAGGGTAGCCACCGACGACGTGGCCATCAGCGAAGAAGTGCTTGACATGGTAATCAACCGTATCATCGACAATGCCTCAGTGGGTATAGCCTCGGCAAACCGCACCCCGGTGGTGAATGCCCGGGCACAAGCCCTGGCACATGGCCGGGAAGACCGCGGGGCCAACCTCTTCGGCATGCCGCGCAATGTGAAAGTACACGCCGAGTGGGCTGCCTGGGCCAACTGCGCTGCCGTGCGTGAACTCGATTACCACGACACCTTCCTCGCCGCTGATTACTCACACCCCGGCGACAGCATTCCCGCGGTGATTGCCGTGGCGCAGCAGCTCGGCAAGAGCGGCGCCGATGTGCTTCGCGGCATCGTGGCCGCTTACGAAGTGCACGTAAACCTCGTAAAGGGCATCTGCCTCCACGAGCACAAAATTGACCACGTGGCCCACCTCTGCCCGGCCCAAGCCGCCGGTGTGTGTGCCCTCCTCGAACTGGATACCGACACCACCTACCAAGCCATTCAGCAGGCACTTCACGTTTCGATCAGCACGCGACAAAGCCGCAAAGGCGAAATCTCGAGCTGGAAGGCTTACGTGCCCGGCCACGGCGCCAAGCTGGCCATCGAGGCCGTAGACCGCGCCATGCGGGGAGAGAAGAGCCCTTCGCCCATTTACGAAGGTGAAGACAGTGTGATCGCCTGGGTGCTCA
>SLDS01000052.1 GCA_007125175.1 Flavobacteriales bacterium
AGCAAGCTGGCCCACCACTTCGTATGTGGCGACTTCCGCGACCACGATACGGTGATGCAATTTGGCGAAAGCTGTGATGTAATTACCGTGGAGATTGAGCATGTGAGCATCAGCGCGCTAAAAGCCCTCCGCGAGATGGGAAAGAAGGTATTCCCACAGCCCGAAGTGCTGGAAACAGTGCAGGACAAGGGATTGCAAAAGCAGTTTTACGAGAAGCACGGCATCCCCACAGCGCCCTATCGGCTGGTGAGCAATGTCACTGAGTTGAAAGCCCATATTGACTTTCTGCCCTTTGCCCAAAAGCTGCGCAAGGGCGGTTATGATGGCCGAGGGGTACAGCTGCTGCACAGTGAAGCCGATTTGACAAAAGCCTTTGATGCCCCCTGTGTGCTGGAGGAGCTTGTGGCCTTCGAGCAGGAATTGGCGATAATCGTGGCGCGCAATGAAAGCGGCGAAGTACGCACCTTTCCGCTAGTGGCAATGGACTTCAACCCCAAAGCCAATCTGGTAGAATACCTATACGCGCCGGCAGGAGTGGCTCCCGAAGTGGAGCAAGCTGCCGAAGCCATAGCCCGAAAGGTGGTGGAAGCTTACGGCTTGGTAGGCATCATGGCCATCGAGCTCTTTATGCTGCCCGATGGCAGCCTGCTGGTAAATGAGGTGGCTCCTCGCCCCCACAATTCGGGTCATCACAGCATCGAGGCCAATGCCACCTCCCAATACGCCCAGCACTTGCGCGCTATACTCGACCTACCGCTTGGCAGTACCAAGAGCACGCGCTATGCGGCCATGGTAAACCTGCTCGGGGCCGAAGGCCATAGTGGGCCCGTACACTATGAAGGCATCGAGGAGGCGCTTGCCATTTCGGAAGTGTATGTGCACCTTTACGGGAAATCGCTCACCAAGCCCTTCCGGAAAATGGGCCACGTGACCTGCACCGGAAATAGCGCTGCCGAAGTGCGCGAAAAAGCCTTGAAAATAAAAGAACTTATCACCGTAAAAACCTCCTGAATATGGTAGCCATCATCATGGGTAGCAAGAGCGATCTTCCTGTAATGCAGGGCGCTGCTGACATGCTCAAAGAATTCGAAATTCCCTATGAAATCACCATTGTCTCGGCCCATCGCACGCCGGAGCGCATGTATGATTTTGCAAAAAGCGCCGAGTCGCGCGGCATCAAAGTGATCATCGCCGGAGCCGGTGGAGCCGCCCACCTCCCGGGCATGGTGGCCAGCATCACACCACTACCTGTAATCGGTGTGCCGGTGAAGAGCCGCAACAGCATCGATGGCTGGGACTCACTGCTCAGCATTGTACAAATGCCAGGAGGGGTGCCAGTGGCCACTGTGGCAGTAGATGGCGCTCAAAATGCAGGTATCCTCGCCGCGCAAATGCTCGCCACGGGTGATCAGGCCCTGCGCAGACGCATCACAGACTACAAGGCTGCCCTCAAGATGAAGGTGATTAGGGACGCTGAGACCCTCTGATTTTGATAATCAACTCTGAGGGGCTCCTCCTATCAAACTACTGCAGCTGGCTGTTCTTTTCCACGCGCTGACAGAGCTGTTGCCGCACATGCACCGCTGTCGCAAAAAGGAGCAAGTCCAATTTACTCACCATACCATGAAAAAAGCTTTGCACCGAAGGGTACAAAGCTTTTCTTTTTCGTTCTACTGAGTCGCTATCGGGATCAGTTCAGTTCGAAAGCGAAGTCTTCTTCTGAGAGGGATTCTCAGTGGCGTACTCCGGGTTTAGGTTAATACACCTTCGAGCGGTCGTCTCGAATGTTGGCTTGCTCCTTGAGGGCGCGATAGAGCGCTGTATTGTATGAGCTGAGCTGCCCCCTGCGGGTCTCTTCAAGCTCGTCGCGATAAGCGAAATACTCAGAGCGCGGCTCAACATCTGTTTTGGAGAGTATTTCGATCACGTATACACCCTTATTGCCTTCAATTGGTGGGCTCACTGCACCCTCAGAGAGGCTCAATGCATAGCCTACTATGTAAGGTTCAGTCCCACTTCCCGGTAGGGTAGGCCGACTCTCGGAGACATTGGAAGCAACGCGGCGGCTCAGGTCAAATTCTTCCACCAACTCGTCCAAGCTCTTGCCTTCCATTTCTTTGGTAAATCTCGCGGCCTTTTTCTCACGAATTACATCGGGCCTGATGTCTTCTTTTGAATCTTCAAAGCTCACGACGCCTTCTTCCCGGCGGTTCTCCAATGCAACAACCACAATGCGGTTGTCAAACTCAAATGGCTCACTGACCTTACCCGGCTTGGTTTTGTCGGTATTGTGTGCCCAGCGAACAGCATCGAGAGAGCGAGCCACACCCGGGATGTTCACGGCAGTGCGCTTGATATTTTTACCCTCCTTCACTTCAAAGTCCCTTTCTTCAGCCAGAGCGATGAGCCCATCGAGGTTTGAGGCAGTGAGGGAAAATTCATTGGCCTGATCGTATACATCATTGAATGTACGGTTTGATGGCCGAATTCGCATGTCCACCTCGATGACGTCGACCACCTTAGCCATCTTGCGCTCGAGGGGTTCCACAATATGGAAGCCGTAGTCGGTCTCAACCACATTGAGCGAACCAATAGGGCGATCGAATGCGGCTTCTGAGAATTCCGCCACCATGGTTTGTCGGTTGAAGTTTTCGTACTTCCCGCCGGTGGCTTTTGAGCCGGGATCTTCGGTAAAGAGATCCACCATTTCTTCAAAGTTCTTATTTCGCTGGATAACGGTCTTGATGCTGTCCGCACGCTTTTTCAGCACGTCCTTATCTGCGCCAGTTTGGGTGCTAAGAAGAATGTGACGTGCTGTGGCTTGTTCCTCCTCTCCTTCTTTCACCACTTTGGCGATTACATAGCTGCCATTGCGCTCAAAGGGACCTACGATATCTCCGAGCTCCGCAGTATCCACAAAGGCGCGCAAAACTTCCTTATCACCCGGCTCGAATCTCACCGCCATACCACGCTTGCTGTCGCCATATTTCAGTGCGAAAATCGAGTCATTGCGCGCATTCTCAAATTCGGGAATCAAGGACTTGAGGTCTTCAAAGATTTCTTCTTCATCTTCCTCAGTCGCCTCTACTTTCCAAACCACAAATTTGATATCCACGGAGGCATCCCGCTTAAATCGGTCATCTCCTTTGTGCTCGTTGTAGAAAGCTTTTAAGTCTTTCTCGTTTACCTCAATCAGGCTATCGGGAATGCTTGTAAAATCCCTCATAACGAAGTTGAAGCGCACCTTCTGCTCTTGCTTGTAGAATTCGTTCTTGGCATCTAAAGTGTTCACGAAAAGACCCCTACGCACCATGGTATTGTACTTCTCATAGAGGCGATCGTTCACGATGCGCGATACCTGGTTTTCGTAAAAAATGGGGTATTGCTGCTGCAAAAAAGCGAAGTATTGCTGCACCAGCTGGGGATCGAACTCGTTGGTCTCAGGATTCTTAAAATTTTCGCCAGTTGCGAACTCGGAACGCACATTTTCTCCAAATCGAATGTCGTCAAATTCATCCCTGCTGATGCGCATGCCCAATCTGGACATTTCATTATGCATCACACGGGCTTCGATCATATCGTTCCAAACCTGATTGCGAATTTGCTGTTCAGCCTGAGAAGTAACGGGTTGGCCAACGGCAGCGAGGCTTTGCTTATAGGCATCCACCTTCTTTTCATACTCGACCATATTGATTTCCTCACCGAGCACCTCACCCACATAGCGGTCAGCTTGTGTAAAACCGGATCCACCGAGGAAGTCCAAAAAGACGAAGGCGACCATGGCGCCACCGATTACAATCAACAGTAAGGTGCTCTGCTCTCGTATTTTACCTATTGCTGCCATTAAGTGTTGCTTTTTAAAGTCTGCGAAGATACAAATATCTCCGATCGAAATGAATTAATCGGGATCCAAGACCTCTACTTTCACGGTTTCGATGCGCACATTGCTCGCATCCACAATAGTGATTCGAAAGGAATCCAGCTCGATGATCTCGTTGCGCCGTGGTATGTCCTCGTGACCACTCAAAATATAACCGGCCAGCGTTTCGTAGTCTTCTTCTTCGGGGATTTCGAGTTTGTAGGTTTCATTGAGATAGTCTATTTCCAGCCGGGCTGAAAAAAGAAAAGTGCGCTCATCGATTTGCTCTTCGATAAAGTCATCCCTATCGTGCTCATCCTCAAAATCTCCAAAGATCTCTTCGATCACATCTTCGATGGTGAGCATCCCACTCGTGCCACCAAATTCATCAACCACTACCGCAAGGCTCTTATTCTGCTTGATGAAGAGCTGAAGAACCTCCTTGGCCGAAATGGTCTCAGGCACAATAATGATAGGAACAATCAGTCGCTTGAGGCTATCGGGCTTGTGAAAAAGTTCAACACTGTTCACAAAGCCAATGATATTGTCAATGTTGTCACGATAAACCAATACCCTGCTATGCCCGGTGTTCACGAATACTTCCCTTAACTTCTCAATGGAGTCTTCAATTTCGAGTGCGGCTATTTCAGTGCGGGGCACCATGCAGTCTCGCGCCTTAACCTTGCTGAAGTCCAATGCATTTTGCATATAGCGTATCTCGTGTTCCAGCTCCACTTCCTGCTCCCGGGCTTCTTCGGCTATTTCGCGAACGTAGTGATCCAGGTCAATGCGTCCGAAGACGACCTCCTGCTTGTTGTTTCGAACGCGGAAGATATAGCGAATGATCAGGTCAGAAAGCCCTACCATCACATACATGGGCAACCAGAGTAAAAAATAGAGTACTTTGAGCGGGATAGCGAAAAGGGTGAGAATGAAATTGGAATTGATCCTAAAGAGTGTTTTAGGAATGAACTCTCCAAAAAAGAGTATGACCAGGGTGGATATGACCGTTTGCCAAGTGAGTATGCCCACTTCTGAGAGCTCGAACTGTTCTCTGAGCATATCATCGAGAAGGAGCCCCATTCCGATACCGTACACAACGAGCACGATATTGTTGCCAACCAGCATGGAACCGATGAAGCGCGAGGGTTGCTTCAGGAAGCCGGAGAGTAAACGGGCCGATAATCGCCCCTCCTTCCTATCAAGTTGAATTTTCAGTTTATTGGCAGATACGAAGGCGATCTCCATACCTGAAAAGAAGGCAGAAAAAATCAGGGTGAGAGCAATGATCAGGATGACGTTCACAGTCTAAAGATAAGCAGCTTTGAGAGATGCGCAAATCAGGAGGAGTCCCTTCCTTCCAAGCGCTTGCGGAATGTAATGCGGAAGCCGTACATAGCCCCTGCCAATAGTGGGAATATGAGATACTGCAAGGTACGGCGATCCACGCCTTCTACCACAAAAATGTACAATACCACCAAGAGAGATAAGACAGCTATCGCAAGCCAAAACCTTTCCATCCAGATGCTTACCTTGCGCATGCGCCTATTTGAATTGTTTTTCATTCGTCTTCTTCAGTGAGGAAAAAAGTGCCCGTGGGGGATTTTATGATGTAATTGGTAAAGTTTTCGTCGCTGATGAGTCCTTTGCCATAGATGATGTCATCTTCGCGTTCAATGGTAACAAATTTATTGGTAAAAACCTTGGCACTATCCTGGACCCATATGAGCTCTTCGGTGTATAAAGTTTCATTGTCGCGGTTCACAAAAACCACGCTATCCCGGGCTATCATCATGGAGTTGTCACCCCGGATAAATCCGTTTTCGGCGCTCAGGCGACCATCGAACTCCACATTCTCATCGTAAAAGGTAAGAATGAAGCCTCCTGATAGCAAGCTATATGAGGAGTCAGGTTCTTGATATTGCTCGGCACGAGAGGCATAGAGCTCATTTTTGAGTTTGCCGGCTTCTGTAAACTCATATGTTACATTGAGCGTGATGCGTATTGGCGAAGGGCCGGTTTCAGTGTATTCGCGTACATCTTCTACCGTGGTGCCGGAGCATGAATACAAAACTCCGGCTGCCACAACAGCCGGAGTTAAGAAAATTTTATGAAAAGTGTGTTTCAATGCGCATCAATCGCTGGTGCGAATCGTCGTGGTCTCGCCAAAGCATTCTACCGTATATTGCTGGCCTACTTCGAGGTTATTGAAGAATACATCGGTCTTCTGGGGGAAGTACTTCTTGTATCCAGCAATCTTCTGGTTGGCCTTATCCGCCACGGATGGGTCTACCGACTTTGCCTTGTTGTAGTAGTCCACAGCCAGAAGATATGCTCCGGCTGTTTTAAGCGGCTCATCGGCACATGCTTTTGCTCCGGCCACTACGGCATCCCCTTTCAGCAAATAGGCTTCGCCGCTTTGTGGATTCCGGTTGAGTATGCGGTTCGCAAAGGATAAAGCTCTGGATGTGAATCCGGTAATATTTGCGGCTTGACCGGCACGCAAGAGGTAGGTCTCATACTCGATACAATCGCCACACAGATCGACGGCCTCACGGAAGTAATTCATGGCATCTTCATAGTCCTTGGCTTTGAGCTTTTGGATACCGATACTGTATGCTGCCGAGGGCGTTGGCTTATCGGCATACACCCTTTCGGCCACAGCCAGGTACAACTCATTGTCAGTACAGTCCCTTTTGTTCATTACAGCAAGGGCCTTTTTGTTCAGCTCAATATCATTGGGAGCTTCAGATATACGCTCCTCCAATATACGGTAGATATCCTCACATTCGGCTATCTTGATGAAGAAGGCGTCGAGGTTGTTTTTAGCTTTCACATAGCGATCACGGGCCCTTTCATCTTCCAATTTGGCAATATTGTAGTCCAGTATCTCAACCACAGGCATGTACTCCACGAGCAAATCGGACTTGGTGGCCTCTTTATTGCGGTACATGGTGTAGAGGGTTTGATAGTACTTGGAGGCCACGATGGCATCTGAGTCCATTCCCTCCAATTCCAGAGATCGTTTCATCATGGCATTGGCCTCTTTGGCTCGGCTTTCATCGTATTTGAAAAGGTCATTGGCCTTGAAGGCAAGCACACGTCCCTCTTCATTGAAATGCTCAATGCGCTTGTCGTAAATGAGCATCAGGGTATCGAGGTAGGCATCCCGTTCAGCCACCTTATCCTCATTTTCGAAAATTTCATCGAGAATGGAACCGTAAAAACGCACACCGTCGATGTACAATGTTTTGGCACTCTGCGGGCAAGTTCGGAAAGCACCGCGCCAGTGTGGCAGTGCATCTTCCACCTGTCCCTGATCGCGAAATTCGCGGTAGAGCGATAAATACCTTTTGCATTGCTCCACTTCTTCGGGAGTGTTGCCGTATTTGCTTTCATCACCTTGAGCCATGCTCAGTCCGGCCCACATCAAGAGGGCCATCATGCTTGCGATTGCTTTTGTCATGTTTTTCATACTGTTTCTCTCTGTTCTCAATCGTATTTCGGTTGTACAAACCATAAATTTCTAAAATGGGGTGTCAGCACAAACCCTGCCATAAATCTCACGTAGTCCTCACGTATCAGTCCATTTTCTACTGTTCCGAAGCTTCCATACTCCGCGCCGATACTGAATCTCGATCTCGTCAGGTTCCTGCGCATATTAACCGGCAAAGATAGTCCAAAACTTATGCCATAGTCCTCTATTTGATTGTCGCCAACGAGTACTCCTGTACGCTCGGCCCTCACACCAACGCGGTAATCAATTCGTTGCAACACGCGAGAAGAGCCCATATTAGGAGTGAATTCAAAGCCCAGAGCCACACCCTCGGCATCGGCATAGCTAAACCTTCGCTGCACTCCCGGAAAGTCTTCGGCGTAGCTGCTCCAGTTTTGCATGCTGTAGTCGAAAGCCATCCTGAGTCGCTGCCGCTTGTTGCCAATAAAGTCGAGGGCCACACCCAAAATGATCGTCGAAGGCATTTGAACATTTCCCCCTGACAAGGTCGTGGCAAAAAGGGTATCTCTGGGAGATTCTCCCCCTTGACTGGTGGGCCTCCAATTGTATACATAGTTGCTCAGCTCTGTGCGGAGATTGCTCTCCAAACGATACACCGCACCAAATTGTAGCTTGAGGCTTCGTGGTTGGCTCAGGTTCTTCTTGATCAGAAAGGTCTGGTATTGTGCTCCAATTTCCCAACTGAAATCACGAACCAAATAAGACTCCCTAACGGTAAGTCCAAGAGCAGTAGGTTCATCGGGAAAACTAATTCGCCTTACATTATTGATCGGACCAAAATTGAAGTTCATTTGCCCACCGAAGGAGAGGGTGTTGAAGTTGCCAGCCGTATCTGAGCGGTAGTATAGTCGGTAGGCACTACCAATGTAAAGCTGAGATATGCCTCCATTTCCCCGGTATTCCGAGCGGGCCCTGCCCATGTCAGGATTTTCATCTATGCTAACGAAGTCGTAGCTCACTCTGGTAAGTGGTACCAAGCCCAAATTAAAATTCCAGGTACCCCGCTTTATGGGGAAAGCCAGACTCAAGTTATTGAGCATAAAACTTTCATTCTCAAAAGAAGCTTCGGAACTGCTGAAAGTGGACAGGCTGCCAATCCCTCCCATTTCAAAAACGGGATCCATGTGAAACGCTGATGCCGCCGGGTTGATCAAGTTGAGCCTGTAGGGATCGCTTAAGGCTGCACCGGCTCCTCCCATGCTGGCATGGTGGATAGAAGCCCGCTGCATGGGTAGGCCCGGGCCAAAGACCGAATAGGGGGAGCCCAAATCCGTTTGTGCAAGAAGGGGAGTCACTGTGCTCAAAATGAGCAGCAAAGACCCGGCGACACTAATCCATGTTGTACTTGAGAATCTCATGCATTCCCTCAAGGGTGAGATAAGGGTGTGCAAAGATGAGATTTTTAAATGCTTTCTCAAAAACACGAAAATCACCCCCTGTTGCTAGCACCGTTAAATTACCGTAAATATCGGAAGCCATATTAATGTATTGTGACACCTCTGCTTGAATTCCTTGAATCACTCCAGCTACCAATGAAGCATGAGTAGATCGCGCCGGCCAGAGCGTGTCTCCTGCCTTCCATTCCTTCACATGGGGCAGCTTGTCTGTCATCACATGCATGCTTTTGAAGCGCATTGCCAATCCCGGAGCGATAGCGCCACCGAGGTATCGCCCTCCTTTTTCAAGCAAATCATACTTAATGCAAGTGCCAAAATCAATCATGAGTACATGACTGTCTGGATATTGCTTGAAAGCACCCACCGCATTTGCCACCCGATCTACACCCAGGGTATCTGGGGTGAGGTAGTCCACTTCGATAGGCAAATTGACAAGAGAATCCAGCACTATGAGCTCGAGCCGTTTTTCCAAAAACTCGGCCAAATCTGGATTGAGCT
>SLDS01000201.1 GCA_007125175.1 Flavobacteriales bacterium
CTGGGGCTCATATACCTTGTGCACCAGGTCGATATACTTTGTATGGACAACAATATAAGGACCCTGATCAAATGAAAAAACTTGATTGCCTCATTCAATCTTTTGCAAACATAAAAGGGCTTAAAAATGTCCAAACTAAGGCCGGCGGCCTTTTTACATTGACACGAGGCTTGTCTGTAGTGCAATCTTATCACTGATTTTGGTTAAATCCGCCCACAATATAGAAATTTTTCCCCTCCCCAACTCATTCCCCGCCAATTCTATACACCATCCTCCCGCCTCACCAAATAAACCCCTGTCTCCGGTCTGCAACTCTAATGCATTATCCGGGTTCAACAACCTCACCCAAGCTCAAAGGTCATCATCGCCGTCGAGCTCATCGTAGCGCGAATCTTCCTTGGGACTCAGCAAGCCTCCCTTCTTCTTGTCCTTGCCTTGCTTTTTTTGCCCGGAAGGGGCATCCTCCCACTCTACATCAAAGTGGGGTGCACCTTGATCCCCTTTGCCGGAAGGCGCAATGACTGCCGTATCTCCCTTAAACAGCCCAAAATCCTCCTTGAGCATGCCTTTCATCCGTTTTTTTTCATCCTGCAATTCATCCTTGCGCCGCTGCCTTGCACTTTCTTTGTCGAGGCTGAATATGGGCTCGTCTACCGTGCCGCTCATGCGCAGGAAGAGCCGCAGACCCGCGCCGTCGTCAGTGATGTAGCCAAACTCATCTTCCTTTTTCCTTCCTGTGCGCAGGAGTTCGCCCAGCCTGAAATTGAGGCGATAATCGATCTCATGGTCAAAGCTGTGCTCCCCGCTGAGATTGAGTGAGAGGGCCGATGAGCCCACACGCATGGAGGGGATTATCACCCTGCGATCGCGTATGTCGATGGTGTTTCTGAGGGTGTCAAAATGCACCGCAGCCAGCTCTTGCTCAAAGGCATCCACCTTCACCAGGTTGCGCCACACCGCGTGCTGCCGCATGTAATCGGCTACCTCTTGCAGGGCCTCTACACGCTGCAGCTTGCCTTTGGTCACCATCAGGTCGGTGTGGGCCTTGATGCTGCTCAGATCATAGCTGAGGTCATCGCGCAGCATGCCTCCAAAGTTCACCTGTGCATTGGCCCTCCCGCTGATCTGCGAATGGGTGATCACTTCTTGGCCAAAGTTTTCAAAAGCATAAAACAAGCGGCTCATATCGATATCGGTGAGTTGGAGGATGGCAGCAGTGTGATAAAGCGTCTCTGACTGCCGCCCCGCTTCGGCACGGCCTTGTATAAGTCCGCCTGCCACACGAAAGCGTATGGGCTCGAGTAGAAGCTTCCCATTGCGGTAAGTGGCTGTACCCGAAACCTCCTCGGCAGTGAAGCGGCGGAATAGAACTTTGCCCACATCGAGGCGAAAATCGAAATCAGTGCTCTGGGGAAGGCTAAATTTGTAGGTGGTATCACGGCGTGATGATGAGGTGTCCCAAATGCGGTTGAGGTCGAGGCTTTCTGTACTAAAGTCGGCCGCGATGTAGAGCTTTTCCCTATCGTCTATCAGGTAGGGCAATGCATTGCTGATGCTTCCGCTAAAGGTGAAGGGATTGCCATTTACCTCAGCCGAAGCTTCGCGAATGGAGAAGGCATTGTCGCGGAATCCGATTTGTGCATTTAGCTTTTCGAAGCGATTTTGACCGGCCCGCAATTGCAGTGCAGCCTGTTCCACCCGGATGTCGCCATCGAAGGCGAGGCTTTTTATAGCCTGATTTTTTGGCGCTCCGGCCGGGAGTCGCCCGCTGATGGTGCCTGCCATGTGCAGCTTACCTGCCATCTCTTCGATGTATTCCGGATCGAAGAAATTCCGCAACTCGCGCAGGTCGGCTTTCCCATTTACGCGCAGGTCAAATTCGGCTGCCGCCAAATTGCGAATGCTCCCACCCACGCTGAGCTTGCCCGGGCCCATGCTTCCCTCGGCATGGTCGATGTACAGAGATACGCGCTCATTTCTCACCTGCACGCTTCCGGTTGCCTTGTCCAGGGTGGCCTTACCCAAAGCCTTGTCGTGTTGGAAGCTGCCACGGGTGCGCTCAAAGATGAAATCCATGGCCAGGCCGGTATCGTCTCTATGCTCCACCTCCAGTAGCAAGTCGCTCTTGCCTCGGGCCTTGTATGCTTGCAAGCCTTTGCGCATGCTCAGCGGCAAAAGGGCCAGCGCATGCTCGATATTGGCATTTTCGGCAGAGATGCTCAAGTTTCGGGTGCCTTTATTGGCGGGATTGTGGCTGCCGGCTATCCCAAAAGTCGCCTTGCCCAATGACAGGGCCTCAGAGCTCAGTCTGTGGAGTCCTTCAAGGTGGTTGATGTTCACATTGAATTTGCCGGACACGGGCAATTCCCGATAGAGGGTGTCGCCCTTCTGGGCAAAATGCCGCAGCACCAGCCTGCATTCTGAGGCGAGATCGTATACCTCGCTTCCGAAGCGGCCCCTCGACTGTGCGTGGGCGATGCCGAGCGAGAGGTCTATGCCGGCAGCGGTTTGCAGACTGAAGTCAAAATCGTTGGTCTCAATATCGTTGAGCGAAATCAGCGAACTTTCCTCAGTCCCGCCTTCTTTCCAGAATGTATAGTTGCCCTTGCCACGCTCGTCGATTTTCATGCGAAAGAAGCCACCATTTACATCGGCTTCACTTACGCGGTAGTGCTTCCGCAAAAAATCCCACAAGCTGATCTGCAGGTATACATCGCTGGCGTATAGCAGGGTATCGGAGTCGGCGCCCGGTTCGGGTATCACTACATTGCTGAAGCGAAGTGAGGCGTAGGGAAAGCGCTGCAGCAGGCTGAGATTGATGTCATCTACCTTCACCTCTACCTCCAGAATGCGGTTGAGCTCATAGACCACAATATCGCGCACTTCGGGCTCATACTTCTTCGCGAGGAAGTAGGCCGCGACCATGAGCACGCTCACTACGAGTGCTACAATGATGGATGTACTGATGAGCTTTTTCACAGAAGCCAGCTGATCTATGGGCCGTGGATGGAAGAGCAAAACGGATACCCGAGCCCAATATTACAAGAGATATGCCACATGTAGAGCAGGATTGAGAAATCAAGTCAATATTCCGGCTTCTCGAGCTGCCGGATCATACCAGCTGAGATTCTTCGCGGCAAAAGCTCTTTTTGCGAAAGCTCAGAGCATTTTAAGCCGGTTCACCTCCTGCTCGGTGAGGAAGCGCCAGCGCCCTCGGGGCAGGTCCTTTTTGCTCAAATCGGCAAACATCACCCTGTCGAGCTTGAGCACTTTGTAGCCCAGGTGCTCGAAGAGCCTCCTCACGATGCGGTTCCTCCCGCTGTGTATGCGCACACCCACCTGTTTCTTGTCTTTCACACCGGCCACATGGCTGGCCTCATCTACCTTCATGGGTCCATCCTCGAGTTCCACCCCATCCAAGAGTTGCTTGAGGTGGGCAGTCTTTACCGCCTTGTCAGTGTGTACATGGTAGAGCTTGCTCACACCGTGGGTGGGATGGGTCAGCTTTTTGGCGAGATTGCCATCATTGGTGAGCAGGAGCAGCCCGGTGGTGTTGCGATCGAGGCGACCTACGGGATATATTCTCACATCACCGACCCTTCTCAAGAGCGACATCACTGTATTGCGCCCTTGGGGGTCTTTCATGGTGGTGATGGTGTCCTTGGGCTTGTTGAGCAGCACATATGTGGGGCGCTCAGGACGTATTGTTTCCCCGGCATAGCTCACCTTGTCGCCCTCTTTCACCTGATGGCCCATCTCGGTCACCACCTTCCCGTTTACCTCTACGAGGCCCTGCTCAATCAGCTTATCGGCCTCACGCCGGGAGCAAATACCCGAATTGGCGATGTACTTGTTGAGTCGAATGCTTGTCTTCACTTCCACTACGGGCTTGCCTCTCCAGCTTTTGCCCGGCACCTCGCGGTATTGCCGGGGCTTGCCACTCCGGCTGGCATCGCTGCCTTGTTCCGTTTTCCATCCGGAATAGTAGGATCCCTTTTCTTCTGCCTCGCCTTTTTTGGGCCCTTTGCGCTCCGGCTTGCTGCTTTTGCTCGCAGTTTTCCGGTCAGCGCTTTTGGATTTTGCGGGTTTATTTGCGGCAGCAGCTCCGCGCTTCGGACTTCCTTTTTTGGAGGGATCTCTTTTGTCGTTTCTTTTCTTGTCGCTCATACGGGGCAATGGATGGATAAGGGTCTTAAGGGCATTTGCGGCGGCTAAATTACAGCAAAGGATAGAAGGCATCGCAGATATGGTGCAATTTGCCTCCCTGATTTAAGGTGATGGCGATGATATCAAAGCGCGCTTCTTTGTCGATTTGATGGCGGGTGAGGTATTCATTGGCCGCCCGAATCATGAAGGACTGTTTCTTGCGCGTTACAAAAACTTCCGGCTCACCGAAGGCAGCTGAGAAGCGTGTTTTCACTTCCGCAAAAACGATAAACGAATCATTTTCAGCTATTATGTCGATCTCGTCATGCCGGTGTCTCCAGTTGCGTTCGCGAATTTTGAAACCCAGGGATTCAAAGTGCGTACAAGCACGTGATTCGCCCTCGTTTCCGATATGCCTGGTCGAATTGGACATGTTAATTACAAACTGAGAATCTACTGGGTTCCTTAAACGATTAAAGTTATGAAACTTTCTATCAAAACATGCGCAACTTTGGTTGCCACAGTCATGCTAGGAACGGTGGCTTTTGCTACTGGCCCTTTTCAGGGAATGATCAAATTTACAAAAACGATTGGCCCTGTAACCGCAAACTACGTGTACTACGTGAAAGGCGATAAAGTACGTGTAGAAGAATTGGGAGAAAATGGTGATGTGCAAGGCATTATGATCATTGATACCAAATCCAATTCCGTAAAAGCTCTGAGTCCTGAGCGTCAGATGTACATTGATGTACCCAATAAACGTCCCGCTCGCGAGACGGAGGTGTACGTACAGAAGACCGGTAAGTCCGAAGTGATCAATGGATACAAATGCAGCGAGGTGAAAGTGTCAGGCAAAAGCGATGGACGCGAAGTAACCTACTGGATGGCCGATGATGATTTCGATTTCTTCGTCCCAATGCTGGAGACCTTGAACCGCAAGGACAAGCTCGCAGTATACTTCATGAACATTCCCGAAATCAGCGGTATGTTTCCCATGGTCGGCGTTGAGCGCAAGACCGATGGCGTAGAGCTTTCCAAGCTCCAGGTGGTAGAGATGGACAAGAAAGACCTGGACAATTCCATCTTTGAAATTCCCGCTGGATACACCAAGTTCGAGCGCGAATAAGGTAGATTAACAGTGGTTTAGTGAAGAAGGCTGATCGTTTTTTACGGTCAGCCTTACTTTTTTTCCATGCACCCAGCAGCGGTTGTCGGCGATGTGGCCTGAGGGCAGGTTGAAGGCCAGGGGAAAGGAGTATGGCTCACAATGCTCGGCGATGATTTCTTCTGCATTTTTGCCGAAAGGCACTGGATTATCGCGCATCTCGGTCATGCCTCCTACTACCAATCCGGCGAGCTTCTGGAGTTTTCCGGCCCTGCGCAGTGCCAGCATCATGCGGTCGATGTGGTACAGATACTCGTCCAGGTCTTCCAGAATTAGGATGGCACCCTCTGTACTGAGTTCCGAACGCGAGCCCATCTGGCTGTAGAGTACGCTCAGATTGCCGCCTATCAGATTCCCTTCTGCACTGCCTTCCCTATTGAGCCTGTGCACGGCAGCGATGCTGTTCACCCAATTTCCGCCCAGTTGCAGGCGCAGGCTTTCCAATGCTTCCGACGAATTTTCGGCAAAGTTGACCGGCATGCTGGAGTGAAGGCTCTGCAGGCCCAGCTGCGTGTAGAGATGGTGATGCAGGGCACATACATCGCTGTATCCTGCCACCCACTTTGGCGAAAAGCGCAGGCCATCAAGATCGAGATCGTCGATGATTCGGGCCGTGCCATAACCGCCACGCATGCATATCACTGCGCGGATGTCTTGATGGTCTAGTGCCCACTGCAGGTCGGCCCGCCTCTCTGAATCTGTTCCTGCATACTGCCTGTCAACACTCCGCAGATGAGCTCCCTCTACCGGCTCATAGGACCATGATTTGATGAGCTCCACGGCTTTGTCAATGGCCGCTTCCGGCACCTTTCGGGCCGTAGATATCAAGGCGACCTTATCGCCGGGCTGCAGAGGGGGTGGACTGATCGTTTCCATGGAAAAATTGCTTATTGAATACCTTATCTTTGCGCCCCACAAACTAGCACAATCCCATTGAAAAAACCAAAACGCTATACCATCACCGCTGCATTGCCCTACGCCAATGGCCCCTTACACATCGGGCATATGGCCGGGGTGTACATACCGGCTGATACCTATGTGCGCTTCCTGCGCTCTGCAGGCCGGGAGGTGGCATTTGTGTGTGGCAGTGATGAGCATGGAGCGGCCATCACGCTCAGAGCCAAAAAAGAAGGGCGAAGCCCTCAGGACTTGGTGGATGAGTACCACAATCTCAATGAGCGGGCTTTTCGGGATTTTGGAATTGGCTTCGACATCTTTCACCGCACTTCTGATGCATTGCACCATGCTACCGCCTCAGATTATTTTCTCAGGCTTCACGCCAAAGGTGTTTTTGAGCAGCAAAGTTCACAACAGTATTTCGATGAGGAGGCCAATCAATTCCTGGCTGATCGCTACATATCGGGTACCTGCCCCAAATGCGGCTACGAAAATGCCTACGGTGACCAATGCGAGAATTGTGGCAGCACCCTGAGCCCCCAAGATCTCATCGACCCGAAGTCTACATTGAGTGGCACAGCTCCCGTGCTGAAGGCCACCTCACATTGGTTTCTGCCCATGCAGCGGCATGAAGGCTGGCTCCGGGCCTGGATTGAGGAGGGTATGCTTGAGGGCCTGCAAGCCCATGATCCCTCTCAGTGGAAACGACAGGTATTGGGGCAATGCAAGTCATGGATCGATGGTGGACTTCAGGCCCGCGCCATGACGCGCGACCTGGACTGGGGAGTGCCGGTGCCACTGGAAGGTGAAGAGGGAAAGGTGCTTTACGTATGGCTCGATGCGCCCATTGGCTACATCAGTGCCACCAAGGCCTGGGCCGAAGCCACAGGCAAAGATTGGAAGGCCCACTGGTGCGATGGGGATACCAAGCTGGTGCATTTCCTGGCCAAGGACAATATTGTCTTTCACTGCATCATCTTTCCCATTTTGTTGAGGGAACATGGAGACTTCATACTGCCGGACAATGTGCCTGCCAATGAGTTTTTGAATTTGGAGGGAAAAAAGATTTCCACCTCGCGCAATTGGGCCGTGTGGTTGCACGAATACCTCGAAGATTTTCCGGGTCGCAGCGATGAATTGCGCTATGTGCTCACGGCCACTGCTCCTGAATTTCGCGACAGCGAGTTTACCTGGAGTGATTTTCAAACCCGCGTGAACAATGAACTCGTGGCGGTATTGGGCAACTTTGTGAACCGCACACTGGTGCTCACCCACAAATTTTTTGAGGGCAAAGTCCCCGCTTTGGACAATTATTCATTCGACAATGAGCAAGCCGCAAGGGCCATGGAGCGCATTGCCGAGTTTCGCGACGAAATAGCTGCGCTTATCGAGGCTTACCGCTTCAAGGAGGCCCAGGCAGAGGTGATGCGCCTCGCCCAGCTTGGCAACCGCATCCTCACCCAGGAGGAGCCCTGGAAGCGCTTCAAGACAGAGCCCGGGCACGCCGCAGCGGTGCTCCACCTCTGCTTGCAGATCACAGCGAATATCGGCATCCTCGCCGACCCATTTTTGCCGAATACGGCCGCCAAAATACGGGAAATGCTCTCCTTGGGAGAGGCCGACTGGAGCCGCATCTCACCCGAGCTGCTGGGTGTCGGAGATCCTGTGGGCAGCGCCCAATTGCTCTTCTCCAAGTTAGAAGATGAAGAGGTGGCAGCCCAGGTGAAGAAATTACAAGCCTCTGCAGAACCACAAAAAACAGATAATTACACGCCCATGCCTCAAAAAGACACCATCTCATTCGATGATTTTGTGAAAATGGACATCCGGGTGGCGACAGTGGTCGCAGCCGAGCGTGTGCCCAAAACCGATAAGCTTCTCAAACTGGAGCTCGACACGGGCATCGATCGACGCACGGTTGTATCCGGTATAGCGGAGCATTACAAAGCGGAGGACCTGCCCGGGCGTCAGGTATGCGTTCTTGTGAATCTCGCACCCCGCAAGCTGCGAGGGATAGAGTCGCGGGGTATGGTGCTTATGGCTGAGGGTGAAGGAGGCAAGCTGCGTTTTGTGCAGCCCGAAGCAGGCCTTCCCAATGGTGCGGAGGTGCGGTGAGGCAGCTCATTGCTGCATTTTTCTTGTGGAACTTCGCAAATGCGTTTCGTGCAAATCTGCTTCCAGTCAATATGAATGTTTATTTTTGTGGCCCTAATCGCCCTGTGATCTTGGCCTCGTAGTTCAATGGATAGAATAGAAGTTTCCTAAACTTTTGATACAGGTTCGATTCCTGTCGAGGCTACTTTTTCCTCCTTCCCGTTTTATAGGAGGACACTGATTTAAATTTTTGATCCCTTTTCGATTAAATCCGCCTGGATGACACCAGTCGGAAGGACCAGTCTGTGCCTAATGGCACATTCGGGCAAGGTTTTTTACTTGGCTTGGGCTTGTGGGGAGAAAAGTTTCCCATTCTTCTCTAACACATTATGCTTTTGTCTTTCACGTTTTTTAGTCATTTTTGGACATGCCATTTTGGGTTTACGTGTTGAAGAGTAAAAAATCCAATAAACTCTACAAGGGCCAGACAGATGATGTTGATGCCCGCCTGAAACAGCACAATGCAGGAAGTACCCAATCCACTCGATCGGATGCGGGGTTTTGGAATGTGGTGTATACTGAAGAATACAAAACTCGAAAAGAAGCTTTGAAACGAGAACGCTACTTCAAGTCAGCTGCGGGTAGAAGATTTCTTAAAAAGGTTCTTCCGAGCTAAGTGCATTTGCTTCGTGTGTCCACCCTTGGAACAAAGGTGATCCGTAGGTGAAACCGCTCTTGGCCTTGTAGTTAAATGGATACCCGCCCGTGCCTAATGGCACATTCGGGCAAGCCCGCCCGGCCGAGGCCGTTCGGACAAGGAATAGAAGTTTCCTAAACTTTTGATACAGGTTCGATTACCCCCGCCCGGATGACACCAGTCGGACGGGCCCGCCCGGATGACACCAGTCGGACGGGCCCGCCCGGATGACACCAGTCGGACGGGCCCGCCCGGATGACACCAGTC
>SLDS01000148.1 GCA_007125175.1 Flavobacteriales bacterium
GGTGGTAGAGCTCATCAGCTCTAAGCATGGCCAATGCTTTGCCATCGAGCTCCTCATCGAGCTGATTGTGCGCTTCCAGCTCTCCACTTGCCAGGGAGTAGCGCTCCATGCCTTCCTTGTTAAGCAGAAATAGTGACTCGCCGATTATTTCCATTCCCCATATGGGTAGCTCTTCACTCTGAGTGGCTTTCAAGTACCTCGGGTGGCCGCTCCTCTGATTGAAGGAAGCGATGAAGGGCTCGCCATGGGTGATGGGCCCAAAAGTGGTTAGGGCCATGCCTCGATTGACCATATACAAGCTGGAATCTTTGAGAAAGATCGAGGAGGCACCGGTAATTCCTTCCGGCAAGGTACTCGACCACTTGACCTTACCCGTCAGAGCATCAATCCTCACAATCTTCGTTTTACCGGCGAGGTAGTAGTCGGAGCTGTCGGTGAGCACATTGCTTATCATGCCACCTTTCATGAAAATACCACCCCCGAGGCCATAGCCCTCAGGAGCCCTGAAGCGCTTGGAGTCATCGACGGTGAGGGCATTGTAGCTCCAGCCTTCACCGGTGCGAATATCCAGCTTGTGCAGGCCTGCTGCTATGATCAGATAGGTGGAATCATTGATATTTTGCAAGTCGTTCCATCCATAGCCTTTGAACACCCTTCGCTTCCACATACTTGTCCCGGTCAGCAGGTCGATACCTTCGAGGTTGTAGTGATCATCCTTAGGTCCATTGGTGAGATAGCCCACCCCTACCCGATGCGGCTCATCCACAAAATACAGGTCGTGTGGGGCTTTCCACAATTTCTTACCCGTTTTACTGTCAAAGCCAATGGTATTTTTTCCCGGGGTCTCCACCAGCAGGCCCTCAAGGCCGTATATCGCATTGTTGGAATACCTTATTTTCTTGCTCCACAAGACTTGATTTACACGCAAATCGTATTCCAGCAGCACACCCTTGCGCCGCGACTTCCTTGGATGGTTTTGACCGTAAACTACCTGCAATACCCCGTTGGCGGCATCGAGATAGAGGTGCTCGATATCACCGGGAAAGTCATAAACGGATGCATATAGATCGCGATTTTCGGGAAGATATGAACCGACAAGCTTCGTTCCTCGTCCTATCTCTTGCGCCTTTGCGGCAAATCCACACAGCACAATTGCAATGCAAGACAGGTGGAGTGCTATGTGAATACGAGGATGCATTTTAGGGTGAAAGTGGATTGCGACTCACCCAAAGATAGGCAGAGGACTTTGCAAATCAAAAAGCAGTCCACAAAATTAAAAAGGCCTCCTGCGTCCGCAGAAGGCCTATTGGCGAGAAAATGTCCAGCATCTACTCAGTCGCGAATCAATTTCAGCACGCGCCCATCATCGCTTTTAAGCAGGTACATACCCGATTGAAATCCAGATATATTGAGGATATTGCTATTGTTGATTTGCAGCAGCACTTTTCCGGTGAGGTCGTAGAGTGTGGCATTCACATTCTCGCTGAATGTCACCGGGCCTTGTGTGCTGGGATTGGGAAAAGCACTGAGGGCATTGGCAGCACCCATATCGGCAGTAGAACTGATCACACTTCCCGATACATTGATGGAGCCCACTTGCCATTGAGGTCTTTGTCCGCCATCATTTTCGGCTGCCTGATAGTAGCGCCAACGTATGTGCACTACCGCTTGATTGGAGGCATCAGCCGGCAGTTGAATGCTCATCTCTTCCGGGTCGTCAATATCGCTAAGGTCGGAAGAGAGGGTACTCTCTTCGAGAGCCATAAAGTCGCCTTGGGTGCCTACGCGGTACTCCAATCGGAGTATGTACTCACGGGGTGGCTCACCTGAGCCCACGGTGAGCTTGGTAGCGATATAATTCACCATAATCATCTCCATGCCTGTAGTGTTTAGAGCCAAAGTGGCGGCTCCTACGTAGCCTCCAACATCATCGGGCCCTGCTCCACATCTCTCTTGGCTGTCTTGGGTATTTCCAGTATTCAGAAATGAGAATCCATTTTCACCCATGCCGAGTATGCGCGAGCGGCTTTCGATATCGTAGCGGCATACCCAATCACCTACGATGGGCTCGTCCACTCCAGGATTATTGTTCTCAGTGCCATACACATGAAACATCATATTGGACGGGTAGGTGCCTGCTGGTACTACATCAGGCCAATTTTCGAATACATAATCGCCTTGACTGAGGTCAAAAGGTTCGGGATTGGTCTGTGCCTGAGCTGTAAAGGCACTGAATAAGACAATCGAAAGGATGGGTAGCACTTGTTTCATCTTTGCTCGTATTGACGATATTGTTGCATTTTAAATTGGATTGCTCGGGTAATCCCGGGCTTGGGACTGCAAAAGAAGCAAAAGCAAATGCAATGTGCATTAAGAACTTGTTAAGTTGCTTTGAAGTAATTTGCAATTGCATCAAATGAGCGCCTTGCAAAGGATGATCTATTGAATGCAATTTTGACAAGTGTATTCTGGCTTCTCTCCCATGAAATAATCAAGATGAGATCAAAGCCTTTATCGCCCCTTGATGCGCATCAACTCCACCTCTACACGTCTATCGCCCGGGCTCCAGCGGTCTGAGCCCTCAGAAACCCCCTCACCGATGATGCGCAACTGCTCCTCCTTCACTCCTTTTGCCAGCAATCCATCGCGTACTGCCTCCGCTCGCTTTCGCGAAAGCATTTTGTTGTAATCCACATTGCCACTTCGATCTGTGAAACCTCGAATTACAGCCCGATAGTCGGGATGGCGGGCGAGATCCTCGGCGATATCACTAAGAGCGGCTTGATAGCTATCCTCAAGACTGGAGCGGTTCAGTCCGAAGAGGAATACGGCCGGATAATCAGAGCGGTAATCTTCCGCTACTTCCCGGGAGGGCATGGCTGGTGCTTCTTTTTGCTCTTTCTCATCATCGGGCTCTTCCGTGACTTGGGGCTCCTCGGGCTCTATGCCCAAAGCGCTCTTGATGGAGTCCGCACGTTGCTGAATTTCTTCGGCCCGGGCTCTGGCAGCATCTGCAGTGCCGAGATCAAGTGAATCCATTTTCGTTTCCACCTCCAAGCTATCAGCAGCCTCCATGTAGAGACTATCAGTAGCCGGATCGGGGAGGGCGATTGGCAGGGCTGCTCTCACCCTAGCTTCCTCCTCCGCGCTCAGCGTATCGCTGGCCGGAGGACTCTGCTTGAGCAAAAGACTCAACCTGAGCACTTCATTCTCAAGGCGCGTTATTCGTTCTTCATCGCTTTTGGCAGCACCACCTACGGGCACCACTACAGCGGGCTGCACGGCCGGTCGGCGATCCCTCCTACCCGGATCCACCCTCACCTGCTTATCGCCGGGCTCTCGGGAGGCGAGCTGCCGTATCATCTCGTTCTGATTGGCGATGAGTTGCTCCTGTCTTTTAAGCAGCTCAACGATTTCAGGGTCGCGGGCTGGGGGCTCAGCCGCCGGGGCCTCTTTCTCTTCCGATTTTTGCCGAGAAGGCTCATCCTTCGGTGCTTTATCCTCTTTTTCTCTCTTGCCGGGCCTGTCTTCAGCCACAAGTTCTCTTTCCTCGCGGGGCCTTTCCACCACGATCAGGGTATCGCGGCGGGCATATTGGGCAAGAGCTCCCTCTAACCAGGCGATGCGCTGCAGCATGGCAGTGGTACTCGTATCACCAAGACTTCTTATCCAGAGGCTATCGCCCGGTGTTGCCACCTTTGCTTCTCGTGTCAGGGTATCGCGATAAGCCAGATAGAGCGTGTCCACTCGGCTTATTACGATGGTGTCACGTATGGTCTTGACTTCTTCGGCACGTGGCAAGGTATCGCGTTCCATGGGTATCATCTCCGGATAGGGCTCGGGCTCCCTCTTGCTATCCTGGGCTGCAATGCCATCGGCCTTTGTACTAAGCGGCCTTACTTCGTGCAGGTTGAGTCTGGGTGATATGGGCTGCAAGTCCATGTGAGCCACGCGTCTCTCTTCGAAGCGTGCCGATGCATCAAATGAAGGCCCTGCAAAAGATAGGCGTCTGGTGCCGAAGTGGAAAGATATTCCGAGCCGCCAGGCTTGGGCATAGGTAGATCGGAAATTGTCTTCAAATCTATCAGCTTCCATAGTCCAATAAGCGACATGCGATGCCCTCAGGCTCCATCGATCGGCGAGCCTAAATTTGAGCCCGTTCTCCAATGCGACAAGGCCCGTACCATCAATGCTGCCCAACTCGTCTAGATCATCCAAGGCCAGCGAGGACAAGTAGCCGCCCTGCAGACTGTGAAAGGGCGCTATGAATGCCCGCTGCTTGAGCAAGCTGCCATTGTCCCAGAAATAGGCCAGAGAAAGGCTGAGCGCATTTCGCTGGATATCGGTGGATTCACCAATATGAAAGCGGGAATAATTGAGCCCGAGCAGCCATGCTCTGCCCATACTGCGCTGCAATTGTACTCCTGCCAGCCACTGTGTGGATACCTCGGGCAGCTCCAGCTGTACATCGTCTTGCAGGTTGGCGCCGTGGAGATTGATCTCCCACAAGAAGATATCTCTCTGAGCCTGCACAGGATCGACTTGCCCAAGGAGCATACTGAGCCAAAGGGCCGCGCATGCCGCTATCCGGTATCTGCTATTTGCTCTCTTGATCATATGCTTCGTATCGGCAATCATCTACTCAAGCCAAGCCAAAGGTTAAGCTCCACACTCAATCCCACAAACGGGGCGAGACTCACATCATTGCTACCCGCAGCCTGCATGACGGTGGTACCGGCATGGATCCGCAGGAAGTAAGCGGTCTTGTAGCCGTAAGCGAAGTAGAGCGGAGTGTCGAGCAAGGGGCCTCCATAGCTCACATCGTCGTTCAGACTCACATTTTGCAGCAGCGCACCAAAAGAGAGTGAGCTATTGCTCCAGAAGCTTCCGCTAAAATTGGGATTGCCCAGCGGAAAGGAGATGCCAAGCATAGGTGCTCCATCGACGTGGAAATCGCTGCCTGAATTGGGATCGATCACCGCCGCATAACCCACATTCACGGGCAGTGTCCATCGCGTGCTCTGTGTCTTGTAGTTGTTGATGCTACGCGCCTCTCTAAGCACGAAGAAATTACCGCTGAGGTATTGCTGCACCTCCCGTTCGAGAAGTTGTGCCAACTCGTCGATATTTTTTTGGAAATAGGCTACGCGGGTTTGCTTTTCGTTTTGATCAGGCTCACGCAACACGTTGAATCGGGCGGCTTTGAGCTTCAAATCGTCAATGCGCTCGAGCTTGTCGTATACAATGTCCGAAAAACCGGTAAACTCCACACCCATTCTATTTCTGTAAAGATCTAGACCATCCATTACGATCTGATCGAGTTCCTGAATCATCAGCCTGGGGTGCTTTACGAGGCTTACCTGTCGGCGGCCTGCCACCACGCTTTGATTGAGGTAAGCCGTAAGGGCTTCGTTTACCATACGGTTGAGGCGAACCATGTCCTCATCGCTGGCTTCCACAAAGTAGAGCATCTTGAGATTGTACTGGGTGGAGCCCCGCAATTTGAAATTGACCGGGATGCTGAATTGACGCTGCTCCTCGGCATCTGCGCTTCTTTGGAAATCGCTGCTGTAGAGAAATCTGTCTCCCCTATTGGCCGGTCGGTATATTTGCAGCTCTACACGTTTTACGCCTTCCGGCAAATCGCCTTTTACAAGCCATCGCTGCTCGGCAGGAAGGTCTTCATTTTCTCCAAACCAGTTTTTGGAATAGTCATAGACCACAGTTTCAAACTGTGCCATGAGTGAGAATGGAATTAAGAAAGTTGTCAGGACAAGGGTGTAGCGTTTTAGCATCTATGCTTGGTTTCGTTTTGAATCTCTGGCTCAATACAAAAATAACTCATTTTGTGAAAGCTTGTTCGTATCGTTATCAGAATAAGGCTAAATTCCATGAGCAAGGTCTTTTTTCAATGAAGGGAATTTCTGCATTTCGGATCCAATGAAAAGACGGCAAGGACTGAATAAAAGCAGTCAAAAATCAATCTTGCAGTGCGCAAAATAGGATCGCTCAGGGATGACCACAAGGTAAACAATTGGTTTATGAGGACAATCGGGCTTCCGTAATGGCTCGGCTCAGCACCTTTGCGGAGGCAAGCAAGCCTTGCTTTTCCGAATCATCGAGCTCTGGCTCCAGCACCTGCACCAATCCTTCCGACGAGATGATGGAGGGCAGCGAGAGGGCCACATCGCTGAGACCATAAGGCCCTTCCATCACACTCGATACGCAGATCACCCTGCGGTCGTCGCGGAGAAGGTACTTCACTAGGTATGCGGTAACCAGCCCTATGGCATGGTTGGTAGCTCCCTTGCGTCGAATGATCTGCTGCGCGGCTCCTACCACTTTATTTTCGATCTCGCTTTCTTTTTCCGCACTCCATTGCTTCCAGTTACGGAGCGGTACACCACCTATGCGCGCTCCCGACCACAGCACAACTGCACTGTCACCATGCTCTCCGATCACATCAGCTTGAATCGATTTGGCTTCCAAGCCCAAGTCCTCTCCCACTGACTCGCGCAAGCGCGCAGTATCGAGAAAAGTTCCCGTTCCGATCACCCGATTTGCCGGAAGGCCTGTAAACGCGCGATAATAGTAGGTGAGAACATCCACAGGATTGGAGACAATGACCAGGATGCCCTGATATCCGCGTAGCTCCTTTGAGATGTTCTTGGCAATGCTGATATTGTCTTGGAGCAGTTCGAGCCTGCTTTCGCCAGCTTTGCCCCCACGGCCTGCGGTGACCACGATCACATCGCATTGGAGCATCTCGGCCACCGAGGCCGAGCGGATCCTTGCAGCGGGGAAAAAGGAAGAACCGTGGCGGAGATCCATCGCCTCTCCATCGGCAATGTCGGCCCTTACATCATTGAGGTACAAATGCTTTGAAATGCCATTGTGAAGCAGGGAAATGGCAATGCTACTCCCCACCCATCCCATGCCGATGATGCCCACTGAATGCGCCATAGATTCTATTTTGATGCAGGGCGGCAAGGTAGCAATTCCGCAGCTTTGGATGGAAATATCAATCGACAGGTATGCTCATCAAGCCTGTGAAATTCCCAATCTAGCCACTTCGAGGCTTCTGTGCACATAAGCCAAATAGCCCTTCAAATAGCTCAATATGAGACATCAAAAGGAAGTTCACGCGCTGATTACACAAAAATGCAGGAGAAAGGCATAGAGACTTTACCTTTGCACGGCTTTAAAACCATGTAGAGATGATCAATAAAATTATCAAATACCTTCTCATCGCATTGTCCATCGCCTGGTCGGTCTACCAATTTTCCATAGGTCATATCGGCAATGGCATTCTCTTCATTTTTGTGGCGGGGCTATTTGTGCTCTTTCTATTTAAGCACGAGCTCATACTTCTGGCTTTTCTTCAATTGCGTCGAGGTAAATTCAAGAGTGCCGAAAACATACTCCTAAAAATCAAACATCCTGAGCAACTGAGAAAATCACAAGAGGCCTATTACTACTACCTCATTGGCCTGATACACGCCCAAACCCAGAGTGCCACCAAAGCGGAGAAGTACTTTCGCAGGGCTTTGAGCACAGGGCTGCGCATGAAAACGGACAGGGCCATGGCCAAACTCAACCTCGCTGGTATAGCGGTAATGAAGCGCCGCAAGCGTGAAGCCATCAATCTGCTCAGCGAGGTAAAAAAGTTGGATAAGAATAAGCTACTCGATGAGCAGGTCAAGATGATTCAGGCGCAGATGAAGCGCATATAGCTTCCTTCTGTAGCATCCTCGATCTGCCTTTCGGCAAAAATGATTTGCGTAAAATCGATTCTGCAGCTCTGAATTCTAGGAGTATCTCCGATCAAAGACCCTTGCTTTTTGTGAGCTTCTGCCTACCCGTGCCTGGGCCGCTAAAGCGCGTGCGATAGCCGAGTACAAGTTCTACACCACCCTGCCCATTGTTTCCGCGATTGAGGCCCGATGTGGTAAAATCGTAGCTGATGCCCAAGGAGAAATCGTAATAGTTCACGCGGCCAATGAAGTATATGGCATCCTGATAGCGGTAATAGGCGCCTACATTGGTCGAGAGATTGTTTCGAAAGTCCGTGAACTGGGTTCTATCCCACAGGGAAAATTCCACCTCACTACCGATATCGATGATTCGGTTTGGGCCCTGAAACATCACGAACATATTTGGCAGAAAGGTCATCATGGCCTCTTCGCGCTCTATGCTCATACCAGCGTGAAAAACGACTTTGCGAAGCAGGGCATTCTCCTCACCGAGCATTTCTACACGGGGGGCATTGGCATTGAGCAAGGCTGCACCGACTACCAAGCGTGTGGTCTCGTCGAGCGATTTAAACCATGTGGCTCCCCCTCCCAGAAGGAGATTGTTTTCCTGCATAATGCCACGGTAACCTTCCTGGCTATTGACACTGGGGTCGAAACCAATACCGTTCCACTGGGTCTCCCAAGTGGCATTGTTGAAGTCGAGGGTGCGCTGCATGAAGCCGAATTGCAAGCCCACAGCAATGAAGTTCGGATTGGAAGAGGTGCCACCCAAATCGAGTGCATATGACAGCGATCCAGCTACGTGAAGCGTATTGAAGTCGAGCGTACCCGAATTATCGCTGATCACTTGCAAACCTGCACCCAGAAAATTCTGATCGCGTTCTTCTTGTGATATTTTGATCGGCATATCGGCCGTGAAGGCCATGGTGCGGAAGGGCTGCGACAAGGCACTGTACTGGTTGCGGTAATTGAGCATAGAGCGAAAATCACCTTCATAGGCACCTGCCATAGCAGGATTGTAAGTGATGGGCGCAGCAAAGAATTGCGAAAAGTGATAGTCTTGTTGCGCGCTTAGCCGCAACGGCAAGGCGCATAAGATCAAGCATCCTATTTGCAAAAAGCGGGTATAGAGTTTTGCCATATGCAACTTACCTTACAAGTGTTACATCTCCAGTGAGCCTCTGTCTATTGCCCTCGGCAAAGCGCACGTCGAGCACCCAGACAAAGGTTCCGGGATTGAGTTCCTGGCCGTTGTGCGTACCATCCCAGCCCTGCGACTGTTCAGTCGTTTCGAAAACGAGTTGGCCATATCGGTTAAATACCCTGAAGTTCATATTGGCTATTCCCTGTCCGAGCACCCTCAGCACATCATTGATGCCATCGCCATTGGGTGAAAAAGCAGTAGGTACGCCTACCTCAGCTATGAAATTGAC
>SLDS01000073.1 GCA_007125175.1 Flavobacteriales bacterium
ACCTCAGCACCTGCTTTTGCGAAAGCAGCTGCCAGGGCATAGCCCATCTTGCCACTGCTGTGATTGCCGATAAAGCGCACGGGATCAATAGCCTCATAGGTGGGGCCGGCGGTAAGCAGGACGCGCTTGCCACGAAGGGGAGCCTGGGAGCGCATATGGGCATCAATGGCATCGACGATGTTGATGGGCTCGGCCATTCGGCCCGTTCCCTCCAGGCCACTGGCGAGTTCACCCGATTCGGCGGGCAGATGGATATTGCCCCTCTTGATAAGGGTTTCAATATTCTCCTTGGTACTGGGATGGGCATGCATATCCAGATCCATGGCCGGCGCAAAATACACCGGGCAATCGGCACTCAAATATGTAGTAAGCAGCAGATTGTCCGCGCTTCCGCTCACCATTTTTGACAGGCTATTTGCCGAAGCAGGCGCAATAATAATCAAGTCGGCCCACTTGCCGAGCTCTACGTGGTTATGCCACACACCGGCATCGGTATCGGCCACGAGTTCGCTCAGCACCGGCCTCTTGCTCAGTGTGCCCAAGGTGAGCGGCGTGACAAATGAAAGGGCTGAAGGGGTACAAATAACCTGAACCTCTGCGCCCCTCTTGATGCACTCCCGTATTATGTAGGCAGATTTGTAAGCGGCTATGCTTCCGCAAATACCGAGGATTACCCGCTTGCCCTGCAGCATGGACATGGAAGGGAAGCCTTAGGCGTCTTGATCGACTTTGCCCTCACCCTGCTCATCGTGCCGCCTGAAGTAAATCTCGTCATCCAGCATCTCCTGTGTGGCGATGGAATGCGGCTTGGGAAGGCGCTCGTAGAACTTCGATATCTCGATTTGCTCGCGGTTCTCAAAGACTTCCTCAAGGCTATCCTGGGTAGTGGCAAATTCTTCCAGCTTGAGGCTCAGCTCTTCTTTGAGCTCGGTGCTGATTTGGTTGGCACGCTTGGATACGATTACGATAGACTCGTATACATTGCCAGTCTGAGCTTCGAGCTCTTTTACATCGCGGGTGATGGTGGTGCGGGCCGCATTGGTGTTTTTGAAATTCATGGTGCTTGTGATTGCCTTGGGTTTAAAACTTCATTTTGTCCAACTCCCGTATGGCGTTGGAATAATAATTTTCGGCCTGCTTGATGTATTTGCTATCCCGGCCGTAGGAGTCGACAAATTTATGATAGGATTCGATGGTGGCATTGAAGCGCTCTTCGCGCTTGCTGTCAATGCTGTTGACGGCGAGCAGGTATGAGCTCTTTACAATGAGAAATTCAATCTCCTCACGGTGGGGACTCTCGGGAAACTCCCGCAGCATGTTGTTGAGCGCCACAGTTGCTGACTTATAGTTCTCCATCTGATAGTAGAGCTTGGCATTGTTGAAGGCTTTCTCTTCAAGCTTGGCCCTCAACTCCATGATCATCATGTTGGTGGTATCCTTGAGCTCTGATGTAGGATATCGGTTCAGGAAGAGCTGAAACTCCTCAAGAGCCTGCTCTGTTTCATGTTGATCAAGACTTGAGATAGGGGAACTTAAATAGCTGCAATAAGCACTTTTATACAAAGCATCCTCGGCTCTGGGGCTTTTCGGATAGGTCTTCGCAAAATTCTTGAAATAGTAGGCTGCAAAGTAGTAGTCCTTGAGCTTAAAATGGCAACTGGCGATGTAGTGATGCACCAACTCGCTACGGCTCGTACCCCGAAAGAGGGTACCCAGCTCATCAAAAAGAGATAGGGCCTTGCTGTATTCCTCCTCCTCAAAGTACTCCACAGCCTTGGCATACTTCAGCTCTACATCATTGCTCTTGAGAACTTTATTGTATTCAGAGCAAGCTGCAAGAAAGAGTATCGCCATCAGAAGAAATATGCTTCTCATGCCCATCGCAAACATCGCGCAAAGATAGTATTTATAGATAGATCGCCCAAGATTCTGTCTCATGCTTTTAACGTAAGCCACAGCTTATTATTCTGCCATATTTTGCGGAGAGCGGGATAAGCAGTACTTTCGCGGCTTGAATTATTTGATCAGCACAGCACTATGCAAGACATTTTTGACAAGATCAAGAACAACCGCGGACCGATAGGTCAGCATGCGAAAGAATCACACGGATATTTCACCTTCCCCAAACTGGAGGGAGAGATCGACCGCAAGATGATGTTCCGGGGCAAGGAAGTCCTCGTGTGGAGCGTCAACAATTACCTGGGCCTGGCCAATCATCCTGAAGTGCGCAAGGCCGATGCCGAGGCTGCCGCCAAATGGGGCATGGCTTATCCCATGGGAGCGCGCATGATGTCCGGGCAAACCAATCTCCACGAAAAGCTGGAGAGCGACTTGGCCGATTTCATGCAAAAAGAGGATGCCTTCCTCCTCAACTACGGGTACCAAGGCTGCCAATCGGCTATTGAAGCTCTTGTAGACAGAAAGGATGTGATTGTATACGATTCCGAATCGCATGCCTGCATGATCGACGGAGTGCGGCTGCATCAGGGCAAGCGCTTTGTGTACAGGCACAATGATATCGAAAGCCTCCACAAGCAATTGGAGCATGCCCAAAAAGTGGTTTCTGTGACCGGAGGTGGAATCCTCGTGGTAACCGAAGGCGTATTTGGCATGGCTGGCGATCAAGGCAAGCTCAAAGAAATCGCTGCGCTAAAGGATGTGTACAAATTCCGACTCTTTGTCGATGACGCACACGGCTTCGGTACCGTAGGCAAAGATGGCCGTGGTACAGGCGTTGAACAAGGCGTACAGGACCAAATCGACGTGTACTTCGGTACCTTTGCAAAGGCCATGGCCACCATTGGCGCCTTTGTGGCCGGTGATGAAATGGTAATCGATTACCTGCGCTACAACATGCGCTCACAGACGTTTGCAAAGTCACTCCCCATGCCCATCGTGGAGGGAGCGATAAAAAGACTGGAGATGATGCGCACCCAACCTGAGCACAAAGAGAAATTGTGGAAAATCGCCAAAGCCCTGCAAGATGGTCTGCGCAAGGCAGGCTTCGACATTGGCGTAACCAATTCACCGGTTACCCCGGTTATCATGAAGGGAACCCTCGGTGAAGCCACCAACATCACCATGGATCTGCGCGAGAACTACAATATCTTCTGCAGCATCGTGGTATACCCTGTTGTGCCCAAGGATGTGATCATTCTCAGGCTCATCCCCACCGCAGTGCACACACTGGAAGATGTACAATACACCATCGAGACCTTCAGCAAGCTTCAGAGCAAGCTCAAGGAAGGTAAGTATCACGCCACTGAGATTGTAAACTGGAGGTAAAGCCCTTAAGCTTTCAAAGCCCAAAACTGTGCCGAGGGCCGCGCCATGGCGCGGCCCTTTTGATTTCTCTACAAATGAGATCCTCCGCCACAATACTTATAAACCCGGATAAAGATAAGACAGGCCTGCTTGCCCAGACGCCATTCACCCCAATGAAAACACTTCCCAACCCATCCCATCCATGAAAAAATCCTTTTTCAACATAAAGCTCTCAGGCCTGATGGTTGCCTTGACAGCAGCTACTCTGAGTTGCAATAGCCCTGAGGCAACAAAACCTGCCACACCTACGGTCATTGGGGAGATAAAGCAAGTAATGCGCGAGGGGCGCTTAGAAGGCGCCATACACCTGGACAGCATCGCCGACAAAGACCATCTGTATGGAATGGGCCCGGTAGAATTCCTCGGTGGAGAAATTCTCATTCTCGATGGGAGCTGCTTCGTATCGCGGCTCCAGCCCGACTCCAGCGTGGGCATTGAGCAGCACTTTGACGTCAGAGCCCCATTCTTCGCCTATGCCAGGGTTGAGAGCTGGAAAGAGCATCCCCTGCCCTCCCATCTCAGCAATATGCAGGAACTTGAGACTTACCTCGACTCGATAAGCCGCGAGCATTCAGAGCCTTTTTTCTTCAGGCTCACCGGCAGCGTGGACGAGGCGCTGGTTCACATTGTCAATTTGCCGAAAGGCAGAGAGCTGCGCTCGATGAAAGATGCACATGAAGGCCGCGTGCAATTTGCGATGCAAGATGTGCAAAGCGAAATCCTCGGCTTCTTCTCCAGAAGACATCAAAGTGTGTTCACCCATCACGATAGCTACTTACACATGCACTTGATAAGCAATGACCTAAAGATGATGGGACATGTAGACGGCCTTGCATTCAGCCCCGACAGCATGCGGCTGTATCTTACGGATGCTTAAATTCGGTCTGTGTTATCCTCATGGCGCTATTCTCAAGTTGAAAACTTCCATTGCAGATAACAATGTAGCAATGCAAGCCTACAAATTAACGCTAACTTTGGCCCCGTGAAATACGGAATCGCATCACAAGCGCTGATCCCGGGAAGGGCTCAAGCATCCGATAAGGCCGAGATGGTCACGCAATTGCTCTTTGGGGAGTGCTACGAGGTGCTGGAATCGGGCGAAAAATGGCTCCTCATTCGAAACCTGCACGATCACTATCAGTGCTGGATCGATGCCAAGCAGCATCATAGCATTGATGCCGAGATTGCTAACAAGCTCCTCAAAAACCCTCAGAAGCGCTGCGGTGATGCCATTGGTCAGCTGCGCAACAGTGCCAACCAGGTCTTTGCCATACCCTGCGCCTCGCTTCTGCCGGCTTATCACGAAGGATTTATACAAGTAGAAGAGCAAAAGTACGCCTTCGATGGGCGCGTGGCCCGACACGACTCCGATAGCATCATACGCCACGCACGCCGCTTGCTGCACGCCCCCTACCTCTGGGGCGGCAAGTCGGTATTCGGCATCGACTGCTCGGGCTTGGTGCAAGTGATTTGCGCATGTGCGGGCATCTACCTGCCACGCGATGCATGGCAGCAGGCTGAGTTTGGCGATGCGGTCGACTTTGTGGATTTGCTGCAAAAAGGCGACATACTCTTCTTCGACAATGAGGAAGGCCGCATCCACCATGTGGGCATCGCCATGGGCGAGGGCAAAATCATCCACGCCAGCGGTTCTGTGCGCATCGACCTCATAGATCATCAAGGCATCTATGTGGCCAGCACGGGCAAATACACCCATAAGCTTCGGCTCATCCGGCGCTACAATCCCGGTCATTATCTTCCCGAACCCCGGCAGTCTGTAGAATAAGGAGGGCCCATTTGCCATGAGCAGACCCCCTCGTGGATTCCAGCTTCTTCGAGCTCATATTACTGATTATTCGTGCATTTGCTTTTGCAAAAGCTGATTTTGCGCATGCCTCTCGCCCACTTTCTATCGCCCTTCGGCAAAAAGCAAGAAAAAAAAATGTGCAGGCAGATGAAACCTTGCAAATAGCACCGGCGTACATACAGGCAGCAAGTGCAAAAATGGAATGGCAAAAGTCAAAATAGGATTAAGAGGTCTCACCACCGCGCAAAAGCTTGAGAAAGCCAAGCGCATCATCAGAAAGGTGGCGAGCAGCGAAATCCCGGATAAGACGACACTGCCGGTAAGCCAACTGCACAAAGCTGCAAATATGCTCGGAAAGGCCATAGAGATGGCCGAATTTGGCGACAAGCGCGCCATAGCCGCCCGAAAGCTTTGCGAAAAGCAAGTGGAGCAAGCCATACGCAAGATGGCCATGGCCGTAGAGCAAGTGACAGAGCAAGACCGGAGACTGATAGAAGCCGCCGGATTTGAGCTGAGGAGCACCAATAACCGCTCCCAGCCACTGAGCAAACCCGAATCACTCACTGCCAAAAGACTGGATGATGAGGGCAGTATCGGGCTCAAATGGAGACCCGTAAGCAATAGCAAAAGCTACTTGGTGCAAACGTGCACCAGCACACCAAATAGCAAAACCAACTGGCAAACCAGTGCCTACACCACCAAGAGTCGGTGTACCATCGACAACTTGAAGGTGGGAACGAGGTATTGGTTCAGAGTAAAGGCCATAGGTGCAAAGGGGATCGGACCCCCGAGTACCACTGCCAGCATTGTGGCCGCTTAATCAAAATAGGAACCCCTTAAACTTCCTTGTTTCGTTTCCCTTAAACTAGCATGTCTCAAAAGTGAGAAGCCCCGCCCAAAAAGCGGGGCTACTTTTTTTCATCTGATGGCCTTTGGGCAACAGTTCAGGTATTCGTTTGGAAGGCAAGTCATCAATTTTGTTATCTGATTTTTACAATACTTAATCTCAAGTTTTGATTCACATGAAATTTTCCCGAATTTTACGCAACGAATCGCGCGGTTCAGCGTACCCAAATTGAGCTCAGCATTCACACTTGGCAATAAAATGAAAAAGCCGGTGTTGACATCTTGACCTTAGAGCGTCTGAACAAATGAAGTCATCAAATACTTTTACCGGCTATCACCACTTAAACCGATGAACAGAAGCCTTCTCTCCTTCTCGATCGCATTTTTCTTTGCAGCCACCGGCTACCTGAATGCCCAAGGGCTATCCCAAGATATCGCGCGCCTCAATGTATTCGAGTTGAGCAAAGCCCCCAGCTCTACATCGCCGGAAGAAGATGAAGAAGAGAATGAATGGAATTTAAGCGACAGCCTCTACCACATACCCTCTTACGAGCTCTACCGCTCTTGGAACAACAAGCGCGTACACCCTTACAAATTTGACCTGAGCAAGATGAGCGATACGGTCATGATCGCGCTGGCAGTAGACAGTTGCAGCTTTGTAGCGCCATTTATCGGGCGCAAAACCTCCGATTTTGGCATGCGCCGCTACCGGCATCACTACGGTGTAGACATCAAAGTGCTCACCGGCGATCCCATCCTATCGGCCTGGGAGGGCGTGGTGCGCATATCCCACTACGACCGTGACTATGGCAATGTGGTCGTGGTGCGCCACAACAATGGACTGGAAAGCCTCTACGCACACCTCTCCAAGCGCAAGGTACAGTGCGGTGATTGGGTTGAAGCAGGTGATCTTGTGGGCCTTGGCGGCAATACAGGCCGCAGCACAGGCAGCCATTTGCACTTTGAGGTGCGCTATCTGGGTGAGCCCATCAACCCCAACGAAGTCATTGATTTCGAGCATGGCTTGCTTTGCTATGATACCCTCCACCTCAATCAGGAGCATTTCGAATATCTCAAGGAACTGCGCGCCATCAAGTACCACCGGATCCGGCAAGGTGACACCCTATCGGGTATCGCGCGGCGCTATGGCACCACTGTGAGCGCCTTGTGCCGCCTCAATGGCATCCGCCCCAGCACAACCCTGCGTATTGGTCGCAGCATTCGCTACAATTGAGCTAACTTCGTCCGCTGAATCGGACAGCAACGGCGAATGACGGCCAAGAAGAAGCCCACAAAGCGCTCCAGTGCAAAGCGAAAGCCTACTGCGCGCAAGAAAAAATCCAAGCCTTCCAGCAAAAAGGGCAAATGGCTCAAAAGAGCGCTCAAAGCCTTGGGCATAAGCCTGATCGTAGCACTATTGCTTATGTTTACCCTCTTCGGGGCGGTCTATATTGGCCTCTTTGGCCCCCTTCCGGAAAAGGATGAACTGCGCGGCCTACGCAATGCCAATGCCTCGGAAATCTACAGTCAGGACGGGCGCTTGCTGGGGCGCTACTATATCGAGAACCGCAGCAGCATCGACTTTCAGGACATCCCCGCAGTGGTGATACAGGCGCTCATCGCCACCGAAGACAGCCGCTTCTTCGAGCACAGCGGTATTGACCTCTACAGCATACCGCGCGTGGTCTTTCGAACCCTCATACTCGGCGATCGGGCGGGCGGCGGAGGAAGCACCATATCGCAGCAACTCGTCAAGAACCTCTATGGCAGGGCCGACCACGGCGCCCTCTCCATGCCTGTAAACAAGCTCAAAGAAAATGTAATTGCCCTCAAGCTGGAAGAGAGCTATGCGAAGGAAGACATCATCACCCTCTACCTCAACACCGTAAGCTTTGGCGAAAATGTATTCGGCATCAAAGCTGCCAGCCAGCGCTACTTCAGCAAGCTACCCAGAGAGCTCAATACCGTAGAAGCAGCCACACTCATTGGCATCCTCAAGGCGAATACCACATACAATCCCCGCCTCAATCCGGAGGCCTCCCTCAGACGCCGCAATACCGTACTCGCCCTTATGCTCAAGCAGGGCTTCATCGAGCCCGAGGAGCTCAATACCCTGGTAGCTCAGGATCTGGAGCTCCGCTACAGCAAGCTGGATGGCAGGGGGAGCCCGGCAGCCTATTTCAGGGCTTTGACCGAAAAGGAAGTGCGCAGCATACTCGAATCGCTCGAAAAGCCCGATGGCAGCCCCTATGATCTGTACCGGGATGGGCTCAACGTCAAGACCACCTTGCACGCTGGGTTGCAATCCCATGCCGAAGCATCCGTACGGGAGGAAATGAAGCGCATACAGAAGCTCTTTGACGATCACTGGAAGCAGTCCAAGCCTTGGGGACAGGATGAAGCATTCCTCTGGAAAGAAGCCAAGAAATCCCGTCGCTACAGAGCGCTCCAAGCGGCAAAGCGGCCCGAAGCGGAGATCGAGGCAATTTTTAGGCGAGAAACCCAATTGAGCCGCTTCACCCATGATGGCTATGAGGTGGTAGAGATGAGCCCACTGGATTCGGTGGCATACCACCTCATGATACTGCAAGCCGCCTTCATGGCAATGGACAATCAGAGCGGGGCCGTGCTGGCCTACGTAGGGGGAGTGGATCACAGCTACTTTGCCTATGATCATGTGCAAGCAAAGCGCCAGGCAGGCTCCACTTTCAAGCCCTTCCTCTACGCCTCAGCCCTCGATTACGGCTATGAGCCATGCGATTACATCGAAAACGAAAAGATCATTTTCTCCAATTTCAAAGATTGGTCGCCAGCGAATGCGGATGGCCGATACGGTGGGTATTACAGCCTGCACGGTGCCCTTACAAACTCTGTAAATACCGTAGCTGCCAGACTGATTGCCGAAATTGGACCGGCTGCTGTGATTCAAACAGCACGAAATTGCGGAATCAGCAGCCCCCTGCCCGAAGTGCCCTCCATAGCCCTCGGCACCACCGACCTGAGCCTTATGGAGCTCCTGCCTGCTTATGTGCCCTTTGCCAAGGCTGGTAAGCGAGCGCGCCCCTACTTCATAGAGGAGATCCGCACAGCCGAAGGGGAATTGCTCTATCAGGCAACTCCGGCACAGGCAGAGCAGGCTTTGGATACACAAACGGCCCTCACCATGCTGCA
>SLDS01000076.1 GCA_007125175.1 Flavobacteriales bacterium
ATGAAATTGAAATAAAGGCCGCAGAAGAAGCTGATTCGAAAAAACTATTGGTAAAATGCCCAAGGCTAATCTTGGCCGGGAAAGGGTTTTTTAGAATAGGAGAGACCGCAGAAACAGAAAACGGAATTCTAGGCATCGCGCAGATCACATTTCAGAAAAACAATCAAAAACCATCCAATGATTTCAAGCAAGCCCACAGCAAAGAAGAAACTGCCTGTTACCGTTTTAAGTGGATTTTTAGGAGCGGGAAAAACAACTTTGCTCAACCACATTTTGCACAATAAGGAAGGCCTGCGCGCAGCCGTCATCGTAAATGATATGAGCGAGGTGAATGTGGATGCCAGACTTGTTAACGAGCAGAATACCCTTTCGCGCACGGAAGAAAAGCTGGTTGAAATGAGCAATGGCTGCATCTGTTGCACACTGCGGGAGGACTTGATGCTTGAAGTAGAAAAACTGGCCAATGAAGGGCGCTTCGATTACCTGATCATTGAAAGCACCGGCATCAGCGAGCCCGTTCCTGTGGCCCAAACATTTAGCTTCGTAGATGAAGATCGAGGAATTGATCTTTCCGAGTTTAGCTATATCGATACCATGGTTACCGTTGTCGATTGTTTCAATTTCTTCAAAGATTTCGGTACGAATGAATTGCTACTCGATCGGAACCTGACGGATATGGAGGGCGACTACAGAACCATCGTGAACCTGCTGACCGATCAAATCGAATTTGCCAATGTCATTGTATTGAACAAAACCGATCTGGTGAATGAACAAACGCTTGGACTCCTCCGGGCGGCCATTCAGAAGCTCAATCCCGGAGCCAAAATTATCCAGTCCAAATTCGGCAGGGTGAAGCCAAAAGAGATTTTGAATACCAAGCTCTTCGACTTCGAGGAAGCACAGACTTCTGCCGGCTGGCAAAAGGAGTTGGAAAACGGTGAGCATACCCCCGAGACAGAGGAGTACGGTATCTCTTCATTTGTATTTCGAAATCAAAAGCCCTTTCATCCCGAGCGCTTTTGGAAGTATCTCAATGAGCAATATCCAAGTGGAATCATCCGGGCCAAAGGTTTGTTTTGGCTGGCATCGCGACCGAATGATGCGATCAACTTCAGTCAGGCAGGTGGCTCATCTCGCCTCGAGAGGGCAGGAGTGTGGTGGTCTAGCATGCCCTTTAGCGAAAGGATCAGATACCGTGCCTTCCTTGACAATCGTGAGTACATCGAGAGCAAGTGGAGCAAGCGCTGGGGCGACAGAAAGAACGAGTTGGTATTTATCGGACAGGATGTGGACAGAGAGAAAATGACAGCTGATCTCGAAGAATGCCTCTTGCAAGACCATGAGCAGGAGCACTATGAGCGAAGTGCAATCTTCTCAGATCCATTCCCAAAGGATATCTGATTCGTACGGAATTTGGCATTTTGAAAGCTCAAATTGCTTTTTTTGTTGGCTGTAAAGCACCAAAAATAGCGTACTCATGAACGAAGAACTCGCCAAGCGCTTGAGAGAACTCTTGCTCGACGGCAAATGGATCGCCAATACAAACTTCCAGGATGAGATCAGAAGTACATCCTGGCAAGAAGCCATTTACAAGCACGGGAAGCTCAATAGCATAGCCCTGCTCACCTTCCATATCAACTACTATTTGAATGGTTTGTGCAATGTATTCGAAGGTGGCGGGCTGGAGATCAGGGACAAGTACAGCTTCGAAATGCCTGCCATAGGCTCACAAAGCGATTGGGATGATTTGATCTATGAATTCCTGGGCAATGCTGAGCGTTTTTCAAAGCATGTATCAAACATGGATGAGCAGCAATTGCAGCAGCCATTCGTAAAGGAAGAATTCGGCACGTACCAGCGCAACATCGAGGCCCAGATCGAGCACGGATATTACCATCTGGGACAAGTCGTTATCCTCAAAAAGCTGCTCGAACAGATGGAGAATTAATTTGGCTCAATCCTTGCAGTAATGGCCATTCTGCCCCAAATTACATTTTGCTTTGAGCCGCCCTGCACTCTTCTTTCGTCTTGCTTTGTTGCCACTTGGTTTTTGTGGCTTCTCGTTTTTGGGCATTGGCTCAGGCACCAATGCACATGGGCAACTGCTGCCTGATTCTGTGATATCTTGTGAAGAGGCCATATACCTGAGTCGGCAAACAAGGGATTTGAATGCCTTCGGGCCCATCGATGGGGCTTACCTTTTGCTCCTTGATTCCATACGGGCATTATCGGCTGGTTTTGACGGGGAAAGTCTCGCTGATTTTGAGGCCTACGTCGAGGTGATAAATACACAAAAGCCTGTGCTTCAAATACCAAAAGGTGAATTGGATCTAAAGGAACTTTTTCTGAACACTGAATCCCTACAAGCATTGATAGACGCTCTCTTACCGAAGGAGCCTCATGCCCGCCTCAGCCTTCCTGTATGTATCTGTGATCAAAGAGCTGTATTCGAAATCATCCTGCCCACAGGTACTGAGGCCTATCATATACGCATCTCAGAACACACTATTGAGCTGCATCATTTGGCGGGCACCATAGAATAACTCAGTTTATCGTAATCCACCCCAAGCAATTTATTGGCATCAGCGGCTTACTGCATAGCGCTTTACGGCCACATAATTCTCGCTCTCTACCCGCACCAGGTATAGGCCTTGCGGCAAATCTGATACGCTGAGCTGCACCTGCTCGCCCGCAGCCATGCGTTTTTGCGTCATCATTTTTCCCGAAAGGTCAAATATAGCGACCTGCACCTCGGGCCCGGAATACTCCTCGAAGCGGATATTCAGCATCTCAGATCCCGGATTGGGAAAGAGGCTCACAAAATCGTTGTTGAGAATGGCCCTGTCATCAGTACTGGCGATGAACTCCGTAGCCAGTATGGCCGCCAGCGCATTGGCCTTGCCCCATCCCCAGCGCAGGTGGCCTTCATCTCCGATCTCACCGGTGAAGATGTCCTGCCTTGCCGTTTCCCGAAGCAGTTGCCTCATCTCAAGGCTGGTCAATTCGGGGTCGCTCTGCAATATGAGCGCCACCACTCCGGCTACCTGCGGGCCGCTCATGGAAGTTCCTGAGAAGGAATCCCAGGCGTACTGCCTGCCATCGTGCATGAAGGGAAATATGCCATTGGTGGTGTAGGAATTGACCGCCGAGAGCACATTTACCCCTCCGGAACTGATGTCGGGTTTCACGCGTCCATCTACGGTGGGGCCGCGGCTGCTGAAGCCCGCTATATTGCCAAAAAAGCTGCTGCCATCCGGGAAGTAACGCTCCGCGCGGTAGGCCCCAACGGTGATCACGCTCTTGCCGCAACCGCCGGGCTCACCCATGGCATAATGCACGTCGCCCGAAACTGCCCCGGGAAATTGACTCGTGAGGTTGCTACCCCAGTTGGTATAGCGGTTTTGCATGCGGGCATTGCTCCATATGTGCAAGTGGCTATCTTCCGAGATGGCCTTGAGCACAATCCTGAAGGGAGTGGTATTCCTGACCTCCATGCGGATATTGGGCTTGTCATTGGTGGTGAAGGCAGCTGTAGATAGCACCCGAACCTGAAACTCGCCTTCGGGCAGTACCATCAGCGTATCGAGCTGCTCCTCATCCAGTGAGTTGTAGAAAGGCGTTTGGAGCACAAGCTCATCATCGCTATTGGCCAGAGATACAGAGGCGACAAAGCTGCTGTTGGAGGAGCCCCACATCGAGAGGGTCTGCCCCCAATTGGAACTGCTGTGTATGGTCACCACAGTAATCAGGGTGTCGGGATTCACACTAAAGTCCCGGTCGAGGTGGAAGGAACCTGTGCCATTGTTCCCCGCCGATCCTACAAAGATTCTTCCTGGGCCTTGCAGGTTGTCAATCCCAACATTTTTCAAGTCCATGCCATCGTGGGGCCCAAGGTGGCTCCCGAAACTCATATTGACTACAAAGGGCTTGTTTACCGATTCAGCATAGTCTTTTACGTAAGTGAAAGCATCGATAAGCGATGGGGCATCTCTGCGCAGGGATATGAACACAAGCTCCGATTCGGGTGCAGCTCCGATGAACTTCTGTCCGGGTTCGTTCACAACCGTGAACACGGCATCGGGGCCGCCACCCGCTCCACCGGCGATACCAGCCACGTGCGTGCCATGGGTGCCGGGGCCAAATACATAGTCGGTATCGTGCTTGGCTGTGAGCAGCTCTTCCACACCCACATACTCGGCTCCGAAGTCATAGCCTGCAGGAGGTGTGCCGTCCAGCTTGTTCTGATCCCAGGCACGGGTGAGCCTCAATTCATTGAGATCATCGTCATAAAAGGTCGGATGGGTGTAATCGAAGCCCCAATCGATGATGGCCACAACTACTCCCTCGCCGGTAAAGGCTTGTGAAATACCCCCAAGGCCCTGATGCACACTGTCGGCACGGGAGTCGATGGTATTGTCATTGAGATAGGGTGCCACGGGTTCTGCAATCTCGAGGTAGCGCAGGCCGGACACCTCCAGGAAGGCTTCCATCTCTGTGAGTGGCACCCGGAAGGTGTATATCTCACCGGCGCGGCTGTGGTTGAGCACGCCCAGCTCTGAGAGGGCAGCCTCATCCAGACTCTCCTCATCCACCAGTGCGAGCACCCCGATATGGTATTCGCCATCAAAGCGCAGCAGATCGTAATCTTCAATAAATTGGCTATCAGGACGACTGATTTCGGGCAGGGCCTTCAATTGCTTTAGGAAAAAATTGCCCGGCGCATTGAGTTTCACTTGGGCGAAAGCTTGCACGGTGATGAGCAAGGCTGCAAAGAGGGTAAAAAGGTATTTCATATCGTATAGTTGATGGGCCAATATACTCAATTTGTTCCTTTTTTGATCCTTGACTCCGCTGGCAACAGGGAGTAAAGCCATTGAACGGATCAAGTTAAAGACTTGAATTTAAGTATATTGAATGATTCAATATGCTATCCCAGTCTACCCAATGCAAGAGCAGTTTCACAAAGTTCAGTCCTTCAATTCCGGCATTGTCGGCAGGGGTGATCTTATGTACCTTGAATATTACGGCCTCAAGAAGTCAAACATACTCGAATTTATCTCATTAAGGATAAACCGCATACCCAGCGAAAAGCCTGCACTCCATACTTGAGTATCATAGTCGATACTTGAAATACTCTGGATGTCTGTAATTACGTCGCGCCGGGTTTCTGTAAAGCTCTCTTCATAACGAAAGTACCGTCCATGCAAGGCCAAAGAAATTTCAATTGCCGGAAGTACCTTGTGGCTGATTTCGACACTTGACACTGCCGTGGGATATGCGCGTATGGAGCTGGGGGTACTGATGTCGATTTCATAGGTCTGATGGCTTCCCACTTCCTTGATCGCAAAGCTTTGTCTTGCACTGCTGATAAAAATAAATCCTCCGCCCAAGCCTCCACTCAGCACCCAATTACCTAATTGATAGCGCTGTACGAGTTCGAGGCTGAGCTGTCCATTTATTACATTGTTTCCTGAAAAATTCCTGTGAAACCGACTGTCTATCGCTAGATAATCACTGCTTTCTTGTGCCAAATACCAGTTTTGTAGATTATTCCTTGCATCCGAAACGGGTCTTTTGATGAAGAGCGGAGCCTGCAACTCCAGGCCAGTATGCTCTGTAAACATGTAGCCAATTTGGAATCCAATCAATTGGAAATTGAGCTGTCCATGTGAGGACAGGGTTTCCGTAAAAACCCCTTCCGGTGTTCCTTGTACATCTTCCATCGCGCCAAGCGCCATACGGTAGCTCATTTTGCCCTTTTGTCCAAATGCTTTGGGCAAAGTTTCCTGTCCCTTTGCATTAACCCAGATTATATTGCACAAGATCAATACATAGCATGTGATATCTAACTTCATGCTAATACAGTTTTACAGCTGTGCTTTGAGCTTCAAGGCCTCCACCATTGCTGTATTCTAGCCTTACGGCAAATTGATGAAAACCAGAAATGCCTTCTCCTTCAATGAGCAATATCTCCAGGCGCAAGGTTCGTACATTTACTTCTGAGTGAAACATGAACTCCTTCCCATTGAAAAAGCCTCCCGAAGGATTGCTGATATCCGACTCGTCGATAGATGCATAATTCAAGCGAGATCTTCGGATCATGAATAAGTGGCTTACATCACTTCCCGCTGGGTAATCATCTGATAATTCGTTGATTGTGTGGATACCAATCGAACTCACAGTATCCCTCGGACCTGCAATGATGTCCTCACACAAGCAGCTCATAGCATAGGCGCCATTCAATAAAAATTGCCGTCTGCCTCCGCAAGCCACAAGACTTCGCTCTACATGTACAAGCAAGCCAAATGCCGCTACTGGGATAGAATCGGTGGTGACCACACGTGGTTCTTGCAGGGAGTTGTCAATTGTAGTTACCAACATGGCCTCATTGGAGAACAACCTGTACTCGGGTTCAGGACATTCACAGCATGCTACGAGTATTTCCAATAGGAAGGGCAGCGACATCAGGAAGCCTACATAGCTCCATCGAATGCTGCATTTACAGCTCGGATAGACCCTATCTCCGTTTCTTTTTTTCATGTTTATCAGATTCTGTATCCACAGCACGATTTTTAAGCTCTGCATCCTTTAGATGGTGATAGCTGTCTCCTATTGCAGTAAATCTAAATGGCCTTCTTTGGATTGCTCAAGATAGATTTCTACTACAATGATCTGACGCTTAAGATAGATAAAGTTGTACGGTTCTCGCATTTTTAAAATATTCGAGCTTCCGCAAATCAGTATCCAAAGACTGTGAGCTCAATGATCGACCTTGCAAAATCTCGCCTTCCCTCTCGGCAAAAATGCAGTTCCCGCATTCAACGCATCAAAAACATCTTGCCATAGCCCCGCGTGAAGTATTGGCTGGCACCTCCATCCCGGAGCTCTATTTCTTCGCCATGGAGACGGGCGATCACCTTATAGAGATATACGCCATTGGCCAGGCGATCCCCAAACTCATCGCGTCCATCCCAGCGGTACAAGCTCTGATTGCGGCCGATGCGTATCGGCCCAAATTCGGCCTGACTGATCTCCCGAACGATTTTTCCCGATACGGTGATGATCTGAATCTTAAACTCATCGGGCACTTGCGTTCCCGTAAGGGTAAAGACGAATTGGGTGCTGGTGGTAAAGGGATTGGGATAGTTGAGTACCTCGGTAATGGTGCTGCGGTTTATCACCTCAAAGTCGATGCGGTAGTCAAAGCTGCCCGAGGCATTGCCCGACTTGTCGCTGGCTTGCACCAGCAGGCGGTGCTTGCCGTCATTGCTCAGGGTGGGGCGGTAGAGTATGCGCGCCTTATTGCGCTCGTCCATGGCCGGTATGAAGTCGATGAAATAATCATTGCTCATGCTGCTGAAGTGCACCGGCTTGAAATCACCACCCGGCAGGGCCAGAAAGATTTTGAAGGAGGCCGTATCGGAGGGCTGGTCGAGGAGGAGGAAGGGGTTTTCGTCCTTGAGGGTGATCAGTATCTCGGGCATGGGCGACACCACTTCGCCATTGATGATGTGCAGTCCGTCGAAGGTCACATCCAGCACCGGATTGATATTGTCCACCCCCACCTCAAAGGGCACCCGCATGATGTTGTTGAAATGGGTTTGTTCGGGCTGGTCAGCTTGTCCTGTTGTGCGGTCTATGGGGTTTACCTCTATCCAGATGGCATTGGCACCTTCCAACTGTTCGGTGTCGAAGTACAGGGTGTCAATCAGCGTGGCTCCCGCCAGCAGAGGTGCTTGCCTGGGGTACTCAAGCGGAATGACATTGCGCTGGCTATCCTCGATCCAGTAATGCACCAGCAGGGAGTCCATATCGTAATCGCTGATGTTTTTCACAGCCACGCTAAAGAGGCCCTGCTCGCCTTGCTGCAGTTCCTCGCCCCTGAAGGCAAAATGGATATTGGGTGCTACGGCAGCTTCGGGCACAGGTTCGTAGAGCACATGCCAGCGCGCGATTTGCTCAGGAGTGGCATGTACAATGTCTCTCAGGCGGGCCTCCAGCCGCAGGAAGGGATATTCATTGGCATCTACCAATTCATCGAGTGGGGTAGAGGAGATTTCGGCAGGATTGAATTCCCCATTGAAGATAGGGGTCTCCACACCATTGGCCTTCACGCCAATGAGGCGGATGAGTGTGGTGTCGCCGGGGGCATCATCGAGTGAAAAGGTATTCCATGAGGCTGTTTCCCAACTTTGGGCCGGGCCGATGCGGCGGCTGCGCAGGATTCCCGATAAGCCGCTGGCGGGAATGTCTACCTGCTGTATGATGGTGTCGCTGGGGCTGGTGCCGTACACCTCGTGTACAAAGCTGGGGTCACCCTTGCGGGCTATCAGGGAGTAGGGCACATCGTCCAGGGCATCGGGAGCACCGATTTGCTGGGCTCCAAGGCTCTGGAAGGCCTTGTAGATGTCAGGGCTATTGTCCCAATCGCTGTAATTGATGGTGCGTATGGGGTAGAGCACCACATAGTGGCCGTCGGGGATGATATCGCTCAGCAGCAAGTCGGCCAGGGCCTGCATCTGCGTGGGATTGTTTTGTCGAAAGACGAAGTGAAACTCCACCCTGTTGCGGCAACCGGTGCCGGCATTGGCATTGCCAAAATCGTTTTCCGGATTTTGGCCCTCGGCATTGGTACCCCAGCCTTCAAAGCTGACGGGATCGATGATGGCCAGGTGGATAGAGGGGGTGAGAAAACAGGCCCCGTACTCAAGGATGGTGGCATTGATCAAGATCTCATTGGCATTGGGATTGCCCTGATTATTGCCCATCACCCGGTTGGTGATGCGCACCGTACCGGTAAAAAAGTCCACCCTTCGCTCATCCCTGTTGAATTCAGTCTGGAAGAAATTGTTGTTCTTAAACTGAAAAATATGCGATTGCCCCCAGCCCTCACGATCTGGGATGTACTGGAAGCTGCTCTCCCGCCAATTGTCATCGCCTTCGGGCGCATCGAGCTGCCGGGCGCGCCAGTAGTACACGATGCTGTCGGGATAGCTCAGGCTGGGAGTCCAGCTGAGCAAGCCCCCCGTTTGGCTTATTTCAGTGCTTTGCAGCAAAGGGCTGTTGTACTGATCGGTGGTATCGATTTCGATACGGTAGCCGGCCTTCTCTGCAAGTGGATTGCCGGTGGAGGCCCAAAGCTGCACATTCGGCTCGCCCACCACGGCATAGGGATATGGAAAGATGGGTACAATGCCCCCATTGGAGATCAGCAGCTCCACATTGTTCACCTGATTGTTGATGAATTCGAAGCCGGGCAGCTCTGCCACTGCATTTTCCGGAAGGTCAACGAAAACATTAAATCGGTGCAGCCCCAGCCCAAACTGCGGATCGATTGGCATCTTCACGCGAACGGTATCCTTGTACAGCAGGCCTTCAAGCACCTGCACATAGGTGGTATCTGTGCCGCCCTCAGGGGGCATGTGCTCAATGGTCACATTGAAGGGCTGATTGGTGCCCCGGGCCAGGTTGGTTACCACCACATTGATTTGAAAGCTATCGATTTCGGCGGTGATGTTTTCGGGGGTGAAGAAGATATCGCTCTCCTCTACGGAAAGGTCGGGAAGCGGAAAGGAATTGAGCACGATGGCCGGGTCACCTTGCAGGCTTTTGCCAAGGCAGGTGTTGACCATGAAGAGATTGGGATTGGGCCCCAGCGAAAACTGTATGTCGGCGATGGTGCGCCGCATCTGATCGCCGATGCTCTGTCCGTAATTGTTAAGCGATAAGTTTTGGTAGAAGCGGCGGCTGAAGATATTGAGGTAAGGCTCAAAACCGAGTTTTACCGAGGCGATAAAGCCAATGACCCCTTTGCCATCGAGCAGGGTGAAGCGCTCGCTGGTGCTGTTATAGCCCGGACTGTGAAAATCGCCGGTGAAGCAGGAATTGCCGAGAAGCAGCGGAAAGCGACCATTCCAGTCGAAGTTGGCGGGATTGTCGATGCTCTGATCGAAGCCATCGGCAGTGGCATGACCGAAAAAGGTGAGGAGGGAGGTGCCCCCTTCGATGAGGTTGGTGATTTGCTGCGATACATTGATTTGTATCGGCTCCGAAGTGGTCTTCAGAAAGGTGTGTACATTTCCTGCAAAGCTGGAGTCCTGGATGATGTTGGCATAATTGGCCAGATAGCCGGCAAAATTTTGCTGCTCAGTGGGATTGGCGCCTCCACCGAAGTGCATCACCTGCTTCATCCACTCCGCATGCGGCTGGCTTTCAAAGGTCATCACCTTTTGCAGGTAGGCATCCACATCTTTGGGCTCCTTGGCGCTGAGGCGGCCGGTGCGTATGGCCGGTTGCAGGGTGGTATTGCCCAGACCGGCGGTGATGTAATTGTCGCTGGAGGGATAGCCGAGTGAGGGCAGCAGATTGCGCATGTAGAAGGTGGCATTCTGCCGGGCCCCTGCCACATTGCCTTCTCGGGCTTCGCGCACACTCTTGCCGATCAGGAAGAGATGCTGCGGCGCTATGGGCCAGGTATTGAGCAGGTAGTTGCAAAAGTTGCGCAAGGCCAGCCCGCTCTTTTCCACACCGAAACCAAATTGCTCATAGAGCTCACCCACATCCACGAGCACCGTATTAAAACGCTGCTGCCGGTAGGAAGCATAAGCCTGGGCCGAGGCGAGCAGGCTGCTGTGGCTTACGATGAGGTAGGCCGAGTCGATCTGGGTTTGGGCAAACTCGGTGAAGAAGCCATTGTTGGCGGCCGGAACGATCCCGGGAATGGACTTGACACCTGACTCACTGGCCACAAAACAGGCGAATTGATCTTCGTTGAAGCTATTGGGCACCAGGGCTCTCCATTGCTCTCCGCTGGGGCTCATCGCGATGCGGCGGGCGGGATTGCTCTGGGTGTATATCACCGGATTGCCTCCGCTCAGGCCCTCCAGGTCAAAGCGGGTCTTGGACTGATTCGGGTTGAGCTCGTACTCAAATTCAAAATGCGCCTCCCCACCGAGATCGGGCAGCCGGGCATAGCGTATGCTGATGCTCGCCACTGCCTGGTAGTCGCTGGCCACTCCCAGGGAGTTGATCACTTCATGGCGAATGGGGGTCACTTCGCCCAGCGAGCCGGGAGGAATCTCAAATTCGAATCGATTGAGTGCATATCCGGAAAAGAGATGTGTGATGGCCACCGTATTGGCCGATCCATAGCGGATTTGCAGGTGGTGGTTGTTTTCGGTAGTGCTGGTTGCATTGGAGGCTCCAGCCGAGATGGATTCCACAATGGCCTGTGGCGCGTCGCTTCCGGAGTAGCTCATGGGCGTGGGTATATTTGCCGTAAAGGCCAGCGAACCTCCCGGAAAACCGAATCGATTGCCCATCCAGCCCTCGCCCGAAGTGTAAAATGGAGTGGAGACGCCAAAGGCGTCGAGCTCGCCCTGGTAGTAATTGTTCACGAAGATCTCCAGGCTGCGCTTCCACAAGTATGGGCTGGGGGTATAGGCGGCGAAGTTTTCATCGCTTTCGATCTGATAGCGGGCTTGCCCCGGCTGCCCGGCCCAGCTCAGGAAGTAGTGCAGGGTATCGTTGTAGAGGCTGTAGTAGGGGTTGGCGTGGTCTTCGGGCGAGGGAAAGAGCACCGACTCCATGCGCCCATCATTTCTGCGCCCAACAAATTCGATGTAGTCGCTGGTATTGAAGATGCCATCCTCCTCGCCGGCCACATAGATGGGGATGGCTTGCCCATTGGCATACATCTGGAGGTGCTGTGGATTGATGCTGGAAATGGGGATGCCTGCATCGGCCAGGTCATTGAAACTGATGCGGTACACACCATCTTCGTAAATGGGAATTTTGTAATAGCGCTGACTGTAGTTGATCCACTCATTGCCGTAAGGCTGGGCAAGGAGCCATGCTGAGCAAAATAGAAGTGCAATGAGGAGTAGAAATGTTCTCACTCAGCCTGCTTTTTGAAAATTTCCAGCCTCAGGGAAAAAACATTGGAATAGAGGCCATCACTGGTCTCACCAATATTTGCCAAAGCGTAGTCGAGATGGAAGCGTCCGAGGCGCAGTCCCACACCCACATTGGGCTGTGCGATTATCTCCTCGGTATTGCGAAAGGTTCTCACTCGCTGGATATTGCCAACTCCCGCCCGCAGGTACACCATGTTCAGGTAGCCCACCTCTATGCCCATGAGCGGATCCAGGCTCATGGGGTCGCCCACGAAGAGCACATTTCGCTGTCCGTCGGTATTGATCACGGCATTGATCTCACCCATCAGGGAGAAGCGCCCGATATCGCGCTGATAGGCTGCCGCCAATACGAATCGCGGCAGGGTGATCTCCAGTCCGTTTTCGGGCATCTCATTGCCCGTCAGCTCAAATACTTGCTGTGTCTCTTGGTCGATGCTGTAGGCCCAGGTATTGTAGGTGGAGGTGATGTCGCGGCCCACAGCTGCAAAGCGCCAGTTCTTGTGCTTGTAGAGCACGGCCGCATCCAGCCCGAAACCCCATGCCCGCGCAAAGCTGCCTATGCTGCGGTGGATGACCTTGGCATTGGCACCAATGGACATGCCTTTTACCTTCAGATTTTTTGCGTAGGAAACAAAGAAGGCATAATCCACCGCCGAGAAGGCCGTGATGCGGTCGTAATTGAAGTTGCCGTCGCTATCGAAAAGTTGGGTGGTATTGGGAATGTTGTCGATGCCAAATCGCATGCCCGAAATGGCGATCACGCTGGTGCTGTCTATGCGCTTGGCGATGCCCGCATAGTCGTATTGGGCAATCCCGGCAAAGTATTCTGCGTGCATGGCTGCCAAATCGAGGTCTGCATTGATATTGGTCAATGCCGCCGGATTCCAATAGGCGGCCGTCACATCCATGGAGCTGGCCACATTGGCTCCCGACATGCCGAAGGCCCTGGCGCCCACGCCTATCTCGAGAAAGTTATTGCTGTATTTTCGCGTTTGAGCCTGGCTATCGTGTACCACAAATAGCAAACAGAGCAGCCCCAAAAGGGCACAGCCGCATCGATTCTTCATCCCCATGATTCGAAAGTAAACACCCAATTGCGATTTAAAACGTGAAGTTGCGAAAAAATTGCACGATGATTGGTTAATTTCGCGACAAATGAAGCTCAAATCTCATATTCCTAATCTCTTTACGCTTAGCAATTTAATTTGTGGAGCCGGTGCCTTGTATTTTTTGCATCAGGATTTGCCCATCACGGCGGCTTCTCTGGTGCTGCTAGCTGCTTTTTTCGACTTCCTCGATGGTATGGTTGCCAGGATCTTGGGGGTCTCGGGCGAGCTGGGCAAGCAATTGGACTCCCTGGCCGACATGGTAAGCTTTGGTCTGGTACCCGCCTTCTTTGCGCTTTACCTTTTGGATGTGCTCGATGGTATTCCCGGCAGTGCTCCCGCCGCTCTGCGTGCCATGGCTCCCTTGCTCATGGCGGCCATGGCGGCCTACAGGCTGGCCATGTTCAACATCGATAGCCGTCAGAGCGACCGCTTTATTGGTGTGCCCACCCCTGCTGTGGCACTCTTTTGGCTGTCGCTCTTGCTGATACGCGAAGGTGAGCCCGGCAGTACAGCCCTACAGCAGGTCTACGATGCCTTTCTAGCGAGCCACAATGCCCTGGCGGTGGCGGCCCTCATCTGCGCCCTGCTAATGGTCTCGCCTATGCCACTCATTTCTTTGAAGTTCAAGAGTTTTAGCTGGTCTGACAATGTGTACCGCTACCTACTCATCGCCGCGATTCTGGTGCTGCTGGCATTTTTTGCCGTGAAGGCCGTCCCAATTGTGCTACTTTTGTACCTGCTCCTGTCCATTCTCGAAAATTCTTTATCCAAACGACATGAAATTCAAAGCTGAAATCGACGTAATGCCTCTCGATGCCCTCCTCGATCCTCAGGGCAAGGCCGTAAGCTCAAGTATGAAAAACCTTGGTTTGGAATCCATCACCAATGTGCGCATTGGCAAGCATATACGCCTTGAGGTGGAGGCCCCCGACGAGGATGAAGCACGCAAACTTGTAGACCAATCCTGTCGCAAGCTCTTGGTAAATGAGATCATGGAGCAGTACAGCTTCACCATCAGTGCTTTGCAAGAAGCCTAAGAGCACACATTCTCTCTGTCTCTCTCCAGACTCGGCCCTCTGTGGTAGCATTGCTTTTTTCTTTCCGCTTCCGCAAAAATGGATATTGCGCAGTATCCTGCATCATTGTCACAATTGGGTTCGGCAGGCGCTTTCCGATATGCGGCACCGGGCCTCAGAAAGTCTTTCGCCTAAGCTGAAAGTGCTTGCCGAGGTATACCTTGCGTACCTGTTCGTCTTCAGCGAGTTCCTCAGCCGTACCGGCCTTGAGTATGCTCCCCTCGAAGAGCAGATATGCCCTGTCGGTAATGGAGAGCGTTTCCTGCACATTGTGGTCGGTGATGAGGATGCCGATGTTTTTGTTTTTAAGCTGGGCTACAATCGTCTGTATATCTTCCACGGCGATGGGATCCACACCTGCAAAGGGCTCGTCGAGCAGGATGAATTTGGGATCTACAGCCAGTGAGCGCGCGATCTCGGTGCGCCTGCGCTCCCCACCCGACAGGAAGTCGCCCCGATTTTTGCGTACATGTTGCAGGCCGAACTCATCCAGCAGGGCCTCCATTTTCATCTCTTGCTCCTTTTTGCTCAGTTTGGTCATCTGCAGCACGGCCAGGAGATTGTCCTCCACGCTCAGCTTGCGAAATACGCTGGCCTCCTGGGGCAGGTAGCCCACACCCAGCTGGGCGCGCTCGTACATGGCGAGATCAGTTATTTCCCGCTTGTCGAGGTATATACGCCCCGAATTTGGCGAGACCAGCCCCACTATCATATAGAAGGTAGTGGTCTTTCCGGCACCATTCGGGCCGAGCAGACCGACGATCTCGCCTTGGTTTACCTCCACACTCACACCCTTTACCACCGTGCGGCTTTTGTACTTTTTGATGAGGTTTTCGGCGCGTAGCTTCATGTGGGCATTGTTTTAGAACTGGATGGCAAAGCCAATAAGCACGCCAAAATTACGGATACGGGGATTGTCTCGGTAGCTCAAGCGCCAAATGGCATCGATGCGCACGAATCTAAAGATGTTTTCCACCCCTACAAAGGCCTCGGCATAAGGCTTATTGGCCTCGAATGAGAAGGTGCGCTCAGGCAGGATGAAGTTGGCCCCGCCCTCCTGATCGAGACGTCCGTATATGGCATTGATGCCCACGAGTTCTCTCCACTTGAGCTTTTGGAAGAGGGGAATCTTGTTGAACAGCAAGCCCTCCATGCGGTATATTCCGCGAAAGCTGGCGTAGCGATCGCTTACAAACTCGAAGAAGTTCATCGTATTGAAGGCCTTTGAATTGTAGAAGATGCTCTCGTCACCGGCGTGGATGAACTGCAAGGGGTAGGGGATGTCTCCCCAGGTTTGCCCGGCTTCCATCTCAAAACTGAAACTACCGAATGGCCCCAAAGGCACTTTGTCGGATACATTGACGGTGAGCTTCTGATAATCGTATTGGCTGCCAAAGATGCCTTCCACACCCAGATCGAGACGGGCGCTGACTATAGGATACTTGCTGCCCAGGCTGATGCGGTCAAAGTCACCTGAAACAAAGTTTTCGCGGTAGGCAAAGCGGGCTCCGATGGATATTTCACTCGTGGTGATGGAAGGCACTTGTACGATGGCATCGATCTCTTCGCCCAGGCCTATCTGACGCTCAAAATTCCAGGCACCACGGGGCTCCAGCACCTTGTGGCGGTATTCAATCTGGGTGCTGAAGCCTGTGAACCACTCCTTATCGGCAAACAAACGTAGCTGCTTATCGAAGAGCAACCTGTCCTGCGGGTTGCGCAATGTGAGAAACTGCACCCAATGGTCGCGGGGGAAGAAGACGGGCACCTGCCCCACGAGCTCGAGCTCTTGCGAATAGAAGGCGCCAAGCATGAGTCGGGGTTTGCGGCTGGCCAGATAGCGCCCACCGATGCTGTATTTCCACTCCCGGTCGCGCAGACCGTAAGCCGCGTAGCCTTCGAGCATCACATCCTTGCTAAAGTCGCTGCTGGTGCGCATACCAAATTTTGGGCGTATGCCCTCCACCTGGTTATAGCTCATGAAGGTAAATACCGGGCCGATCTCCACTTTGCCATACTGCTTGTAGCCCTGAATCAGGAAGTTGACCAGGTCAATATAGGTGATGAATCGGGGATTGCTCTTGAGGCTGTCCACCATATCGTATATGGCTTGCTCATTGGTGCTGATGATTTCATGGCGTGCATCGGCCCAAAAGAGATCCCCGCGTTCGCTGGCATCGTCGAGCACCGAGACGAATTCGGCACCTCCGTAGAATTCATTTTCCTTGGGTTGATTGATCACAAAATCCCTGTAAGAGGTGAGTTTGCGCCCGTAAAATCCTGTTTCACTGTCCACAAGTGAAAAGTCGGCGAGGAGCTTTTCTTTCGTGAGCATCCACACCTCCCGCTCCACCTCATCATATTGGTGCTTTACCAGCAAATCGCTGATGAAGTTGATATTGGCACTCTTCAGTATGCGGGCCTCAATCTCCTTTACCGCGTAGGTGGTATCGTTTACCCACATATGTCCTTCAAAGACGAGTTCATTTTCATTGCGCGGTAAGAAGTCCAGTTTATAGCACCACTTGTTGTCAATAAAAGTACTGTCCACGAGGTAAAATCTGTAGAAGAGCAGGGCATAGCTGGATATCGGGCTGGTGAAGTTTTTACCGAAGATGTTGATGGAGTTTTCATAGATGTTCACATCCTGATACATCTGTCCCATAAACTGGGAAATGCTCTCATTATTGATGCCCGAAACGCGGGTGGCTTTGATGATTTCCTTGCGGCCCCGAGGCTTGCGGCGGTAGTAATAATCGGAGAGGGTCTCGGTGATAAAAAAGGGCAGGGACACCTTCTCGGCTGTGGAGTCGACATTGTCGAAGATGAAGTCAAAATCCTTGAAAACCCTTCTTTTGGTGAATTTATCCCCGAAATTATTGAGATCAAATTGTACCTTATTGTAGGTTTCGTATTGGTAGGCATCCAGTTTGGCCCGGTTGTTAATGGGCTTGTTTTGGATGATATTTCTGAGGATGACATGTGCGGGGTTTTCGGCGTCTTTGCCACTTATCACCACCTCTTTAAGGCTTACGGAGCCTTCTTCAAGGGCAAAGTCGATCACTTGCTCCTGGTCGAGCCTCACCTTCTTACTCAGGGGCTTGTAGCCGAGAAAGGAGGCTACAAGGGAGTCAGTGGCGTAGTAAGTCTCTATGCTGTAGTTTCCTTCAATATTGCTGGTGGTACCCACCTTGCTGTTTTTGAAGGCAATGTTTACAAAAGGCAGAGGCTCTCCACTCTCCGCGTCGAATACCTTGCCGCTGATGATGGTTTTTTGCGCGAAAGCGCTCGCCCCTGCCAGTAGCAGTGCACTCAAGGCAATGGCCAGGCTCTTCCATCGTTTTTGTATTCCTGCCGTATAGGTCATAGGCCTCTTGCAAGGGCTGTGAAAGCGCTGCAAGTAACTACAAAATTAGCTTGGTACCACATCTTCTCTGGCCGATTTCTTCACAACCACCCGCGCAATGTGGATGCTGATCTCATAGAGCACAATGAGCGGCAGCGTGACCAAAATCTGGCTGGTGATATCCGGGGGCGTGATCACCGCCGAAAGTACCAATACCGCTACGATGGCATGCTTGCGGTAGGCGCGCAGCAGGGCGGGGGTGACAAGGCCCACGCGGGCCAGAAAGTACACCACAATGGGCAGCTGAAAAACGAGGCCGCTCGCCAGGGTGGTTGTGCTCACAGTGGAGATGAATGAGTTTAAGGTGATGATGTTTTCCACTTGATCACTTACGCGATAGTTGCCCAAAAATTGCACGGAAAGGGGAGCAATCACAAAGTAGCCAAAGAGAATGCCCAATCCGAAGAGCAGACTGGTGAAGAAAACCACACCGCGAGCCACATGGCGCTCCCCCTGCCTGAGACCCGGCAGCACGAAGCTCCACAATTGATAAAACACGTAGGGAAAGGAGATGATCAATCCCGCAATGAAGGAAACCAGAATGTGGCTCGAAAACTGACCGCTCATATCGATGTTTTGCAGCTGGAAGCTCTCCGTGAGGCAAAAGCTATCGTCGAGCCCAAGGGCCATAGAAGCCTTGCAAAAAATGCGATAGGTTAGAAAATCAGGGTCTTTGGGTCCAAAAATGATCACATCAAATATCACCGACTTGAATACAAAGGCCGCAATGGTGCAGAGTACGATGGCCACAATGGCTTTCACAAGCTTCCATCGAAGTTCTTCGAGATGCTCTAGAAAGGACATCTGATCGGGATTGGCCATTGGGAAGGGCGTATGCGTGAATTACTGAACGCCTGCAAAACTATAACAAATCAATCGCCAAAGGCCTTTTTTGCTTTTGTCTTTTTTGCTATCTTGCATGCCTCAGAAGGGCAGGGTAAGCCGAAAAGCCCCTCCCTGAGAGTTTTTTTAGATGCAGACATTGTTTCGAAATGTTTTTGGAACCGGATTGGAAGGCACGCGAGCGAAGCAAAGGTGACGAATGGATCGTACCCCAAGGATGTGCAAAGGATTTATTAATTGCTTATGATTACTGAAACGCTTTCGCCGAAAGCAGCGCTGAAAAAATACTTCGGTTTTTCGAAGTTCAAAGGTGAACAAGAGGCCGTTGTAGAAAGCATACTCCACGGAAACAATACCTTCGTGATCATGCCCACCGGAGGGGGCAAATCCCTCTGTTACCAACTGCCCGCCTTGATGAGTTCGGGCACGGCCATCGTGGTGTCGCCCCTCATAGCCCTGATGAAAAATCAGGTGGACGCCATTCGCTCCGTGAGCGACAATGATGGCGTGGCACATTTTCTCAACTCCTCTCTCAACAAATCAGAGATCCAAAAGGTAAAGGAGGATGTTAGCGCCGGCATTACCAAGCTGCTTTACATGGCCCCCGAAAGCCTTACCAAGCAGGATTATATCGACTTTCTTCGCGAAGCGGGGATTTCCTTCTTCGCCATTGATGAGGCGCATTGCATTTCCGAATGGGGTCATGACTTCAGGCCGGAGTACCGACGCCTGAGGAGCATCATCGAAGACATTGCCGACGCTCCGGTGATCGCCCTTACAGCTACCGCCACTGAAAAAGTGCAGCAAGACATTCAGAAAAACCTGAACATGACCGATGCCCAGGTTTTCAAGGCATCCTTCAACCGTCCCAACCTCTACTACGAGGTGCGCCCCAAGAAAGACGTGATCCGCGAGATTATCAAATTCGTGCGCTCCATGAGCGGCAAGTCGGGTATCGTATACTGCCTGAGCCGCAAAAAAGTGGAAGAGGTAGCTGAGGCCCTGCGCGTGAATGGTGTGAAGGCCCTGGCCTACCATGCCGGGATGGATGCCAATATGCGCGCCAGCAATCAGGATGCTTTTCTCAATGAGGAAGTAGACGTGATCGTGGCGACCATCGCATTTGGTATGGGCATTGACAAGCCCGATGTGCGCTATGTGGTGCATCACGATATCCCGAAGAGCATCGAGAGCTACTATCAGGAAACCGGCCGGGCCGGCCGCGATGGGGGCGAAGGCTATTGCCTGGCATTCTACAGCTACAAGGACATAGAGAAGCTCGAAAAATTCCTGCAGGGCAAGCACGTATCCGAAATGGAAATCGGCCGGCAATTGCTGCAGGAGATCGTGGCCTATGCCGAGACCAGTGTATGCCGCCGCAAATTGATTCTCCATTACTTTGGCGAATACTTCGACAGCGATGGCTGCGAGGATATGTGCGACAATTGCCGCTACCCCAAGGAGCACTTCGAGGGGAAAAAGGATATTCAGATGATCCTCAATGCGGTGGCTGAATCCAAAGAAAGGCATAAAACCCGCCATATCATCAACATCCTTCTCGGGGTGGAGAGCAATGAGGTGAAGACCTACAAAGACAATCTCTTAAAGTGCTTCGGATGCGGTGTAGAAAAGGAAGAGATGTTTTGGAATGCAGCCATCCGGCAAGCAATCATACACGGGCTGTTGCGCAAGGATATCGAGACCTACGGCATTCTCAAGCTCACCGATGAAGGGGAAGCCTTTCGGCAAAAGCCGGTATCATTCAAGCTTTACAAAGAGCAAGATTACAGCGATGTAGATGAGGTAAGCGACAGCAATGGCCGCGATATGGGGCGCTCCAGCTCCGATGAGGCCCTGTTCAGCATGCTCACCACCCTCAGGGCGGAAATCAGCAGTCGCGAAGGCCTGCCGAATTACGTGATCTTCCAGGATCCATCACTGCAGGAGATGGCCATACAGTACCCCACCACCATTGAGGAGCTTACGCACATCACGGGTGTGGGCATGGGCAAGGCCCGAAAATTCGGAGAACCCTTCGTATCCCTCATCGCTCAGTACGTATCCGACAATGAGATCGAGCGGCCTCAGGACTTTGTGGTGAAATCGGTGGTGAACAAGTCGGGCCTGAAGGTGCACATCATCCAAAACATCGACCGCAAGGTGCCTCTGGACGACATAGCCAGTGCCAAGGGCAAGGAACTCGAGGATGTGATATGCGAAATCGAGGCCATCGTGGGCTCCGGCACGCGTATCAACATCGATTATTACATCAATGACATGCTCGACGAGGAAGAGCAAAACGACATCTACGAATACTTCATGGAGGCCGAGAGCGACAATATCGACGCGGCCTATGATGAGTTTGAGGGCGACTTTACCGAAGAGCAATTGCGCTTGATGCGGATCAAATTCATGAGCGAGGTCGCCAATTAGAGTCTGTCCATTTAGTCAAGTGGCTGGATCATCCCGTACCTACGGGATGGACAGACACCAATTAGTGGCTTATATGCTGTTAAGTGACTGGATCACTACGTGATTATGGGATGGGCAGACACTCTCAGTCCTCCTTCAATCTTTCAAGACATTGTCAAGTCCTTCTTCCAGGGCCATGGCTGCCAGATAGGCCATGGTGGAGGCGCCCACTTCCAGGGCCTTCTCGTCGATATCAAATCGGCTGGTATGCAGGGGGGCGCCCTTGCCCGTAGCGGCATTTGCCACACCCAGGCGGTAGAAGCAGGCAGGTACTGCTTGCGCAAAATAGGCGAAGTCTTCGGCAGTCATCCTCAGGTCTAGATCGTGCACATGGGCATCGCCATGCAGCTCGGCAGCCGTTTTTTTGCTCCAGCGCGTGAGGGTCTCATGATTGTTGAGGCAGGGATAGCCCCTTCGGATTTCTACCTCGGCGCTGCCTCCCATTGAGGAGCAGAGCTCTGTGCAGAGCTTGGTGAGCAGCTCGTGGAGGTCTTTTCTCCAGGTCTCGTCCATGCAGCGGATGGTGCCTTCCATGTATACCTCCTTGGGGATCACATTGGTGGATCCTGCAGCTACTACCTTGCCGATACTCACCACAGTGGGTGAGGAGGGGTGGGAGCGGCGGCTTACCAGCTGCTGAATGGCCGTGATGAGGTGGGCAGAGATGAGTATGGGGTCCACATTTTTTTGCGGAAGTGCTGCATGCCCGCCACGTCCCATCACGTGGATGTAGAGCTCATCGGCTGAGGCCATGTACATGCCGGGTCTGAAGCCGAGGTGGCCCACCTCCATATCGGGGTATACATGCTGCCCGAAGATGAGCCATACATCGGGTTTGTGCAGCACGCCATCATCGATCATGATGGAGGCCCCGCCGGGCAGGCGTTCCTCAGCTGGCTGAAAGATGAGTTTCACACAGCCTTTGAGCTGGCCTTCTGCTTCCTTGAGGGCCCTTGCAGCGCCAAGCAGACAGGCAGTGTGCACATCGTGGCCGCAGGCGTGCATCACACCTTCATTCTGGGAGCGGTACTCCACCTCATTTTCTTCCTGAATGGGCAGGGCATCCATATCTCCCCGCAGGGCCACCACGGGCCCCTTATTGGGATCGCCCAGTAGGGCCACGATTCCGTGGCCACCGACACCTTTTTGATGGTCAATCTGCCACTTGCTGAGGCATTGCGATACATATGCGGCTGTTTTTTCCTCCTGAAAAGAGAGTTCGGGGTGCATGTGCAAATGGCGACGTATGGCGCGAATCTCTTCGGCGTGGTCGGCAATGGTACTGAGAAGCTGTGTCTTAAAATCCAAAATGATTGCTTGTAGATATTTTATGGCTGGGCACTGAGGACATACGCAGAGGCCAAGCCGCGGTGAGCACTGTGGTAGCGCGGATCAATTTACAGCAAGCGGCGATCCATTTTGCCGCAAGGCAGACCCTGCACTAGAAGTCCAAGGCTAAAGATATGTAGAAAACCGAAGGCAGGGTAATGCCATCATCCACCCCCCAGGCCCAATCTGCGCGGACGAAGTAGCCGAAGAGCCTGCTGCGCACGCCGAAGCCGTAGCCGAAGATGATGGGATTGCGGTTGTTTTCCAATTCGATGGTCAGGTCGCCGGTGCGGATTACAGTGGTATTAAAGGCGTTTTCGGGCGAGAATGGGCTGGGGCCTGTCCAGGCCGAACCAACATCGCCAAAGGCCAGCAGCTGAAAATTATTGAGGAAGTCACTGCGCAGGGGGCGGTCGAAGAGGTAGGAGAATACTGGCCAGCGCAGCTCGGAGTTGATCACTGCAAAGCTATTGCCATTGCGCACATTGTATATGAATCCGCGCATGGGCGTACCGATGGTTTGGTACTGAAAGTTTTGCTCGGGGTCGAGGGGCAGGCTGTTATCGCTCCTCGGTATGAGCCATTGATCGACACCTCCCAGGAAGTAGGCCAGGCGCTCACGGCCCAATGAGGTGCTCCAGGCCATCCTATTGGCCCAGATGAGGTTGCGGTGTATGCGCTGATACTGGCGCAGGTCGGCCCCAAATACGATAAAGTCGGTCTCTCCATCCAGAGGGTCGCGGTAGTATTCGGCCCAGGCCTTGGCACGGATGCCCCGCCGGAGGTTGAGGCCCATGTCCAGCACATTGTCGAAGACTACCTCGCCCTTGAGTCCGGCATAGTTGAAGTAGCGATTGGGCTCCTGCAGGCTCTGCACTTCCACAGCCAGATTCACCCCCTGCTCATGCCGCAAGATACCCGTTCCTCTGAAGCTCAGTACCTCATTCACAGGGTAGCTGAGGCGGTAGGAGCCCTGATAGGTGATGACCCGCGCCACGCTTTGGCCGAATTGGAATCGATTGGACTCCCGAATGAACATAAGCCGCTTGTCCACACGCTTGCTGAGGTCATCATAGCTTACCAGGTAGGTATTGTTGTCCAGATTGCCCGATAGGCGCACGGCTCCGGTGAGTCGATAGTCCTCAAATAGGTCGCTGATGCTCACACCAAGCACGGGGCCAACGCCGGGATTGAGATTGCCGGGGCCGGAGAGGGGCTGGTAGAAATTGGTTAGAAACTGGTTGTCGAGCTGGGCGGTGACCTGCTCTATGGCAAAGTTGATATTGTAATTGCGCGCGCCGGGCAGGCTGAGGGTGTCGAGCACGGTGGTGGTAGCACGCCTTCGGCTGCGTTCCTTGCGCGAGGAGGGCAATTCGGTGATGGTGACAGTCTCCTGCTCGTACTCGAAGCTGCGCTCGCCTTCGAATGTGTAATTGCGCACATCGACCTCTTTCGAACTTCGCTCCCTGGGGGGTACTTCGATGGCCCTCACCATTTCTACACCTTCCTGTATATAAGGCATTTCTTTCTCTTTGGGGCTCTCCTCATCTCCTTCAGAAGGCTCCCTTCTGCTCGTGAGGCTTAGATCATCGGCAAAAGAGCCTGTGTAGAAGCGGTATTTTTTATCGTGAAAGGCAAGAATGGCATAGCTCTGGCTCTGAGGCTGTACGGAGTACTCCAGAATGTCATAGCGAAAATTGCTCAGGGCCTCGACCGTGCTGAAGTAGCGGTAGTGTACTATGGTATCGATCCGGCTGATGGTGCTGTCGTAGGTGGCGATGTAGCGGTTTACAGTGCCTTCGTAATCTGCGATGAATGTGTACTCTTGCTTTCCGAACTGATGGGGTTCGCGCTCATTGATGGAAGGGGTATTGGTAATGCGCTCCAGGTAAGGCGATCGGCTCTTGAGATCGTAAGCGAATATGTCGCGCGCATCTCGGAACTCCCTCACCTCGACTTTGGTTCTCAGCGTATCGTCCGGCCTGTTGGAGCTGAAGAGAATGCGCTGACCATCGAGGCTGAAGCTGGGATCGAAATCGGCGTAGAGGTCATTGGTCAGCCTTTCCTGCCGGTTGCCAATGAAGTAGTAGAGGTAGAGGTCGGTTTGTCCATTGTCCACACCCGAGAATACCAATTGCTGACCATTTGGGCTGTAGCTCATGGATAGCACCTTGTCGAGCCGCAATATCTCTCGCTTCTGCAAATCTTTGTCATCGACGCTGTAGGTATTGAGCATGAGCTTGCCGCGCCATTCGGTGATAAATGAGAATGCCTTACCGGAGGGGTGCCATGCCATGACCGGAAAGCTGTAGTCGGGAATGCGCTGCAACTTGTGCTCTGCCTTGAATATTTTTTTGCGTTTTTGGCTTTGGGTATCGTAGAGGTATAGCCTGTACTGCCCCAGCACATTGGTCACATAGGTGATGTAGCGGCCATCGGGGCTCAGCTCCATTCTCGTGACGCGCTGCTCTTTGTGCACCTTGATGGGGTGAGACTCCAGGTCGAAGGTGGTCTTGGCAAGGTCGCTGGTGGCGTAGCGGTTTTCGTGGTAGTGCATAAATTCGGCGAGCACCGTATCGAGGGATTTTCCCAAAACGAATAGGAATCCACTCTCCACATTTTGACTCACGCGCGACATGTACAAGATGTTGGGAAGCACATTTTCGCCATACACCGAGGCCACATAATCCCACAGGGCATAGCCGGCAATGTGGGCTTCGCGTCCTTCCAAGCGATTGAATTTATTCCAGCGCCCACTCTGTATCCCACTGCGAATGACGCTCTGTGTATGGTGGTCTACATTCTTGGAGGCGTAGAGCACCAAGCCTTCCGTATACCAATCGGGCAGCGCGGAGTAGGTATTGGTTTTGATCACATCGCGCCAGCCACCACCGAAGAGTATCTGCCTTACAAGCACTTGCGAAAGCCCTTCGCGTATCTGCCTTTCAAACTGTCTGTGGTCTCCCTCGAAGAATAGAAAAACCTTGTTGCCCACGATATTCGAGACCCCGCCGATGTTTTGCATTTCGTCCATATTGAGGCCGATATTGCTCTGCTTGAAGTCGCTTTGTGAGTTGTATACAATGAATTGTATTTTATCGCTGAGGCTGTAGTCAAAGATGTCTTCGATCTGCCTGATATTCCGTTCGGCCACCTTGCAGGTGAATTGTGCAAGCTGCTGTCCTCCTTCATAGTAGTAGGTGTCAAAAGCCTCAAAGCGGTATTGTTGCCACAAAAAGCTGCGGTACTGCACACGGTTCTTGCCAAATTCATTGAAGGAACCCATGTAAAATTGAGCCTGTGCACCCTCAAAGGCAAATAGGAGGCCGATCAGGCCCGCAAGTCGCAGGGAGTAACGTTTCATAGAGAACAACAGGTAAAGTTAGGGCTTTCCAGCGAATTTTTTTCTCGAAAATCGGTTAAAATCTAAAGGTGGCCGAGGCAGCAGTTTTTTGCTTGATCTAAATCCCTACCTTCGCAAAAACATCGGCCGAATGATCAATGTTCATACATTCACCTTCAATCCCTTTCAGGAAAACACTTATGTGGTTTATAACGATACAGGGGCTTGTATGATTGTGGATCCGGGCTGCTTCAGCCAGTCGGAGGAGCACACGCTCCAGCAGTTCATCCAGCGAAAAAAGCTGCGTGTGGAGAAGGTCTTGTGCACCCATTGCCATATTGATCATGTATTTGGGCTGGATTTTGTGTCGCGCACTTATGGCATAAGCCCTTTGATACCCAAAGATGAGATGGCCGTTTTGGAATCTGTAGGGCGCGTGGCAGAGATGTACGGTCTCGACTACAATGGCAGTCCTGAGGTGGCATACTTATCAGGTAGCTCCATCGATTTGAGCGGGGAGCTGTTCGAGATCCTTTCTGTACCCGGTCATTCTCCCGGGCATGTGGCTTTTTATCACAGCGATTCAGGCACTTTGCTTGCAGGCGATGTGCTCTTTTACCGGAGCATTGGTCGCACCGATTTGCCGGGAGGCGATCATGCCACACTCCTGCGCTCCATCCGCGAGGTGCTCTATCCTCTCGACGATGCCACCAAGGTGTATCCCGGGCACATGGAGCAAACCAGCATTGGCGATGAGAAGCGCTTCAATCCTTTTTTGCAGGAGCTATAGGCCCTGCTGCCTGTCCAGCTAGCTGATCGAGGCGCTTTGGCGGCAATGGGCTTAGCAATCTCAATCGCTTAGACCTCACGCCCTCTTCAACCATCGGTCAATACTCAGCTTTCCGCCGCCTTTTGCGAAGATGAAAAGGTAGATCAGGAGGTAAAGCAGCGCCATTTCTTTTTTGCCGAAAGGATCATCCCCATGTACCACAAAAGCTGCCACTGCCATGATGACGATGAGTGGAATGCTGGCAAGTCGTGTGAAGAGACCCATGGCCAGCAGGGCGGCGCAGAAGACCTCGGCGAA
>SLDS01000168.1 GCA_007125175.1 Flavobacteriales bacterium
CTCGCTACACACAAGCATCACGAGCCAGACGGGTCTGATCAATAACACCATTTTGAGCATTTATGAGGACGCTCAGAGCAATGTGTGGTGCGGGCTGGACAATGGCTTGGCATACATTGACCTGAAGAGTCCTTTTTCCTTTATTCAAAAAGAGTCACAGGTCTACGGGACAGGCTATGCTGTCTCTCAATACGGTGATGACATCTATCTGGGAACCAATCAGGGGCTGTATCGCAGTCCATGGCCGCCACTTGCACCGGATAGGGCAGCTTTTGAGTTCATTCAGGGCAGTGAAGGGCAGGTATGGAGCCTCGATCAAGTCTCAAACACCCTGATTGTCTCCAGACATGATGGAGCCTATGAGCTTCGCGAAAACCGCCTTCAGCCCATCTCGGGAATTCGCGGCTCCTGGAAGTTTATGGAATTGGCCCGCCATCCGGGATTTGCCCTTCAGGGCACTTACACTGGTCTGGCCCTCTACAGGAAATCATCCACTGATCAAGGTGCGAGATGGATTTTTGTCAAACGACTGGAAGGCTTCGATGAGTCGGCGAGGGTAATGGAAGAAGATAGCGATGGTCATATTTGGATTTCCCACGCCTACAAGGGGCTCTATAAACTCGCCCTTGATATGGGCAGAGATGTTGAGAAAGGTCGGGATTGCCAGATCAAAGATCTTGTTCGCTTTGGCAAGGAGGATGGTTTGCCCTCAGACTTATTCATTCATGTGGCCAAAATTCTAAACGAGATTGTCTTCACCACTCCACAGGGTATTTTTCGATACAACCGCCTTGCGGGAAATTTTGACCCATACGAGGCGTATGAAGAAATACTGGGCCCTGAGGAAAATGTTCACCGACTCATTGAGGATGCCGCCGGAAACATTTGGTTTTCCATCAATCGAGATTTTGGGATGATACCCACTGGGAAAGCTGCAAACCCCGAAGAGCGCGAACTTCGGTATTTCAACCAACTTCAGAATCAATTGGTAGATGGATTTGAACACGTCTACGCCGTGGATGAGCACAATGTCTTTGTCGGTACAGAAAAAGGCTTTGTGCACTTCGACCCAAACATCCGATCCAGTCATTTCTTTCCTTTCGAAGCATTGATAAGCCGCGTGAGCACTATTGCAGGATTAGATTCAGTGCTTTATTGGGGTGTCGGCGCCTCTCCGGATGTGCCTGCTCCCGATCTTCATCACCGTTTAAATGGATTTCGCTTCGAGTTTACCGCCCCCTATTATGCTCACAATGAGCAATTGCTCTACCGGTACAAGCTCGAAGGCTTTGAAGATACTTGGTCGGAATGGAGTAGGCGCAAGGAAAAGGAGTACACCAACCTCTCTCACGGTAGCTATACTTTTAAGATCCAGGCGCGAAACGCTTTCGCAAATGAGAGTGCAGTAGCCAGCTTTTCGTTCAGGGTATTGCCGCCCTGGTGGGCGAGCAATTATGCCAAAGTGGCCTATTTTCTGCTCGCGGTGCTGGCACTGATCCTTCTCATCCGCTTTGTAAAGCTGCGCGAAAAAAGAAAGACAGAGGCCTTTAAGCTCGAGCAAAGACAAAAGTTGCAAGAAAAAGAGGCTGAATTTAAACGGGAAGTAGCCAAAAGTGAGAATGAAGTGATCACCTTGAGAAATGAGAAACTCCTTGCCGATGTCAATCACAAGACCAGTCAATTGGCTTCAGCAACGATGCATTTGGTGCAAAAAACAGAAATGCTCCACAAGCTCAAAACGGATCTCACCAAGCTCAATGACCAGCTGCCAGCAGGGGTGAAAAGGGAGGTGAAACAGATCACCAGAGACATAGAGCGGGATATGCAACTCGACAATTCATGGGAGCAGTTTGAGGTATACTTCGATCAGGTCCACGAGAATTTTTTCAAGCGGCTGCGCAGCAAGTATCCCGAACTTACGCCTAAAGATCAGAAGCTCTGCGCTTATCTCAGGATGAATCTCAGCACGAAGGAGATTGCACCGCTTCTCAATATTTCTGTACGTGGAGTCGAAATAAGCCGCTACCGCCTGCGCAAGAAGCTCAAGCTCGATAGCGATACCAATCTCGTGGAGTTTATCATGGATGTTTAAGTGTCCTTTGAGGTTCACTTAGGTCTGTTCGCCCATGCTTCTGCAAAAATGGTGAGCGCGCAATTCATTTACTGCTCAAGTCAAGAGATGCCAAAGAGTGTACCGCCACTCTCCTGCGGATCGCATTTGTAAGAGATTTGCTAGCGGCGCAAGACCTTGATCACAGCACTTTGTTCTTTGCCTTCCCACACCTGAAGGATGTAGAGCCCACTCGCCCAGCCATGCATATCGATAAGTTTTCTGTCATCATTGGCAATAAAAGATGCCATTTTTTGACCTGAGCTGTTGAATGCATGAACCCTCCGAGCGATCCCCGTTTTTTCGAAATCTAGGTAGACATGATCGTCTGTGGGGTTAGGCCAAGCCTTCACGCTTTCTTTGGGACTTTCTACTGTACTGCCTAGTGTGCTCTTTTCATACACCCGGATATACTGTACCTCCATCACAGCAGGGAAGGGGGTAGAGCTATCGGGATATCCCGGCCAATTGCCACCAACGGCCACATTGAGCAGAAAGTAGAAGGGGTTTTGGAAAATCTGTGCAGTATTGTTTTCCTCCATGAAGGGGAAATAGAAGAATGGATGGTCATTGAGGGTATACGTCACACCGCCCTCATCCCAAATAATTCCATAGCGGTGGAATTCGTTGATCTCAAAAGGCACGTTGGTAGTCTCGTAGGTATGTCCATCCAGGTTCCAGTGTGCCGCAGCGTGCGTGACATGTTCTTCATTCACATGCTCCATGATATCAATCTCACCGCACTGCGGCCACCCTATGGTAGGAAAGTTGGATCCCAGCATCCAGAAGGCTGGCCATACACCCTGGCCAAGAGGCACTTTGATTCTGGCTTCCGCTTTTCCATACTGAAATTCAAATTTGCCTTGGGTGGTGATACGGGCCGAGCTGTAATTCTCACCGCCCAGGTGCCGCGCAATGATTTTGAGGCTGCCTGCGCCTACCTGATGGTTCAGGGGGCTATCGGTATAGTTTTGCCATTCATTGTTGCCCCATCCGGTAGCTCCCAGGTCAAAGTTCCAGGTATCCATATTCAGGCTATTGCCCAGAAATTCCTCAGCCCACACCAGATCCCAATTGCTCTCATCAGCCGGAAGGCAGTCCTCGCAGAGCCCCCAACATACCACATCCAAGACCACATCGCCTGTCACCAGGAGTGTTCTGTTCTCAGCCTCCGATGAGCAGTCGGCGTCCCTGAGGTTTTCCTGCCCTGTCCAATTGTCAAAGCTATACTTGTACTCATGATAGCCCTGAGCAAGGCTAATGGTGGTTTCCCAAATTCCATCGCCATTGCTGTCGCTCATGGCATTGCATGTACCACACCAGCCATTGAAAGTGCCGTTTACCTCTGGGGTATCAAAGCCACTTACTCCATTCATATTGAGCCTGAAAGTGACCTGAGCAGCTTGCCCTTGGGTCGATTGACACAATGTCACCATTGCGAGGCTGAGAAAGAAAAATTTTAGATTTTGAACGAACATTGAATGTAGTTTCATAGCGTTTTTTGCTGAGGGTATTCTCACCTTCTTTTTGAGGTGAATCATGGCATCAAGAATTTGCCGCAGCAAAATGAAAGGCAGCAATCTGCTCCATCTTCACCAAGCAGCAAACCATCAGCTTAAGAATTTTAGAGCTCGGCTTTCACGTAGAAGGGAATATTGGCCACGGCTGCCTTTCCCTTTCCATCGCTCACATAGGCAAACATGCGGTATGGGCCTTCTTTCCTGGGAGCTTGAAATTCGATTTGACCGCTTTGGGCATCTCCGCGCTTTCTGAACTCCATGGATTCAGGTCGGGATTCGGCGTCACCTCCCGACTTTATATCACGGCTTTCGGGCATAAGTTCATACCTAAAAATCAACTCATCTCCATCCGGGTCTTCGGCCTTCACCTGCAGGCTGTGATAGCGGCCGGCCTCTACATACACACTGCTGCGCGCATCTTTACCATCTATGGTGATCTCGTGTAGGGTAGGTGCCCGGTTTTCTGGATAGCTACCCGTCCATACATACTGTAGCACATCTGTCACCTCTGTTTCGGTTCCATCTTCGAGAAATACACCATACCATGTGGGCGTAGTTTCTTGCTTTTGGCCCCAGAGGAAGACATAAGAGCCGATGCACATCTCTGGATCGCGGGCAATGCCTTGCTCATAGCGTTTCTTGTAGAGGGCTGCCTTTTCGCGGCTGGTTTCTTCTATAGGAGCGCCCCATTCGGTTTTGTCCACTTCCCAGTGGCCGCTAGGGCCCCATTCTGTGATTGCATAGGGCCTATTCCAACCAAATGCACGCAACTCTTTGTCAATACCGATAATGGCGGCATAGGTGTTGATTCCATACACATCGATATGAGGAGCACGCTCCATGATCAGTTGTACTTCTGCAACGTCAAGTCCTGCTGTCACGGTCATGGTCGGGTGGTTTGGATCCTCTTCATGGATCATCTTTGCTATGTCATTGATGGCATTCCACACCTTAAAATCGCTGTAGAATAAATCGTTCTCATTGCCTATGCCCCACATCAGAATGGCCGGATGGTCTTTGTACTCCTTTACCACCTCTCTGAAGGATTCCAACTGGGCCTGTACAGCGCGGCCGTCGTTGTAATCAAATCCTTGCCGCTCCTGACCTACCCACAGACCGAAGAGCACGGAGAGGCCTTTCTCATGGGCCTTATCCAGCACATTTACAGCTTCATGTACGCCCCATGTTCGCACAGAATTTGCTCCGTACTCCACGGCTTTATCAAGTCGGGTTTGCCCGCCAACTCCTTTGATGTAATAGGGCTCACCTCCTCGGTACATCTGCCAGCTGCCATTTTCTTCCTTCAACTCTACCTTGATGGGACCCTCGTGCATGTAGCGATCCTGGCTGTAGCCAATAGCGCTGAAGAGCAGCATTAGCCCTACGGTAATAAGATGTGTTTTAAACTTCATGTCAATTCAATGTTAAAAAGCAAATCTTGCTTGTTTGAAGATACAGATAAGCGTGTAGATTGGACATAAAATTAGGCTTTGATGTAGTCTTGATGAAGTGTTTTTTCATCGGATGTAGCTTTGATGTAGTTAAAAAATTTGAATGAGCCGAATTGAAGCTAAATTTGTCTCAACCAATTATTAAGCCGAGATGTGTAGCGTCTACAATTCTGACGCACACGGCAAAACAAGTCGTTTGCGTATGGGTTTTTCTCCGTTTTTTCGCTTTGTGCTGTTGAGCCTTTCGATCAGTGTACTTTTTACAATGAAAGTGCAGGGGCAAGAAGTAAAGGATCGCGATGTAGCTGAGGAGGATTCGACAAAATCCGCAATTCGAGATAAAGATTTTCGTCAAGCTTCTGTTCATACCATTGCGGGCATTCAATACAATCCGCAATTTGTGGAGGAAAAGCTGCGTATCCCGGATCAAAAGCTAACCTTTTTTGGCTATTACCGCTTCTTTGGATATGGCCGCAATATGCGCGAGTATTATCCTGGTCTCGAACCTTTCCGCAGGGCCTTTTCTGTAGGCGATGGCTATCGGGAGCCCATGCTTTCGCTAAATGTGGTCGGGCGCCCCTCGTCTACCGCTACCTTCGGAACGGAATTGTACATGTTCACTCCTTATTTAGGAAGGTACACTGAAGGAAATGATTTTACGACCAACCTTGGGATCAATTTCTACGGTAATTTCCGCACGGATGTTGGAAACTTCGGTATCCGGGCTGGAGGTATCCACTGGTACAGCCTCAGCACCTTTACCATCGGAATTTTTCAGGTTCTTGATCGCTTCAGTATTTTCGATCGCACGCCCTGGGAAGGTGTAAACGATGTAGAGCGCTATCAGAGTTATTACGATTCGGGTGTAGCCACCCCGGGTGACCTTCGCTGGGACAATCAAGCTTTTCAGGGCCTTATTCTCAATGGTGGGCGTCTCCCAGGTGATTTTGCCTTCGACCTCTTCTGGGGCCGCACACAGCCTGCCGCAGGCTTGCCGGAGGGTGCACTCAATCCTTTTGAAGTTCCCTCAAATCTGTCAGCAGGTCAGGTACACAATTACACCCAAATGGCCGGTTTGGCGAGAAGCCTGCCTTCTATAGTATCGGGAGGTAAGATTGAAAAGACCTTTGACAACAAGCACCGCATTGCTTACAACATGCTGCGAAATGCCACCGTGCTCGACAGCACCAGCCGCGACCAAAGGGTCTATCAGGTACACACCATGACACTGGATGTGAATGTGGCCGATGTACGGGTAACGGGAGAGCTCGGCGCGGGAAGTTTCAAAACGCCTACCTACGCTGAGCGCTGGGGTGAGGCCTTGATGCTTCGTTTTTACCTACCGAAAAAGTACACCAAGGTGCCAATGGACATACAGGTGTATCAGATCAGCAAAGACTTCTTCAACCAAAGTGGTGAGGTGTTCACCAATTCCAATCCCGATATTCTCGATGAAATAGGTCTTTTGCCCGGTGCAGTGGGAGCAGGCGGGCAGTTGGTAATAACCAATCAGCTTGTTCACAACCGCCGGGGTGTGAATGCCAATGCCAATTTTGAGTTCAACAAGTTTAAGCTCAATCTCGGCTGGGGTATTTCTCAAGAATTGGAGGCCTTGAGTACAACGCTCAACTACGTGCACCGCATCAATGGTCTTGCACTTTCCAGGATTTACAATCCTTTTCCGGAAGGAGCGACAAGCCCCACGGTTTTCGGACCTTACGGCCAGCTTACTTCCTTCTTTCGCGGGGTATCTGAGGAGGTACAAACCACAGACCTCGATCCCGCTACGGGGCAGGCGCTGCAGCGAAAATGGTTCAACACACTCGATGTGCAAGCCAAATACAAAACCATGGCGGGAGAGCGCGATCTATACTTCTTCTACCTGGGCTCCTTTACCTCGGCCGAAGAAAGGGCTAGCCCCATACCCTCCATGAATGATAACTCCTATCTCTTTGTGCAATACCATGAGCTGGACGTGTATTACTCCCTCTTCCCGGAGTTTATTGTCACCGGCTATCTGGGAGTTGAAAACGCCCTCGGTGGTCGTTTCTCCAATTGGGATTTGGAGAGTGGTCGTCCCCGAGATCAGCTTGGTCTGGGCGTAGGCATTGGCTTTGATTGGTCATTGGCTGAGAATTGTGGCCTCTTTGTGCGCTATCGCTGGATGGAATTTGAAGACCGATCATTTTCACTCGACCGCTACCGCGGAACTGAACTAACCGTTGAATTGAAAACCTTTTTCTGAGCACCATGAATATTCAAATCAAAATACTTGTCCTGCTTGGAGTATGTGCCATACTGATGGCGCCGCAGTCCTATGGCCAAGATGGGTCAGCACTCCCAACACCCAAAGAGGAAGATAAGGACGCCGGAGTACGCTTCAACGGATTGGGGCGTACCATCCTGCGGAACACAGAGATCGATGGGCCTGTTCTCGAAGCTGATCCCGAAACCATTCGCAGGCAGGTGGATGGGGAGTTTCTACTCGACCTGCAAATCAATGCCCAGCCGAATGACAAAACGGAGGTGCAAAGCATACTGCGCTTGCGCAATGAGTTTGGCGGATTCTTCGGCGCCGGTATGTCGGTCGAGGTTCGTGAGCTATGGGCGCGAGGCATCATTGGCAATGCCATCAAGTACCATGTGGGTGATATGGATATTGCAATGACTCCCTACACATTTTATAACTTTGAAGAAGAAGGTTTCGTGAACAATCCGGCAGCCCTGGAAGCGCAGCGAGAGGTGATCTATTACGAGCAGTTTTATGGCAATGGAAATACCCGACGCGTGCAGGGTACCAAGCTCGATTTTGGGCTGAACTTTACCCACGTATTGCGCGATGCAGATTTTAGCGCCTTTATCGCCCGGGTGAGGGGTACCGATTTCTTCACCATTCCATCTCGATATACAAGTGGTGGGCATATGAAGTTCCGAACGCGAAACATCAGTGATAGTCTGGGAATGCGTGCCGACTTTGGATTCAATTTTGTCCACACATTCGACGATTTGCGCTCAGGTGAGGCCAATACAGGTATCCGCAACAGCATTGCCACCTTCAACTGGGATTTTCGCCTCTATCAGGACCGCAATACCACCGTGAGCCTTCTTGGTGAAACCGGGCGTTCATCGCTCACAGAGACCCATGACACCCTGCGCACCGCCCTCTTCAGCATTGATGATTACTTCATGGATGCGGGTTTCAAAGTGGCATTCAGGGAGCAAAAGATCACTGTGCAAGGATCTTATGTGGATATTGGCCCTGATTTTTTCAGCATTGCTGCACAAAGCCGGAGAATAGATTTACAAAACGAGCGTTCTTTCTATGACCGTCTGGGGCCGGATCAGCAACGACGCCGAATGTCCATTTTCGACCTCAATCGCGACAATTTGATGTACACCTTCGAATTGAGCGATCGCCTGATGCCTTATGACCCACGCTTTAGCAATACCATGCCTTATGGACTTGCCACGCCCAACAGAAGGGGTGCGCGCTTTGGGGCAGAGTACGGAGGAAGTGAGGATCTCGTGGAGGCCAGGCTGGATGCGGCCTTTATGAGTGAGATTCTGGGCCAGGGTACTGAAGAACTTAAAAACTTTACCCTGCTGAGAGCAGCAGCCAATCTCAATGCCCATCAGCTGCTCGATTTTGAAAACAAGCTGCGCTTTACCTTTGGTTATCAATTTGAGAATACCCAGCGTGGCGGCGTACCGGTCGAGCAGATCGATCTGATGTCGAATATGGTAGAGCTCGGTGTTGAGATAGAGCTGTTCAAAGGCTTCGAAGTTTTGGTGGGAGGGAAGTACCTGCAGGCCGAAGGCAATGAGTACGTGCCCCAAATCGATCGCTTTAATGTGGTGCGCAACTTCCCTGAAGGATACGAAGCCGATGACAGGGAGCAGCTGCTGGCTGTGGGATTGAAGTACAATTTCAACCCAAGGGCTTACCTGACCATGCAATACCACAACTTCCAGTCGCGGCGGGGGGAAAACAACCCCATCGACTACAATTTGGATCAAATTTTTGTCATCTATAATATGCTTTTCTAAGATGGATCAGAAGAAATATTTCACTGCCAGCTACCTTGCCTTGTTTTTGGTGGCTACTATTTTTCTCACTACGAGCTCTTGCGATCGCGATCTTGAGGATCCTGCAGGGCCGAGCCTTATCGATCGTTTTGCCGATTTCGAGTCAGTTGATACCTTAACCGCAAGCCAGAACACAGTTGACTTCGCTGCCGGCGGCACCGTTTTTTTTAGGGCGGCTTTTAATAAGAGTGTCGACTGGATTCTCAGAATAGAGGGAATGCAATCGGGCGCCGTGAAAGTCATTGAGGGCTTTGACCTGCGACTTGATGAGAGCAATGCAACATGGAATGGTACTGCTACCACCCCTCCTCTCTTCCGCGATGAAGAATGTATGGTGACTTTGAGCATACCTGAAGAGCCATCGTATGGTGACACACTGATGATCACATCCCTCTCGCAAAGGCCGCTTCCCACCAATTTTCTTGTCACTGATTTCGAATCGGATCCCGGGGCGAACATTATACTTGGGAATTTCGAGTTTAAGTTGGTTCTGGCTGAGACAGGTCGCCGTAGCGACTTCCCTGCGGTAGTAGGTGATTTCTATTACATTCTGACGGGCAATCCCAATCCTGACTTCAATCCATTCTTCCTTGGTCTCGTCGATATTAAATCCAGTATCGCGGGCAACCCATACATGCAATTGCCACAAGCTTCGCCCAGTCAGATCTATTTCAATTGGTTCATGTGGCATGACGCTTCGCCTCATGCAATGGCTTCTGTTCAGATTGCTGTGGACTCCAATGATAGTGGAGATTTTGAAGATGGTCAGGATGCAATTTTCTCAAGTGAAAACAATTTGATGCTAATGCACACAGGGTGGAGGCATTACAGCTTCACCATGGCTGATCTGGGCATGACATCTGACGATGTTGAAAAGATAGTTGCAATTCGTATCGTGCTGCTCTCCGATCATGATAATCAGCCTACACCTCCTCTGCAGGTACGCTTTGCTGTAGATTATCTTACCTTCACAATTGGGCAACCATTAAGTTTCTAAGATGATCGAAATGAGCGGTATTTCAAATGTTTTCGGTAAATGGAGCATAAGATTAGCCATAGTTGTGTTAGGCTTGCTGATAGTGAGTTGCGTGCAATTCAAACCGGCCACTTTCTACACCGGAGAGGTCAGGGTGCCGCCACCAGAGCGACCTGAGCGTATCTCAAGGGTGGTGGAGCCTTTGATATACAAGGATGATGACCGCGATGTATGGGGCATTGAGAAGGATGAATGCAAAGAAGTAAGCCTCAGCAAAGACATTGTGCAAAGCGGGCACTCTGCGATCAAGCTCCGCTGGGACCGCAATGCTGAGGGCTGCACCTGGGCGGGAATCGGCATCGGCTGGGATGGCTATGTGGGTAAGGACCTCTCAGCTGTGATGGATCATGCCGCCATATCCATGTATGTGCGCACCATTGAAGGACGTTCCTTCGGATTGCCTTTTGTACTCACCCTTGAGGACTATTCCGGCGGCATGGGCTTTTGTTATACAGGTAATAAGTATTTCGAGAGGATTGCTTTGGATGAAGAATGGCAGCAGGTGATCGTGCCACTGGCCGATTTTGATATCGAGACAGAAAATCTGGATGTAAGCAATATCAAGCAATTGCAGATCGAATTGCAGCAGAGCGGAGCCGTGTATTTGGACAATATAGAACTCATCTTTCACACACCGGAGGAGCGAGAGCCCTGGCTTGAGGAGGAGAAACTGCCCGATCCGCTTGCCCTGCCCGTGGTCTTGTTTAAAGATGAGTTTATCAACAACAATGGCTGGGGCCTGATCAGCGATCACTGCCAGCGCTTCGAGCTGAGCAAGGATGATTTTGCAGTGGGCAAGCAGTCCATCTATGCCAAGTGGGATGCGACAGGTGATGATTGTCACCTGAATCAGTTTGGCGTGAGCTGGAACCGCTGGCACCCCACCGATATCACACCCATTATCGAGAAAGCAGCCATTCGTTTTCAAATTAAGATGATACAATCCGCCGCAGGTGAGGATATCTCAATACGGGTAGGCTTTGAAGACTATGACAGGGGTACCACCCATGTGCTTGTGCAAAATAGCCACAGCTTATCGGGGCTCTATGGCCCTCAATGGACTACGGTGCTTCTGCCGCTCAAGCTCTTTCCGACGGATGCTGATCTGAAGCGCATCAAGCACCTTTATTTCGAATTTATCGGTACGGGTGAGTGCTATATTGACGATATACAAATCGTGGCTGTAGACAAGCCCGTAGATCAGTAATCTTTCACACACCTTTGCATTGCATTACTCTCCCGGCTGTGTAGCCTGGGAGAAATGACTCAATGGTCCATGTTTCTTTTGCTTTCGCAAATGAATCACAAGGGCAAATCCGCAATTTCCTTTTTTGCCGAAAGGCAATCCCTAAATGACTCCTGCTGTCCAAGCCAAAGGATTTGAATGAGCCGGGATCTGAATGGCATCCTGAAGCGCTATAGAATGGTCAAATCAAATATCACCCGAATGGGTGAGGAAGCATCTGAGCAAAGGCCACACCTTTGCATGAAATGAGAGGTTCTGCGAAATCTCATCGGAAGATGGAGCTTGCGAATGCCCCTCATCAATGTGTTTTATTCATTTAACCATTTGACCCATGAGATTGCTTTACCCTTTGCAAGTCATTGCTATACTTGCTTTTATTTTACCTTCAAAGACCTTCGCCCAAGCCGCAAATGACAATTGCGCGGATGCTATTCATCTCGACATGAACACCGAATGCACCTCGGCTTCCTACAGCAGCATTGATGCCACGGCTGAGCCTACGGATGTAGCGCCCAATCCATCATGTGGATTTTATCAGGGAGCCGATGTATGGTTTACCTTCACGGTGCCCGCTTCGGGAAATGTGAGGATAGAAGCCTCAGGCGCTTCTGGCCAGGCTCAATGGGCCTTGTACACAGGTAGCTGCGGGAGTATGACCGAAGTGCTCTGCGGCAACACCATTCAAAACCTGATGATACCGGCCTTGGCAGGACAGACCTTGTATATGCGTAGCTTCAGGCAGGGCTCTGCAGATGGTCACGATTTTAACCTCTGCGTGTGGGAGTACACCCCTGAAATTAACAATGATTGCAGCGATGCAACTGAACTCAGCCTCGGCCTCGAATGCAATCCCGCAGCCTACTCAACCACGTTGTCTACTGGCACCGGTACCGATGTGGCTCCCGTACCCTCATGCGGCTTTTACTCCGGTGGCGATGTTTGGTTCAAATTTGAAGTGCCTTTGTCGGGACGCTTTCGCATTGAGGCTTCGTCACTTAATTTTACGCTCCTCTCTTGGGCATTGTACAGTGGTAGCTGTGGAGCTTTTGCAGAAGTGGCCTGCTCGGGCAGCAATACCACTTTCGTTGAGCCTGGTCTCGCTGGCGAAACACTGTACCTACGTGTATACCGTTTTGGGAGCCGTCAGGGCGTAGATTTCAATCTTTGCGTGTATGAAGTAACGGAGGCACCTGTAAATGACGACTGCGCAAATGCGCTGAGCATTGATGTTGGCTTTACATGTATTCCGGCCTCCTACTCCTCAGAACTTGCGACTGCTGAGCCCACCTCCGTGGCGCCCAATCCCTCATGCGGCTTTTATCAGGGTGGCGATGTGTGGTTTAAGTTTGACGTGCCCCCTTCCGGAAATTTCCGAATTGAGTTCAGCAATGTGAGCCCCTCAAATGTTGCTTGGGAAATGTACACCGGATCTTGCGAAGATTTTGAACAGCTTGACTGTCGCTGGGCAAATGCCGAAAACTTCTTTTATCCCGAGCTCGCTGGCGAGGAAATACACCTTCGGGCCTACAGGGTAAACAACGCCCAAGGCCAGCTATTCGACCTGTGCATATGGGAAATCACTCCACCTGAAAACACCACCTGTGCAGAAGCGACTGAACTCACAGTTTCGGATCAATGTAGCCCTGAGACCTACAGCTCGATGTACGCGCCCACTGATGGTACGGAGATTGCCCCAAACCCTTCATGCGGCTTTTTTCAGGGTGGCGATGTATGGTTTCGCTTTGTGGCACCGGCTGAGGGCAAGTTTACCATCAATGTGCCGAATCAATTAGGTGGCAGTTCAGGTTTTGCCGGATATACAGGATCCTGTGGTGAGTTTGAAGAAGTTTTTTGTTTTTGGACCGGCAGCTCCCTCGCAATTGATGAGCCCTCATTGGGTGGAGAGGAAATCTACCTGCGGGCCTACAGGGCCAACTCATCCCAAGGAGCTTCATTTGGACTCTGTGTGCGCAATGATGCCCTTCCGGAAAATGCTTCTTGCACAGAGGCGGTAGATTTGCCCATAGGCAGCAGCTGTGAACCGCAGGAGTACAATACCTACAATGCAAGTTCCGAAGCACCCGAGGCAAGTTGCATCGGAGCAGCAGGAGGGGAGGTATGGTTTAGCCTTCAGATACCTGCCACCGGGCAGCTGAGCGTGCAGCGCAGCGACTTGACTGGTGCAAGCCATGCGATGGCACTTTTCAGCGGCTCTTGTGAGGCTCTCAATGAGGTACTGTGCAGCTCAGGAAGCGCTCAGTTGGTGATAAGCGATGCCTCACTTGCCAATCAGGAAGTTTACCTGGCTGTATACAGCACAGAGACCGATTTTGGCGGCAGCTTCAGCATTTGTGCCGTGGAAGGCGACTGCGCCGGAGTGATAGGTGGAGATGCCTTTTTTGACGATTGCGGAATCTGCGTAGGAGGAAGCACCGGCCTGGAAGCCTGTGGGCCCGACTGCAATGGGGTGATAGGCGGTTCAGCTTTCATCGACAATTGCGGTGAATGTGTAGGTGGCGACACTGGGCTGGAACCCTGCACTCCCTGCATCGTGGAGGGTGGTACCATCTCTACCACCGATCCTACCACCGACCTCTGTGTAGGCGATGGTGTGAGCAATATCATCACCGTACAGGTGAGTGGAAATGTAGGAGTGGGCCGCTTCGGACTCGTACGTCCGGGCAGCCAGGATGTAGTAGCGGTCAACAGCACCGGGGTATTCAATATGGAGAATTATCCTGCCGGCAATTATCAATTGCGCCACGTGTCGGTAAACAGTATATCCGACCTGCAAGGGGTGACCAATGGCAATCAGCTCAGCGGCTGCTTCAGCTTGAGCAATGGGATTAATGTGAATACCATAGCACTCAATGGTGGGGGGCTTTCAGCCAATGGGCCTACCACCCTTTGCAGCGGAAGTCTGAGCTTCAGCGTAAGCAATGCGGCAGGACCTATTCAGAGATTTGTATTGCTCAATGCCGGTGGCACCCAAATATTGGGCAGCAATGTAGGGGGCAGCTTCAACTTCAATAACTATCCTGTGGGTTCTTATCGGGTGGTGCATGCTTCCTATACAGATGTGATCAATTTCGGTCAGCTCGATCCCCCGAATGTGCCTGAGTGCATGTCAGTATCCAATTTTGTAGTCGTGAATAAGGTGAGCTGCAGCGAATTGAGCAGCAGCCCCAATCCTGCCAATTCATATTCGGAGGTGAGCTTCAGCTCCGGAGTAGATGGCTATACCACCCTTGAGGTGTATGACCTGAGCGGCAGGCTTGTCGATCAGCTTTTCCATCAATCTGTGCAGGCCGGTGAGAGCTTCCGATTGCAATACAATACTTCCTCCTTGCCCAATGGGGTTTACCTGTACCGCATGAGCAATTCAGAGGGTGTGAGCATTGACAAATTCATGGTAGCGCATTGATGTCATGTCTTGAGCTACATTGAGCTTTGCCATTCACGCAATGCCTTAGCCGGGAGCAATGCCTCTGTATTGCTCCCGGTTTTGTTTTGGCAGAGGCGCCCGATAGTTTGACCGGATAGGGTGAACAATTCGCCCTTGAGCATTTTCCTAAAATGCTTTGTACAGGCTTGGGCGATGCATTCCGGAGCCTTTACCCGCCCTCGAAGAAGTTGAATGCCCAAGCACTTGGGATTCCAATAATTCCAAGAATTAAAGTGCACCAGCTACAGCGTTCATTGACTGGAAATACTTAGGTTTGAGAACCAAAGCCTCCAATCATGAAGCAGCTATTACCACTCTTACTTTTCATCATTTGCGGAAGCACAACGATGGGACAGGATTATCAGGTGCTCAAAAGCAATGAGCAATACCTTCACAATATGGCTGTAGGGCATGCCGGACTTGAAGTTAAGCATGTTGATTTCGATGGTGATTCCATTTTTTGGTTGGCCCCGCATTGGGTGAGGTGGGACGATGATTGGGAGTGCTACTACCCGGACAGCAGCTCCATGCTGGGAAGGAAGGTGCGCATTGCTACCGATGGAACTACCACGCTCTATACCGCAAATGATGAAACCATCACCTTGCTTACCCAGCGCTATCCTGGTGATGAGCCGTGGATCGCTTACACTGCTGCCGATGGCGCTTACTACCTTGATGCCTTTGTAAGTGGGGCGGAGATACAAGATGTATTGGGGCAGACTGATTCAGTCAAAACTTTCAATTTTCAGGCATTCAATCCTGATGGAACACCTGCCACTCACTGGTTTGAAAACCAGGAAATTCGGATTGCAAAAAATGCTGGGCTAGTGCATAGTCCACAACTCGGTACTTTTCCGGGATATTCCGGTCATCCTGCTGTTGAAGGTCATTTTGACTTATCGGGCATAGAGGGACTCTCCGGAGTTCAAAATATCAGAATGGTAGATGTGTATGATTTTGATGTGGATGATGAGATTCATATAGAGCAAATATCTTCGAGTTATGGAGTAGGAAATGTCCATCATACCATCAGAAAGTATTTATCAAGGCAGGATTATCCTGATTCCGTGGTTTACGAAGTTGAAGTGAAGCGATGGAGCTATCAAGGGCCCATGACGGATATTGACCTCGTATATCAAGGCACCAATATTGAAACTCAAGCCATCTATAACAATTCGGCTTTCGATGCCTTGCCAGGAACTCCGGTAGTTCAAGAATATGAGCCTGGTTTTGGCTTTTTTGGAGGTTATTACAAGATTGGATCCTATCAGGGATTTCCTGCCAAGTTCTTACCAGCCGGGGCATTTATGTTTCACGAGAATCCTGATGTTTCAGATGGATGTTTCACAGAGATGATCGATTGGGGTTGTTTTAGCGGGGGCCATACTTATTATGTCAAGGGACTTGGCGGCCCTTACAGCTTTTGCTCAGCAGGAGCTCCTGAATACACCTCCACCAGCCTGATGTACTTCAACAAGTCGGGTGTGGAATGGGGCTCACCCCTCAGCACCTCAGCCTTGGAGCGCCTTTCGGCAAATGCGCTTAAAGCCTATCCCAACCCTGCACGCCAAAGCTTCAGGCTGGGCCTGGACGATGCACAGTACCCACTCCAGCTTGAGCTGTACGACCTTAGCGGCAAGCGCGTCGCTGCCCACACCCTCAATACTGCTGATGAGGAAGTGCCCGTGCAGCAGCTTGCTAAAGGCATATTTATGATCAGGGCCATACAGCGTGACGGCGGCGTGGCCTTTGGCAAAATTGTGGTTCAGTAAGTAGAAGATTGAGGTCACTGTATTTATTTCAGCGCCCATGCTTCATGCTGCTCACTTGAAGAGTTTGAAAATCGCACTGCAGCTACTGCCAGTGCTTGGCTAAAATTTGGCTTTGCCATTCGCACAATGCCTTAGCTGGGAGCAATACTGAGGGACAGCTCCCGGTGTCGTCTTGGCTCTTCTCCTGGATTCCAAAATGCTTTTTGCAAGGCAATTTTTGCTGCGATTTTATTTGATATCAGGCTCATTTGGGTATGCTTGTCAGTAAATACAGGCAGAAAATTGTTCCAGTGGTGCAAATAAAAAAGACGCTTGATTTCCAAGCGTCTTTCGAAGTTCTATGTGAGCGGAATTCAGTCACAGCTCACCTCAGGGTTCCAGTCTAAAAAGGGTCCACTCGGATTTTCTTTTTCGGTCCACACGTGTAGGGCCCATATTCCCTGCATTTCGTTTTGGTGGTATTGGTGGAAAAAGAGCATTGGAGGGTCGGCTTCGGGTGAAAGTATTTCAAAAGGTACGACATACTCTACTCCCACGAAAATCATATTACCATCCTCATCCGGCGCGTAGAGCAAAATTTGAGGTTCCAAATGGTTCACACGGCCGTCGAGGTATTCCATTCTGGCATAGTGGTAACCCATACCTCCCAGTTCGGGATGGGCTACACATTCAGAGAGCTGGGTGTCCCAGCCTGCTTCCATAGCAGCATCATAATCATGGTAGGCCGCTGTAATGTCCCGCACTTCGTCGAGCATTTGGGCAATGAGTTCCTGCTGCCCAGGTTGATCAGCGGATTGGGCCTCGTCATCATCAGAGCAGGAACTAAAGGTAAAGACGCATGTGGCTGAGAGCAGATATGCGAATACGTTGAACATTGAGCTTTTCATTGTTATTGATTTTTAGGTTTGGATTTAGGAAGTTTTATTGCGAGGCTATTTGCGGTGGGCTGAACCGCTGCACATAATTGTCGACGGGATCCAGTGATTGTAAATAGTCCCAGATAGCGCCGAGGTCTTCAACTTCCATTCCTGCAAATTGCGACCAGGGCATTATGGTCTGAAATTCACCTTGATTTACCTTGTGGTATACATGATCGGGCGCTGCATATGCTTTGAATCGCTGGATGAAATCCTCGCGACTCATGTGAGCAATTCCGCTACTATGTGGAGTGATGTTGGCACTTCGCAAAACGCTGCCATCCGGAAATTCGAATTCACGCCCGCCGGCTCCAACAGGGCCCACGAATTTGCCATCCTCGAATTGGGTGTGGCATTCACCGCATGCGGCTGCATTGAAGATATAGGCCCCATAAGCTACAGCATCCAGTCGATCGGGGCGCTCGCTCAATGCTGCAGGTTTTGGTATGGTGCGCATTATAAGGCTAAATGGGAAGTCTGCAAGAGATTCCGGATGCGCTGTTTCAACAGGTTCAAGGGTACGCAAATAGGCAATTACCGCTTTTATGTCCTCGCTATCCATTTCGCCGTAGCTGTGATAAGGCATCACTGGGAAGATGGGATTGCCGTCGGGTTTCACACCGGTGGTAATGAGACGGAACAATTCGCCGTCAGTCCAGTGACCAATACCCGCCGGCGTGATATTAGGTGAAACGAAGATGCCCGGAAATCCCATGGAATGATCAAAAACTTCGCCTCCGGCAAATTCAGTTCCCGGCAAGGGTGGTCCGGAAAAAAGGGAGAAGTCACGCTTGGAATGGCATTCGCCACAGAGCATAACATGATGACTCAGGTACTTCCCCCTCAGTACTTTATCTTGTGTGATTTCGACTTGAATATCGGGAGGAGGTCCTACATTTGGCAAGGCGAAATTGATGTAGAGGATGGTAGCAAAAACGATTGCAAGAATGACTGCAAGAGCGAGGAGTAGCTTTTTCATTGGAGTGAGGCTTAATGATTGGGTAGAGCGAAGTACGTGAGATCACTTCGGCAATCATTCACTCCAAAGAGGTAATTTTAGCTGTTTTGTAGGACGCTCATGAGTTGCGTGCGGCTTTCGACGTTTGTTTTTTGAAAGATGCGCTTGAAATGAGATTTGACGGTATGCAGGCTCAAGAATAGTTTTTGGGCAATCTCCTCATTGCTGCAACCTTCCAACAAGAGCAAAACCAGGTCGATCTCCCTCTTGCTGAATGGCTCGTGAAGCTTCTCATTGAATTTTAGCACCCTTTGCAGATTTTGCTGCTCTATATTGGGGGATATGAAATTGTGCATTACAATATCAAGCGCGGCCTTTATTTGAGCTGAATTAAAGGGCTTGAGCAGGTAGTGCTCAGGATGAACCTGCTTTGCTGCATCGAGAGTGAATTGATCGGCTGAGGCTGTTAGAAAGATGATGGGTGCAGGACTGAAGCCGCGTATGAATTGCGCAAGCTGTATACCTTCGCCATGGCGCTCCAAATGTATATCGAGCAGAGCAATATCAAATGCATGCAGCTCTGCCAGTTCTTTGGCTTCTGCCAGATGGTATGCGGGGCCCAATACCTTATGGCCCGCTCCATGTAGGTATGCGCAGATGTCGTCGGCCACCACGGGGTCATCCTCCACCACCAAGATGCGCATCCTCTTCATCGATTTCAGTTTTTATTGGAAAAGTCAATTCAACTCTTGTTCCGGAGGGATTGCTTGTGTAGTGAATTTTTCCGCTCAGCTTTCGCTGAAAGAGCTGTAGCAACTTCGTGCCACTTCCTTCCACGGGACTTTCCGGCATTCCATTGCCATTGTCTTTGATCGAAATACATAGTTGCTCACCCTCTTCGCGTACATGCACCTCTATGAGTCCCTGTTGACGGGTCAGGAAGGCGTGTTTCACTGCATTGGTGACAAGCTCATTGATGATGATACCTACCGGGATGGCCTGATTGATGTCCAGATGCACTTTGGGACAGTCGAGCTCCATCGCAATGTTGCGGCTTTCAAGCGAAAATGCACTACTGAGGTACGCGAGCAGATCCACTAGGTATTCCTTCATATTGATTTTCCTGAAGTCACCTTCTTTGTACAAGTGATGGTGAAGTAGGGCCAGAGCTTCTACGCTGTCGCTGCCTGATTTCAGCACCTTCTGAGCATCTTGATTGCGCGTATTGCGCCGATAGAGGTTGAAGAGGCTCTGCAGCAATTGCAGGTTGTTTTTGGTTCGATGATGCATTTCCCGCAGCAGCACAATATTCTCGTTCAATGCCTGTTGCTTTGATGCGATAGCTGCGTTTAGTTCTTTTTTTCGCTTCTGCAAAATGAAGGCCACACCGGCTGCACCCAAGGCCATTGCCAGGAAGATTGCTGCGATAAACTGTGTTCTTCGTTTGCGTATCAATTCGCTTTCCAATTCGCTTTGCTGCAATGCGATGGTGAGTTCTTTCTCTCTCAGCTCAAAGCGGGATTCCATTTCCTCACGGATGCGTTGCACATCCCGATTGCGCAAGCTATCTGCCAAAATGCTGTATTCCTTCCATGCCTCGGCCATAAACCCGAATCTATTCGTATGCTCCGCAGCAAGAGCGCGCTGACGTGCGATTTGCAATAGCAGCTCGAGTCGGCCAGCTGATTTTGCGTAAGCATATGCCTCGTCAATGGCTTGCATACCTGCATCAAGCCTGCCATCCATTACGTCCATAATGCCGAGATAGGCCATGGCCGCAGCGAGCATATAGGGATCCGATTTGCTTACATGTTCCATGCCCTTTTCCAGATACTTTCGCGCTTCGAGTGGGTGATCCAGATTGAAGTAAGCCACGCCTATGCCCAGCTCAATCGGGGCGAGCGCTGACGGGCTCATGGAAATGCCCTGACTCAATTCGCGCGCCATGGAGAGTGCTTCCAGACTTTCCGCAAAGCTTTCCATAAATGAGTGTACCAAGCCCAGATTGTACAGGGAGTTGACCATGCCAACGGTGTCGTTTTGGGCTTCTTTGAGGCGCAGGGACTTCTCGTAAATCTCCAGAGCCAATTCGTGTTTCCCTTGCAGCCGATATATCACGCCAATGTTGTTGAGGGAGTGGCTTTTTTGCTCATCGATTTCCAGAGAGTCGGCTATGGCAAAAGCCTGGGTATATAGAGCCGTGGCGGCACTCAAATCACCGGCATAATAGCGGGCTACACCATGCGCATTTATCATTTCGATCAGACTCACACCATCGGCCGTTTCTTTGGCCAGGTTCGTGGCCCTTCGGTACATCATGTAGGCACTGTCAAACTGATCTTTGTACTCGTATGCAAGGGCAGCCTGATATAGGTTGCGCAGCTCACCTTGGTGAAATTCAATGCTTCGTGCGAGCGCTGCACCTCTGCCGGCGTAGTGCAAAGTAGAGTCTGGCTCATGGGGCAAATAATCGTAAGCAATATCACGGAAAATCCAGACCTTGGTGCTGTCACTCCTGCTCAGCGGGAGCAAAGCCTTCAGGCTGTCCGCCTGAGCTGTGAAAGCTGACCAACAAGGTGTAGCGTGCATGAGCAAAGCACAAAACCCGCTTGGCATAAGAATTCTGAAAAGGAGCATGCATTCGTATCAAGGCATGGCCTTTCAACGCCGTTTCTGCGGCAATGTAAAGAATTCGCATTAACAAGGCAATGCCGGGCTGCTGTATGTGCAAAATGAAGGGCTGTCCCAGCGGATAGCCCTTCTTCACTTAAAGCCGTAAAATCAGTCTTTGAAAATCTTCATATTTGCTTCTCCATATTGGCCTTGCCAACGAATCATGTAGAAGCCACGGCCGAGCATTGATAGGTCAAGTGTAGCCATGGATAGCGATCCACTTATTTGCTTGCTCAGTACAATTTGACCTTGTAAGGTCATCACTTGTACCAGTCCATCCAGTGAGATCTCATCCTCTGCTTGCAGCCTTACAGGACCTTGCGTTGGAGAAGGATAGGCTGTGATCAGGAGTGGCGTTCGCTCATCTATTTCATATTCAACTGTATCAGTAGTCAGTGTGATGGTTTGAACGCAGCTCACGCTGTTGCCGCAGGCATCTGTAAGCACCCATGTGCGGAGTATGCTTGCGCAGTCATCTGAGGGTTCTCCATTGCCTCCGCCGTCCGTCGCATCAGGACATTTGAGGAATCCGCTGTTGCCCACTCCATCGACGAAGCTTTCATTGATTCCACTTAGTACCTGAACCAAGGCGGTGCCAGCAGCATCCTTATCGCAAGCGCCAAAGTATTGCTTGGCTACATCGACTACTTCTGCTACGGTATACCCCTCATATTCACCTGAGGCAATAAGCATATCGGAGAGGGCAAGCTCCGAATCACTGAATAGGGGATCATGGGCGTCAAATCCAATACTCAGACTCAAGGCTACCAATTGCCCTGCAAGTACAGAACTAAAGTTGGTAGGATCCACAAGATCTGAGCTCAATGCAATAGCAGGCCCACCACTGGGCAGAAATGCTTGAACGGCTGCTGCCGATGTCAGGCTCAAGGTATAGGTGCAGCCAATTGTCAGCCCATTTGGAAAAGCTTCTGCAAAATATTGGTCGCGGTATGCCCCAGGGTTATTTCCTGAGGCAGGACTTCCCCACCCACCTTGAGTTTGTGTGCGCAATTGACCGCATGAATTCCCATCTGTATCTGTCCCTCCTGATCCATTTTCATCCGTTTGTATTACGAGACTATCCGTGTAGCTCATCACCATCTCAATCGGGCAATCTGATTGGGCTTCCGCAAAACCGGTGTTCAAGGCAGAAGTGTCGCTATCGCAAGGCAACACAATATCTGGTGGGCAGACAATTGTGGGCTCTGAAGTTTCAATGAAGGTGATGCTTTGAGTGCAGCTGCGGTCATTGCCACATGCATCCGTTGCTGTCCATATCCGATCTATGCTCTCCGGACAGCTGCCCGGCACCACGACATCGATGTAGTCCACGCTCACTTCATTGCAAAAGTCTACTGCACTTGCTTCTCCAAGGGCTTGAGGGCTAATGTCATCTTCACAGCTTATCATTGCTTCCGGCGGGCAAGTGATTACCGGGGGCATATTGTCGACCAGCGATATTATCTGAACACATTCAGCTGTGTTTCCACAAAGATCAGTCGCTATCCATGTGCGCTCGAATACTGCCGGACACATACCGCTCAGAGGCCCATCGCTATAGGTGTAGCTTACCTCTGTGCACTGATCGCTTACGGTGGGAAAGCCTGCCACAGTTGGCGAAGCGCCCACATAGCCGCAGTTGATCGCCACGTCCGGCGGGCAAATTATGGTGGGCGGAGCATCATCAATCATGGTAATACTTTGACTGCACTGAGAGGTATTGCCGCAAGCATCACTCGCCGTCCATGTGCGAATAAAACTCAGAGGGCACGAACCTTCAAACGGGCCGTCGCTGTATGCGAGCGATACTTCTGAACAGTCATCACTTGCTTCCGGATAGCCAATCTCTTCTGGATCTATACCTGATTCACTACAGTGCACCGTAAGGTCATCTGCACAGATGATTTCAGGAGCCGTGTTGTCATCCCACATGATGCGCTGAATGCAATTGCTCACATTTCCACATGTATCCACTGCGGTCCACACACGCTCCATCGTAGGCGGGCATTGGCTCTCATCACGATCCATATCCTGAAAGCTTACAGTGACGTCAGAGCCGCTGCAATTGTCAAATGCTTCGGCTATTCCAAGCTCGGCTGGGTCGATATTTTCATCACCGCACTCAAGCAGTACATCGGAGGGGCAAATCATTTCGGGCCCTTCAGTATCTTCTATCTGGATTGTGCGGAATAGATTGGATGTATTGCCGCATTGATCAGTCGCGCTGAAAATGAGAGAAACCATTGTTCTGCAGCCATTGACTGAAATGTTCTCATTGATGGACACATCCACAGTATCACCGCTGCAAGCGTCTATGGCTGTGACATTCTCTGGTAGCGGGGGTATTTCACCACATTGCAAATGTTGGTTGGGTGGGGCATTTATTATGGCCGGACCCGTCATGTCCACACGGTGGACGATTTGCTCAGCTGTACTTTCATTGCCGCAGGCATCGCTTGCAATCCATGTTCGTACGAAGCTGGAACTGCAAGGTGAGCCCTCTTCAGGTCCATCGCTATACGTGATAGAAACTACTGAGCAATGATCCTGCGCTGAGGCGAAGCCAGTTTGAAAAGGACTGGCCGGAGCGGTGCAGTCGATCGTAGCATCGGCCGGAGGCTGGATTGTTGGTGGAGTGGTATCGACCACATGCACAATTTGTGTGCATTGCGAAGTGTAACCACAATCATCAATTGCCACCCATGTTCGTGTGAACTGGCTGCAATCAATCACGGGGCCTTCCACATAGCTTATCTGTACAGAGCCGCCACAAGTAGAGCTCGCGGTAGCCATCTCATCGGGTTCTATTGCAGCATTGCATTCAGCATGCTGTTCAGGAGGGCAAGAAATCACAGGGGCTTCAAGATTTACAGCCTGAAATTCATGAACGCATGTGGCTACATTGCTTCCATCGCTGACAGTATAGGTTCGAATCAATTGCAGTGGATTGCCTTGACATCCACTTCCACTGCTGTTTTCAGCAATGGTGATGGAAGTGGGCCCGCAGGCTTCGCCAACAGCAATGGCATCTGGATCAGCTGCTGGGAATTCCGATGGACATGCGAAGGGGCCCACCGGTGCCCCAGGACAATCTACTGCGAGCTCGCAGCAATCCGGAGCCATGCCTTCCACCAGCGGCAGAGCACAGTTGGCAGGGTCACATGACGCTTCCTGTGCAGCTTGCACTGTAAAGCTGTAAGCTTCGCCTTCCGGAAAAATGAGTGTAAGGCTGCTCGTTTCTCCTTCGAGACAAAATGGACTACCGCTTATGGAAATGGCTTGTGGTGCCAAAATTTCAAATGCTCCACCACTTCCACCGAAGGTGAGTTCAAGTGCGTATTGTCCATTTTGATCATCCAGGCAGCTGGAGCTGAGGGCTATGAGATTTATCTCGCAGTCTTCCTCCTCTTCGGGGCAATCCAAATAGCCCCCATTTGCAATTCCGTCCACATAATTTTCATTGATGGCAGTCAAGACCGCATTAATATCTTGTAGACTGAAGCTGGATGCACAAGCTCCCAGTGCTTTGTTGGCCTCATCAAGTACCTCGCTAACCGTGTGGTTTTGCATAGGGCCACTGACAACTATCTGGTCGGCGAGGGAAGTCGACGATGGCGCAAAGCCCGGATCATAAGCATCGAAGCCCACACTAAGGGTGAGAGCCAAAAGCTGACCGGCCAGAACATTGCCATAATCGGCGGGATCATACATATTCTCCGAAAGGGCAGCAGGTGAACCTCCTGATGGAAGGAAAGCCGCTACTGAGTGCGCACTTGAAAAGGTCAAGGTGTAGTCACAACCGAGCGTGATTCCCTCAGGAAATGCCGCATCAAAGTGTGAATCTCGATAGGCTCCGGGATTGTTGCCTGCGGCAGGACTTCCCCAACCTCCCTGTGTTTGGGTGCGGAATTGATGGCAGTCACCTGTCACAAGTGTTTGGGCTTGAGCAGGGAGGTAAGCCATTGAAGCGGAAAGAATAAGGGGAGTTAGTACATTGAATCGTAGCTTTCTTTGCATAGATATCGATTAAGTGAGAAACCAACTCCTTAGCGGAAACTTCGCCATCGCGAAGCAAAATTTGTACGAATGGGCTCAACCCACGTTGCTCAGGATTCGCTAAAGAATCATAACCGCTTCCACAGGCTTTCCTCCTCGAATCTATATAACTATTTTACGCATAGTTATTTGGTGATATTTTTTAGATTTGTTTCATAATGAATTTCGCTTGCACCATGATGCCAACAATTTTTGAAGCCAGAATTTCTAATTGGAAAAGAACAGTCTGGGAGCTGACAACTGTAGGTATTTGGGAACAGTTCATTTCTAAACAAAAAGCGGGTAAAGCCTGCTCAATTCTCGGATAGACGAGGGGTACCTGTTTTCTGGAGGGGTTTTGTGGAATGTTTTTCTGGGTTCCATACATGATACTTCTTGATAATCCGATATTTTCTGCATGCTTCGCCGACCGACTGCAAACACAGAGCATTTCACCTTGTAAAATTGGATGTATCCCTTAGAACAAATAACAGAGCGGAGACCTTTCGTTTGGATCATAGCCAATAGCTTGTAAGCATTATTTTTGCATTGGCTTTACTCAACTCAATGACGATACCCCATGACCGAACTCACCCTCACCACACCCGCCCTTTTGTTTTCGGCCATCTCGCTGATCATGCTGGCCTATACCAACCGCTTTTTGGCTTATGCCGCAGTGATACGCAAGCTGCACGGCGAGTACCTTGAGCATCCCAATGCCAAGCTCATTACCCAAATTAAGAACCTCCGCCTGCGGCTCAACCTCACCCGCTATATGCAGGTCTTTGGCATCAGCAGCCTCTTGCTTTGCGTGCTCACCATGTTTCTGATTTATGTGGAGCTGCCCCTCGCTGCGGTGTGGATATTTGGGGTGGCACTCTTGCTCCTGATTGCTTCCCTGGCCCTCTTGATATGGGAAATTCAGATATCGGTAGGCGCCCTGAGTGTGCACTTGAGTGATATTGAGGAGCATTTGGGGAAGAAATAAAGTCTTTGACGGAAAACGACACAATGATGCCATCGTTAGAGCGTTACACATGAAAATCAAATCCATGAGAAAGCACCTCATCCCAGCCCTAATCATCTTTGTATTGATTACTGCTTTTGGCAATAAGCCAAAGGACGCATTGAACCTGTATTATGCAATAGGTTTACAAAATTAAGATCAATATTATAGTTTTGAGCGGCTTAAATTGTAGTTGATGAAAACCAAAATGGTTAACCTCCCAATCGAGTATTCAGACAAGCAAG
>SLDS01000194.1 GCA_007125175.1 Flavobacteriales bacterium
CCCGATGGGGAGGAGATACTGCGGCTGAGATCCCTGCGTGCAAAACTGGCATGGCGGAAGGCACTCGATAAAAAAATACTCATTGAATACATTCACATTGAAGGCCTAAAAGGCACCATATACAGCGATGATAAGGGTATCTGGAATTATGACTTCCTGCTCGAAGGCCTGATGGGCGATGGCCCTCCCGATGCCGGGCAAGCCGAAACTGCAAATGGCATCGAAGTGGAAATGGCTGAGAGGGATATGGAAGAACAGATTGATGCTGAGTGGGATATTGCTGTACAGGAGGTGCTCCTTGAGGAGGTCGACTTGAGCTATATTGATGCTGAAAGTGAGGCTTACATCTCAGGCATTTTCGAGACCTTGCACTTGCGCATGCGCCGCATGTCAAGCTTGCACAGCATCTACCACGTCGAGTCCCTTGAGTTTAGCGGAAGCGAGAGCCGCATCGATCTCAGGCTGGAAGCCGATGAGGACGGCCAGGGAGAAGCTGAACTCCGTGAGGATGAGTATGCCGAAGGCGAAAGCGGGCTGCCCGATATTGCACTGGATCACCTCTTGCTGGAGCGGCATTCCGTTACCTTCAATTCACTCGGCGATGCGGCCCGATACCAAGCGAGATGGAAGGCCATAGAACTGGAAGGCGAGGCCCTCGATCTCGAAGAAATGCGCTTCGGCATCGGGAGCTTGAGGCTGGAGGAGCTCAATGCGGACTTAAGGCTCCCAAAATCGGAAGAAAAATCAGATTATGAGGGATTTGACCCAGACATTTTCCTTCCTTTGGCCATCGATGCTAAAAATATTATCATTGATAATAACCAAATTGCTGTCAGCGAGTTTAATGAACTTAACGAAAGTATTACATTAGTTGACATTTCCCAGCTTGGATTGCAGATAGAGGAGCTCAAAACCAGGCCCGACAGCTATGCCCTGAAGCTGCGCCAGGCCGGGGTGCAATATGGGCCCCTACCTCCTATTGAGTCCCTGAGCTTCGATCTCTATGTAGCAGCCACAGAGAGCCGTTTGGAAGCATTGCAATTGGGCTGGGGCAAAAGTGAGCTGCAAGCCTCCCTCTCCCTCACTTACAGAGACCTTGCAGCCTTGATTGACGAGCAGAGCTTTCTGCAGGCCTCGCTCGACTTGAGGCAGCTCCGCCTCCACCCCAAGGAAGTGGCCGACCTGGCAGCCATGGCATTCCACCCGGACAGCATCCCTCCCCTGCCCGATCAAGCCCTTCGGCTCAATCTCAAGGCATCGGGATCTTCGCGCGCATTGGATTTCGCTTCCGCAAATTTGCGCTATGGTGAGAGCCGCATCCGGTTTTCCGGAAAGGGAAAGGGCGCGGAACTCTCCACCTTCGATTGGCAGCTCAAACCCCTGCTGCTGGAGCTGCACACGGCCGATTTGAAGCCTTGGCTCCCCGATGAGAGCACAGAGGCCAATCTGCCCGGCTTCATGCGACTGGAGGGAGCTCTCGGTGCCGGGCCCCGGCAATCGTCCATCCTGGCCTCCCTGGAATTGCCCTACGGCAGCGTGGATCTGGATATTGAGGCTTCGGGCTGGGAATCGCCCTCCCACCATGCCAAAGGCCTGATCGAGTCTGCCTACCTCGACCTGAAAGAGCTGCTGGAGGTAGATACCGCCTACCTCGCCTCACTCAGCACCGAATTTGACCTGAAGCACCTGGGCTCAGACAGCATGGCCGGGCACATTGCAGTAGAGCTGCCCCGAAGCGGCATGGAGGGCTTCACGCTGGAGAATCTATCCCTGCGCGACAGCATAGATGGGGAGCAACACCGCTTCTCCCTGAGCTTGCGCGACAGCTTCCTAATCGCCGAAGCCACAGGCGTGGCCCATATCGGCGAGGACTTGGGCATTGCCATGGATGCCGATATCCCGGGAATTGATTTGCAGTATTTCGGATTTAGCAAGGAGGATATTCGCATGCGCAGTGCACTGAAAATAAATTACCTGCAATCAGACAGCACGCAGAGCGGCGATATTGATTTTGGGCCCAGCCTGGTGATTCGCGACGGCGAGCGCATCGAGCTCAGCCGCATTCTGGCCAATTTTCACTTGAGTGCCGACAGTACCGGGGCCGAAGTGGACAGCGAGATATTCAATCTGCGAAGCGTGTCGAATATGAGCGCTGAAGGCATTGTTGCGGCCCTCGGCGACATCTTCAGAGACAGCGAAGAAGAATCTGATCACGAGAGCGCAGCCGACTACTGGCAACTGGACTTTCGCTCCGGAGATTCGGAGCTCATACGGGAATTGCTCCTACCGGAGCTCAGCGAATTCGAGCCGGCCCGGGCCAGGGTGAGGTATCAAGGCATGAACCGCAAGCTCGAGGCCAGCCTCAACTTCCCCTTTGTGCGTATGGGTGCGCTCGCCCTAGACAGTACATCACTGGATATCAGCAGCAGGAAAGGCCTCAGCACGGGCCGCTTTGGCATCAAGAGCATAGCATACGATACCTTGCGCATCGAGCAGCTCGCACTCAGCATGCTGCCCGACAGTGTGGGCAATCACTTCGCATTCACCCTCGGTGGCGATAGCCTCACAGCTCCCTACCGCATTGCTGCCCAATTGAACCACGAATCACTGGAGGAAGGAGGCCGTTGGCTGCTGAAACCCTCCAGAGAGTGGATACTCGCCGAGGAGAGCTGGCAGATCGATAGCCTCGCCTACTTTCGCTTTGACAGCAGCGGTACAGAGATATCCGATTTCCGCATGGAGCGAGGCAAAGAGCGCTTTGAACTCAACAAGGGCGGTGGCGAAGAGAGCCTGTTTCTCAATGCGCGAAATTTCGATCTCGCTGCTATCGCGGGCATCTTTGCCATTGAGGAAGACCTCTTTGGTGGCATGCTCAATGCCGAGCTTCAGCTCAATTCGGATGGAAGCTTTGAAGGGGATGGCAATATCGAAGACCTGCATTTGCTGGGCAGCGACTTTGGGGAATTCAGCTGGAATGCCCAAGCCGAACACGACATCTACAAGCTCAGTGCAGGGATAGAAGGTCCCACTGTCGATATTTTGGCTGAGGGCAGCCTGCGCCCGCAGGAAGATGCGCTGGGACTGGATATCGATGTGCAGCTGGAGCGCTACAATGCCAAGAGCCTGGCAGAGCTATTGCCCACGCTCATACAGGAAGCACGCGGCGAGAGCAGTGGAAAGCTGCATATTGGCGGCAGCAGCGCAGCACCCCAGCTCAATGGACAGCTGAACTTTCGTCAAATTCAGATCAAGCTAAAAGGAAGCAATGGCTACTACGCCCTGGAGGATGAAGAGCTGAGGATCATCCCATCAGCCCTGCAGTTTTCGCGATTTGCGATAAGCGATTCTCTGGGTCAAAAGCTGAGCGTGACAGGAGAGGTAGGCCACCGCAACTTCAGCAATTTCAAGTACGATTTGCGTATCAACAGCGATCGCTTCACCCTGGTGGACATGGCTCCCGGCGAGGATCCCATGTTTCACGGTAAGCTTATCGTCGGCTCTGATATCCGCATCAGCGGCAGCGATACCAAACCCATCATTCGGAGCGATATAAGCCTCAAGCGCGGATCCAATATGGTATTCACCGTACCCGAGAGCTCCTATTCCGACTTTTCGGACGATGACCTTATCGAGTGGGTAAGCTTCAGGCAAAGCGAAGAAGATGAAATCCTTACCCGCGACAAGAATGGCGTCGGCGATGCGTCCTATCTCGCTACGGCGGTCGATTTTGCGGGAACGCTCAACATAGACAAGGAAACCCAGTTTCGCCTCATCATCGACCCCATGGCCGGTGATTATCTCGAAATAGCGGGAGGTGGCAAACTGGCATTGGGCTACGACCGCGCCGGTCGCATCACACTCTCAGGCACCTACACGGTGAGCAGCGGGGCCTATCAAATGACCTTTTACAATATCGTGAAGCGCAAGTTCTTGCTTGAGCCGGGCAGCAGAATCACCTGGAATGGAGACCCCTACACAGCCGACTTACAACTCACCGCCCTCTACCCCACCCGCGCCTCGGCGGCTGGCCTGATGAGCAGCGGTGGGCCCGCAGCCAGCGAAGGCTTGCGGCGCATGCTGGGTTGGGAAATCGTGATGAACATCACCGGCGAGCTCGAACAGCCCGAGATCGGATTTGACCTGCGCCTGGATCAGGCCAGCCGGGGCACCATGGGCGGTGCAATCGATACCCGATTGGTGCAACTGCGCGAGAATGAAAGTGAGCTTAACAAACAGGTCTTTGCGCTGATGGTGTTTAACTCCTTCATCGCCGAAGGGGGCGCAGGTACAACGGGAAGCGATGTGGTGGCCAATCAGGCCCGAAACAGCGCCAGCCAATTGCTCACCCAACAACTCAATCGGCTGAGCGACAAACTCGTGGGCGGCGTAGAATTGTCATTCGACCTGCAATCATACGGCAGTGAAGGCCAAGGAGAAACCGACCTCACAGTCGACCTGCAAAAAACCCTCTTCAACGACCGTGTAGTGGTGCGCGTGGGAAGCACGGTAGCCCTGGAGCAGAATGATCCCATGATGGACAATTCCCAGCAGCTCATGACCAATTTCATTGTGGAGTACAAAATCACCGAAGACGGCCGATACCGTCTCAAGGCTTTCCGCAAAACGGATATGGAAGACATCCTCGTGGGGCGTATTACCCGCACAGGTGCCGGGATAGTGTTCCGAAGAACTTTTGATCGCAGTAATCAGATTTTGCGAAAGGACAGTGAAGAAAAACGCCTCGAGGAGGAAGAGAAAGAACAGCGGCAGCAAGAGAAGAATGGCAAGAATGAGTAAGGGCCTAAGACATATCTGGGCGCTGGCCCTGCTTGGCTTTCTGATGGCAGGCTGCACGGCCAAACGCTTTTTGCCGGAAGGCGAACGCTACTTTGCGGGCCACAGCGTGCACTACGACAAGCAGGAAGAAAGTGTGCCCCGACGCTGGCAAAACAAGATCGAGGATGACCTGCGTCCTAAAAAGGTGGTGAAGGTATGGTGGGCCCGTCCGGGCGTATGGCTACATGGAGTAGTAGGTGAGGTAAAAAAGGATAAAGGGCTCAAGCACTGGCTGAAATACAAACTGGGAGATGAGCCTGTATACCTCTCCGGGGTGATGATCGAGCGCAATGAGCGCTATATTGAATCCCTGTTGCGAAGCGAGGGCTTCTTCACCTCGACGGTGAAAAGTGAGGTGGACAGCTCCAGGCGGGAGGCAGTAGTGAAGTACTGGGTGGCACAGGACAGGGCCTACCGCTATGGGACAGTGAAAACGTGCAAGGAACCGGGATATATCTGCTCCAAAATGGATTCCCTACTGCGAGAGAGCAATGTGGTGAAGGGCAATATCTTCAGCCGCCATGAGATGAATCAGGTACGGGAGCAGATGGGCGACTACTTTCGCTCGGAGGGCTATTATTACTTTCGGCCAGACTTCATTCGCTTTCAAGTGGATAGTAGCGAGGGCGATCGACAGGTCAAGGTCAGGGCCGGTTTGCTGCCCGATTTGCCGGCAGGGGTACTGGAAGTGTATGAGATAGACGAAGTATACCTCGATTTGAGCGGAAGCAGGGATGAGGTGCGCGATACCATCCGTGGCCCGATCAATATCCTGCTCGGCAGCCACCGGCCATTCGTAAGGCCGGATAAGATTGAACCCTTCATCGCCGTAGAGGAAAAAAGCAAATACTCATTGGCCGATCAGCGCATCACGCTAAGACAACTCAACAGGTTGGATATATTTGAGTTTGTCACGATGCGCTATGCCAGCGACAGCCTCGATGAACAGTACCGACTGCGGGCCGAAATCAGTGGGGCCGCACAGAAAAAGCAGAGCCTGGGTGTGGAACTGGATGTCAATACCACTTCCAATAACTTCACCGGGCCCGGAATCAATATCGAGTACAGCAACCGCAACCTCCTGCGCGGGGCGGAGCAACTGCGCATCTCGGGTGTAGGGCGCTATGAAACACAGCTATCCGGAGCACGCAGGGGACTGAGCTCCTTTGAGGTAGACCTACGGGCCGACCTGCTCGTGCCCCGGCGCGGGGGAATGCGCAGGGATGGCAAACTGCGCGGCAATGTGCCCCGCACCAAGTATGGACTGCAGTACCGCATACTGCAGCAAGCCGACTTTTACACCCAGAGCGTGCTCGGATTGCGCTATGGTGTGGAGTGGCTGAGCGGCTCCTCTCACTACCACGAGCTGCGCTTCCTCAATGTGGATTACCTGCAATTACTGAGCTCCTCTCCCCAATTGGATGCCCTCTTGGACCGCAGTGTCTTTTTTCGAGAAAGCTTTGAAAACCAATTTATCATAGGCCCAGCATACAGCTATTCCTACCAGCCCAAGGGCCAAAGTGGGCAAAGGTGGCGCTACTTTTTCAATGTCGGAGTGGAGTTTTCGGGCAATATCCTCGCCACCACCTATCGGGCCATCGACGGCCCACTTGAGGAAGGCGGACAGTACACGCTCGGCGGCATCCCCTTCTCCCAGTTCAGCCGCGCGGTGATCGATCAGCGCATCACCTACCGTATCAACCGAAGCTCTGAGCTCGTCTTTCGACAAAACATAGGTGCGGGCATCGCCTATGGCAACAGCAGTACCATGCCATTTGCCAAGCAATTCTTTGTGGGGGGAGCCATCAGCCTCCGCGCCTTTCAGCCCAGAGCCATCGGGCCGGGCACCTACTTCAATCCCGACCAGATATTCGGCTCCTTCTTTGACCAAACGGGCGACTTCCTTGTCGAGTTCAATCTGGAGTACCGCTTCGGTAAAGGAGGATACGTGGAGTGGGCCCTCTTCACTGACATTGGCAACGTGTGGCTACAGCGCAGCTCCGAAGACCGCCCCGGAGGTGAGTTCGAATGGAACCGCTTCTACCGGGAGTTTGCCGTGGCAACAGGGGGAGGCATACGGCTGGATTTCAACATTCTGCTACTGCGATTTGATCTGGCTTTGCCGGCGAGGCTGCCTTACCTTGCGGAAAATGACAGGTGGGTGCTGGGCGATATACAACCCTTGAGCAGGGAGTGGCGACGCGACAACCTGCTCTTCAATATCGCCATCGGATATCCCTTCTGAGAGGCATCAGGGATGATCGATCGACGGTGGGTGCTCCTTCCTGAAATCCGCCCGGGCGCAGCTTACTTTAAGATGGAATCCACGATGCCGTATTTCACGCTCTCCTCGGCGCTCATCCAATAGTCTCGGTTGAAGTCTTTCATGACCTTGTCGACATCTTGACCGCAATTTTCGGCGAGAATCCGCGCACCGATCTCCTTGGTCTTGAGAATTTCATTCGCTTGAATCTCAATGTCTGCACTGGGTCCACGGGCTCCACCGCTGGGCTGGTGAATCATCACCTTGGCCAGGGGGTAGATGTGCCGTTTGCCCTTTTCGCCGGCCGAGAGCAGGATGCTGCCCATGGAAGCCGCAAGGCCCATACACACGGTTGATACAGGGCTCTTAAGGCTCTTCATCACATCATGTATGGCAAAACCCGAAGTGACATAGCCACCGGGGCTGTTGATTACAAAGGTGATATCCTTGCCCGGATCCATGGCATCCAGCAGGAGCAGCCTATCGATGCAGTGCTTGGCACTCTTATCGTCAACCTGCCCCCACAAAAAGACCTTTCGGTCGCGAAGGTATTGATCTTCAATTTTTCGGCTGATGCCACCGTCTTTCTTCTCGTCTTTTTCTGATTCTGACTTGCTCATGTATGCTTGTTTCGTTCTTGTTCCAAAAATTGCTGCAAGATAAGCGTTGCGCTGATTTTATCGACTTGTTCCTTATTGCGTCTTTGTTTTTTTCTGGCTCCGGCCTCTATCATGCTGGCCAGGGCCATTTTCGATGTAAATCGCTCGTCTACCCGGTGCACCGGTATCTCCGGGTATGCTTTCGCAAATTTGGAGATAAAGGCAGCGATCTGCGGCTCGATGGCGGAGGGATCGCCGCTCATGCGCAGTGGGAGCCCCACCACAATGGCCTCCAGCTCGTGGCGGCTGCTATAATCCTTGAAAAAAGGCAACAATTCCGAGGGGTGCACTGTGCTGTGGCCTGAGGCAATCAATTTCAAATCGTCCGTTTCGGCCAGTCCGCACCTTTTGGCGCCATAGTCAATGGCTACTATTCTCGGCATGCACAAAGGTAGTGATCGCAGGGATTTATTAACTTGTGCGCCTGAAATGAAATGGACAAATCACCACCTAAACACAAGAGCTATATGAAGCACCTCTCTGCAATCACCTTTATCACTGCACTCAGCATCAGCTTACTCAACCACGGCGCCCTGCGCGCTCAGGAGTATCTCGTAAGCAGTGAATTTTTGTCAAATACGCCGGCTTTTCTGCTTTCAGTACCCCCTTTTGTTACCGGGCAGTACGGCTGTGACTATTACAGAATCACCTACAATACCACCGACATAGACGGGAGCCCGACCATTGCCTCGGGAGCTGTGGCTGTGCCGGTAGCTAATGACAACTGCGATGTATTCCCCATGGCCATCTACTGCCATGGCACCGTGCTGCGCAAGCTGGATGTGCCCAGTGAGGAAAACTCTGAGTCGCAAATACCCAAGGTCTTTGCCGGACAGGGCTACATAGCAGTGGCACCCGACTATTTGGGGCTCGGAATCAATCCGGGATTGCACCCCTATGTGCACGCGGAGTCTGAAGCCACGGCATCGATCGACGCCTTTTTTGCCGCAAGGGAATTCATAGAAAGCCTCGACATGGTACATTATTCAGGCGAAACGGGAGTAACCGGCTACTCACAGGGTGGGCACGCAGCCATGGCCACGCTCAAGTACGCCCAGGAAAACGATCTGCTCGAGGAGATGGGTATCGTTGCCGGTGCACCGCTGAGCGGCCCATACAACCTTTCGGGCTCGCAGGCAGACGTATTGCTCACCGATGAGCCATACAGCAATCCCGGTTATGTAGTCTACCTGCTCAAGGCCTATGAGCGCGTATACGGCACATTGTACGATGAACTGAGCGATATCTTGCTCAGCCCCTACGATGAAGATGTGCTGCCATACTTCGACGGGATGCAAAACGAATACGATATGGGAGTGGTGAACGAGCTCCTGCCGGATGTGATCAGCGAATACATGCAAGACACTGTGCTGATGAATCTCGCTATCGACGATCAGCATCCCATTTGGGCCAGTCTGCGCGACAATGACAACTACGATTGGGCGCCACAAATGCCCATTCGCATGTTTTACTGCGATGGAGATGAACAGGTACCCTTCGAAAACAGCATCGTAGCCCGCGACAGCATGCTGGCCAAAGGAGCCGAAGATGTGGATGCGGTCAATGTATTTCCGGGTGCTACGCATGGGCTCTGTGTGATTCCGGCGATCGTGGAGACCCGCTTGTTTTTTCAATCTGTGATCAGCCCTTGCAGCCTGATAAGCAGCACCGACGATTCTGAGGCTTACTTGCCTCTGGAGCTATGGCCCAATCCCAGCAGCGGACGCATCCGCATGCGCCTATCGGAGCCGCGTGGGTTGCTGAGCGTGTATGACCTCTACGGCAAGGTGGTGCATCAGGAAGTGGTGAATCAGTCAGAATTTGAGATCGACCTCTCTCAGCTCCCCGGCGGGGTGTATCTGGCCATATTTGAGGGTATGCAAAGTGCGGCACGCAGCAAAGTAGTGATTCATTAAGGTCTCTCTGGGGTGATAGGCCAGCTGGCCTGCATTTAACCCGTATAATGCTTTAAAAAGCCATCCTGATTGCGTTTCAGGATGGCTTTGCTTTTAAAGCCGAAGTGCACAGGATGGCTTGGTGGCCAAAAGGGTTCGAACAGTGCCACCGATTCCGGTTCTTAGTGCCAATGCTTTCGGTTCTATTTGTGCCACCTTTTTCGGTTCAAACTTGCCATTCGCTCCGCAGCATTTACCTGTGGTGAGATCGCTTCGCTATTTGCAATGCTGCTGCTCGATTCTTACCATATACGTTCGCCGCCCTAAAGACAGCACTCCCGGCCGCGTCAGCCAACTTGCGATCCTTTTGTATCTCTTCTTGTAAGGTTCTTGCTTTTTGAGTTGAAGAACTCTCCGAAGAAGAGCTTTATACCGTGATCAAATTCGTAGGGGCGTACCTGAGGGATTTTAAGGCTTGCCCAGCTTGGTCGGGTTCATCAAGGTAGGAAAGAAATCTGTCACAAAAATGGTTGCAGTCTTTACTGAAGCAAAGTAAATGATCTTGATTTCAAAGTTTCTGCTTTCCTTGTTAAGAATAAACCGAAAGTCATGATTCAAATGATTCAGGTATTTTTCTTTTGTTCCTAAAAATGGATTCTTTGAGAGGGATGATACTTTCTGAGCTATGGCTAAATCTATTGCAGCGGCCCTGTCGATAGAAAAATGCTCAAGCAAATATGGCAGTATGGTTTCCTGATACCTCTTTTGAGCCGGACTTGTGACGACTATTCCGAAGCCCTTTTCTTTATCCAAGATTGATTGCTTTTTGTAAACTCCTCCAAGTTTACAAGATTGCCTTTTCCGATGGCTTTCAAAGATTCATCAGCCCGTGCTTCCATTTCAGCCCGGATGAGAAGTTCTTCGAGTTGTTCAAGGACAGCTTGGTTTCCGACACGCATTAGTCGCTCAATCAACTTAAGTTTTATATCGGATAGTTCCATTGTCTCAAAGATAGGGTTTTCATGAGAACCTAAGCCTTAATTTGCTTTCTCAAGCACGTCTCCCGCTCCGCAGCATTTACCTGCGGTGAGATCGCTTTGCCATTTGCAATGTTGCGACCCGATTCTTAGCATCTTCATCACGACCCTAAAGATAGCACTCCCGGCCACATCGGGCAATTGCGATCCATTCGCATCGCTTCTTGTAAGGTCCTTACTTTTTGAGTTGAAGACCTCCCCGAAGAAAACCTAAATACTGTAATCAAGTTCGTGGGAGCGTACCTGAGGGATTTTAAAGCCAAGCAGGCTTATGCGTCGTGAAGCCTTCCTTATTGATCTTCTAAGATGACCTTTATTTGGGTTGGCACTCCTTTATTTTTCAGTTGACGGCCAGTTCGATATATTTTAATCGCATTTTCTCCATCCCTTTTGACTTTTATATCGTTTGAGACGACGTTAATGATCTCATGTTCAAATTCGATACGCATGAATACCCTTTGATTAGTATTCCAAAAAAAGGGTTCCGAACCTGAGAGAGATATAATAACCTGATTTTGTTCTTTAGTAAAAGTCAAAAAACCAGGCCTAAAATCCGTTAAATAAAGGCCCAAGGAGTCAATGGGATCAACTTTTAAAGTCATCTCGGCAAAGTTAGGTGGCATAGATGCTTCCGACGTCTTGAGCTCAACGACATTTGGTGATTCTGCATAGTACTCAAAACTCCTTTTATCAGTTGTCTTGGCGTAATATTGTTCGACACTGGCGGTTCCATCTGAATGAACTTGGATATCCAGTCCAACGCCACACGAAGCAAAGGTTATCACGCATATCATTAATCCGATTCTCTTTATTCGGTAGTGTTTCATTGCTTGATAAATAAAGCTTTTACTGGCCTGGAAGCGGACTCAAGAATGGACTGGCATAAGGATAATTTCCCCCTACAATTGTTCTTTGGAGCCCAGGAAATAACCCGAACCTTCCAAAGTTTAACCAAGGCGTAACCATCAATGCAAGAGGATCAAGGTTGTAAGGAGCATAGATACTAAGGAAGGTTCTTCCTGCGAAGAATCCAGCTCCAGGCGTGGAAGTAATCGCAGACGAAATCCCGCTTGAAGCGTACCTAAAAAATTGATAGTTGATATCACCCTTAAAGCGGTTTAAGCCAGGAGCTGCCAAGCCTACATTTTCTACTCCGAGACCATCCAAATAATTCGACTTATTAACCAAACTCGCTGAAATTAAGCCTTCAGCTGCGCCCCACAAACCGTTATTTAAGGCATCTCTATGAGATAACCCCGCATCTATTCCTTTCACATACCTATCTGCGCCACCGTTCAAAACATTGGTTACAAGGTTTTGCGTTTTACTTGCTTTAAGAGCGAAAGCGGATGTCGTTTTACCATTGGCAACACCTGCTGGGCCACTCATTTTAATGCTGCCTGCCAGACCGCCTACTGCACCTGCACCGAGTCCAACTAAACCACTTTTGTAGACAGCATCCCAATCACCCCCTTGCATCGCGGTGGACGCTATATTGATGTTGGCTGTAATTAAAGCATTACTTGTAATATTCCAACCGAAAGATGATGCGCCTGTGGCACCAAATCCGCCTGCAGTTGAGCCTAAGCCTTTTATCGATAATGCTTTCGCAAAACCTGCTGAAAATCCTAACCCAACACCTGCCCCGATTATACCACCGGTAATAGCTCCTTTATGCCAGTCGGTTCCTTGCCAACTACCTTGATCACCACCGAAAGGATTCCAGTTCGCTCCACTCAAACCACCATCACCTGCCGCAATTGCTCCACCTGTATAGGCCCCTGCTACTGCTCCTATGATCACTGGAACAAACCAAGCCAACCGTCCATCCGGATCCACATACACCACCGGGTTATTACCCATCGCCAAATACGGATTGTGGAACTGCTCAGCAGGATCTGGCGTGAACCACCTCCCTAACTGCGGGTCGTAGAAGCGGGCGTGGAAATCGTACATCTCGAGACCCGTCGATAGCGAAGGATCAAACTCACCAGTCTGCAGTTCCTTGCCCGTATACATGTTTTTGCCTGCACTGAGCGGCGCCGAAGTGTAATTGTGCGTATAGCCGTCCATGCCAGCCATGCGGAGGCCGTATGGGTAGTAATGATTGATCACGCCTCCGCGCTCAGCCCCTCCCGGGCGTGACGCGTGGCTGTAAGGGCTCCTTGCCTCGCCCAACACCCACTGCGTTTGTCTTGTCTTACCTTTCATGGCGGTAATCAGAAAATTATCATAACTGATACCCTTCTCGGAGCTGCCATTGCTCACCCGTTCGATACCTTCCGCACAGAATCCCTGCCCACGCTCAGGGCAGGCTTCTATATGAAAGTAACCGTCCTTCTCCACTGTGATTTCACCGCTCAAGAGGTTTTCCAACTGATTGGGGCTTTCTACCTGTAGGGCACCCGAATTGGATGGAACCAGATTAAACTGATTGTCATATGCCAGGTAGACCAGGTATCCCTGGGGCCGACTGAGGTCGGTGGTATCTATCTGTGTGGAGAGGAAATTAAAGAGATCACTGCCCACATTGGTCTGCCCGGAAACCACATTCATAAGCATGGTCTCGCTAACCGGCAGTACCCCGGCCCCGGCTGAGACCATACTTACCAATATCTCACTCACCATCAAGCCCAGATTGTCATAGCTTGCTCCCGGAGCATCTTCAGTATAGAAATACTCCACCGAGGCCTGCATTTTCTCGTCCTTGTTTACCGCCATCATCATAGAGGGGCCTACTTTCATTTCATTGTCTGTAAACACATAGGCAATATATTCATTTAAATCAACTCTGCCATCGATGGGGTAGCCATCGGGCAATTGCTCACGCGTCTCGGATATCTGGTCGAAGTTTGCTTCTTCAATGTGTGCCCATACTTCTTCCATGGTGGCTAAGAACTTTTGAGTAAGAGTGGCATCTTCTTCGGTCAGGACTACCCTCACATTGCCCAAATAATCCTTGATAAAATAATCGTAAACAAAGTCCGTCGTATTACTTACCTCCTCAGGCGTAGGCCGTATCACTCCTTCCGGGTGATAAACCATCTCTAAGTCCCCATTGCGGTATACAATTTACCGATGTAGTCTATGGCTTCATGTCGCGTATCACCTGAATTTTTCGCTTTTAGAGCCTCGGCTTGTGCCACACATTTTTGCCGCAAGGCGTAGGGAGAGGAGAAAATCATAAAAAGCTGTCGCAGCGGCCTGGGAAGTAAATATAGATCACCTCCTAAAGCGGTCCTTGATCGCCACGAGCCTATCCTCGATTCGGGACCAGATGCTCTTGCTGCGCTTCTTCTTCTCGCCGGTGCCGAGCACATAGGCATAGGGCTCCAGGCCTTCGATATTGGCCAAAACCTCCTTGAGCACAGCCACCAAGGGAATGAAGAGCACCATGCCAATCACCCCCCATACGGCGGCTCCTACAAAGAGCGTAATCAGCGTGACCAGGGGATTGAGGCTCACATTGCGCCCCACAATATTGGGCGTGATGAGATTGCTCTCGGCCGTCTGTATGACTACAAAGGCGATGAGGACGGCGAGCGGATAAAAGAGGGAATCCTTGGTGACGAGGGCAAAAAGTATGGGCAAGGTCGATCCCAGTAAAGGCCCCACGAAGGGAATGATATTGAGCACAGCCGCAAATGCAGCGAAGAGCAAGGCATGCTCAATACCCAGCGAAAGCAAGGCGATGCTATTGAGCACGAAGAGGATGCATATCACGTAAAACATGCCGATGATGTACTGCTGCACGATGCGCTTGATGCGGGGAATGATTTGCTCGATATTCCGCTTCTCACCGCCACGCGTCGCACCTTGACTCTTGGCCGGGGATGCACCGCCGCTTTTGGAAAAAACGCGTACCAAAAATTCGCGAAACAAATCACGGTAGATGAGTATGAGCACAATGTAGATCGGTACGACGATCACAAAGGTGAAGCTGCTCGCAAAACCGGCCAAACTGGTAAAGATCTCCGCGATGTTTTCCTCCACATAGGCATATAGATCCTCCACTTTCAATTCGCCTATGGCTTCGCGTATGCTCTCCGGCAGGGCCGAATTGAGTTCGGAAATGCGCTCTGAGATGCGGTCTACATCCTTGCCAAATCGCTTGATCTGAGAGCCAAAGAGAAATCCTACGCCACCCAGAATGAGCACGGTAAACAGAAAGCTGCTCAAGGCTGATAGCACCCTGTTCAGGCCTTTACTCTCCAGCCATTTGCAAAGGGGCATAAGCAAAAAGGCGATGAAAAAGGCCACGACAAGCGGTACGATGATATTCTGCCCGACGATGAGAACGAAGAAAAAGCCAATAGCAAAAACCAGGAACACCGTAAGGCGGAGCATGCTATTGAAGTTGAGATCTCTCATATCCTTCTTGTGTTTGCAATCAAGAAGCCCCACATTGACGGCGGCTGATGCTTGGCGCCAAATGTAAGCAATGTTGCATGAGTTGTTTTCTTTTACCCAGATAATGCATTATCCGGCTTAAACGAGCTTGAGGAGAATTTGTACTTTGCGCCAATTTTTGCCTCAAGCCCGATGAATAGTCCCGCCAAGAGCAAGCGAAATGCTGTAGACATCTTTCTCAACTTTGTGGAAAAGGTAGGCAATGCACTCCCCCACCCGGCCACACTTTTCGCGCTCTTTGCCTTGCTGGTGATTGCTCTATCCTGGATTGTGGGCCTCTTTGACCTGGAAGTGCAGCATCCCGGCACCGGTGCCATCATCCGCCCTTTCAACCTGGTATCGCAGGAGGGCCTGGATATGATACTGAGGAATATGGTGCGCAACTTCACCGATTTTGCACCACTGGGCACCGTGCTTGTGGCCATGCTGGGCATCGGCATTGCTGAGGGCAGCGGACTCATAGGCAGCGTACTGCGCCTCGTGGTGCTCAAGTCGCCTGCCAAGCTGCTCACTTTTGTAATCGTATTTGCCGGGGTGATATCCAATACCGCGAGCGAGGTGGGCTATGTATTGCTTGTACCCCTGGCCGCCGTGGTATTTCTGGCCGCCGGCAGGCATCCCCTCGCGGGATTGGCCGCTGCATTTGCAGGGGTATCGGGGGGCTATAGCGCCAATCTCTTGCTGGGCACCATCGACCCGCTCCTCGCGGGCTTATCAGAGGAGGGCGCCCGCATAGTAGATGCAAGCTACGAGGTAAATCCCGCCTGCAACTACTACTTCATGTTCGTATCCACCTTTCTCATTGCGGGCCTTGGCACATGGACCACCGAGCGCCTTGTGATGCCGCGGCTGGGGCTCTATGATGGCGAGGAAAAGCCCGAGGAAATACGGCAGCTGGACTGCTCTGAGAAAAAAGGTTTGTGGTGGGCCCTCGCGGCTTCATTGATCTTTACCGGCATCGTATTGTGGGGTCTCCTGCCCGCCGATGGCTTTCTCCGCGATGCGGAAACAGGCGGCATACTCAAGTCGCCATTTATGGCCGGCATTGTAGCGCTCATCTTCATCAGCGCAGCCCTGTCGGGAATTGCCTATGGCATAGGCGCGGGCACCTTCAAGAACGATTCGGATGTGATGCAGGGCATGGGCAAGGCCATGGAGACGCTTGGCACATACATCGTACTGGTGTTTTTTGCGGCCCAGTTTGTCGCCTACTTCAACTGGACCAATTTGGGTCTCATCGTCGCGGTATCAGGGGCAGAGGGCCTCAAAGCCTCCGGTCTGGGCCCCATTCCCCTGATGCTCTCATTCGTATTGGTGGCTGCTGCGCTCAATATGGTGATGGGCTCCTCCTCGGCCAAGTGGGCCATCATGGCGCCGGTCTTCATACCCATGTTCATGCTGCTCGGCTTCTCGCCCGAGTTCACCCAAGTGGCCTACCGCGTGGGCGACAGCGTCACCAATATCATTTCGCCCATGATGTCGTACTTCGCACTCATTGTGGCCTTTATACAGCGCTACGACAAGGGTGCAGGTATCGGCACTGTGATCTCGACCATGCTCCCCTACTCGGTGGTATTTCTCATCGGTTGGGCCATCATGCTCAGCATATGGATATTGCTGGGCCTCCCCATAGGCCCCGGGGCGGGGCTCTTCTATGAGGTGGGCACATAGGCTGCTTTACTTCTCGTAAAATTGGATCACGCTTTTCGCGTAAATTTGGCCCGCTATCAGGGCTATGTTGCGCCTACCTCCATACCTCACACCCGCCATTGTGCTCATACTCATTTGGGTGTGCATGCCCGGGCGTATGCTTTCGCAAAATACCTATGGCAGCGAAGTGTGGGTGGGCTATATCAGCAGCATCCGCATTTCTGAGAAGTACAGCATTTGGAATGACTTTCACTATGTGCCAACCGCTTTTTGGGCCAATCGGCATGGACTTACCCGCGACTTCGGGCGATTTGGGCGATTCACCGGTGGCTATGCCTATGTGGTGACGGCGACAGGCTTTTCGGAAGTGCTCAACCGACGTGAGCACAGACCCTGGTGGCAGCACGAGCTGACATCCACCTTTCGCGAGCACTGGGGCTGGCGCGCACGCTTGCGCTACGACCGGCGCATCCGCGAGGCAGTGAGCGCCTCCGACTTTACCGGTGAGTGGCTGGCCTACAACCGCTGGCGGGTCATGTTGGGCCTGAGCTATACCTTCCGCTATTTGCCGGAAGGGCGATCCTGGCAGCTGCACCTGCTCAATGAGCTACTGCTCAATAATGGCAAGCAATTTGAAGGCAATACCCTCGATCAAAACAGAACCTACATCATGCTCGGCTATCAAAAACCCGGCTTGCGGATACAATTCGGGCCGCATGTCCGCGCCATACCCACTGCTGTGGGCTACAATTACCGCTTTGGGGCCGCCCTGTGGATCATCCAAAGCATCGATGGACGCGCATGGCTGGGATGGCCCTGGTAGCCTTGCATACTTGCAGACTGTAGGATGCAGCTTTTCAATCAAGCCGTATCCGACTAAGGTTCAAAATCAGGTTTATTTAACCGGTTGAGTGGTTGAAATTGCTGAAAATCTTCATGAGGAAAATCGTCACATGGAGAAATGAGTAGCAGGTGCGCGCGACTTTCTTTAAAATGATGAACTTTGAGAAAACGGTGCGCCTGGCTTAAGAAGTAGCAGTATACACTTTAGTGGTTTTACCATGCCATCGAGATTTGAACACGAAACACTTGCCATGTCCTTAAGGAAGCTGATGACTGTAGGTAATTGGGAATAGTTCATTTTGAAACAACAAGCGGGAAAAACCTGCTCATTTCTCGTCGTGCCCGTCTGGGATGTGATGATCTGTTGATTGAGGAATGTTTGCATAGAAAAATTCCAAAGGAATATGATCTCTCTGGTTTAATAATCTATTTATTATTTACATAAGTCGTCAGGTCGAGTGTTTTTCCCGGCTGTGCAAGGCTCATCGCAAACTGAAAACTTTTACGCCGGGAAAAATGTATCGAGACCCTTTGAAATCAAAGATTCCGATTACAAGGCTCTCGATTATTACGCTTCGCTCCATGAGACGCTTTGTAATGTATCCACTTCGTGGATGGCGTGCATGGCGCTCAGTTCATTTTTCAGCCCGAGAAGTCAGAGGAATGACGAAACTAATGCAAGGGCTGAAAAACACTCGAGCTGACGATCCTAGCGAATTTGGTACAGTTCATTTCTAAACAAAAAGCGGGAAAAACCTGCTCATTTCTCGTCGTGCCCGTCTGGGATGTGACGACCTCTTTATCTGTGAGATATGAACACGAGACACCCGCCGTGCTCGTCTGGGACGTGACGTTTATGATGAGTTGCAAGTTTAGAATAAATAATCTCATTTTCGAGCTTCTTCTTCGGAATCCAACCGCTCAACAGGTTTATTTACTTTTGTGACTGTGAAAACCATCTTTGCATACCTTCTACTCTCTCTGGCCCTACTTTGGGGACTCCACGAGGCATGTGCCCAAAAGCCGGAGGGCTATTACCTCAATGCCGTCAACTCCCTGAATGCAGGCAATATCGATCAGGCCTTTGGCGAGCTAAACAAAGCCCTGGACTTGGATTCGGAGCATCCGCAATCGCGCATCCTCAGGGCTTATCTATTCCTGCAAGCCGGTGACAAGCGTGCGGCTCTCGACGATTACACTGCCGCCCTGCGCTCCGCTCCCACCGATTTGGGTGCGCTCACCAACCGCGCCCTCATTTACATGGAAATGGAAAAATACCCCGAGGCCGAGAAGGATCTCAAAAAGCGGCTCAAGCACGATCCCTACAACTGGATGGCCATTTATGACCTGGCCTATTGCTACGGACTCATGCAAGAGCACGATAAGGCCATAGAGGGCTTCACCGAGGTGATAAAGCGCAAGAAGGACTATCCCGATGCCTTCCTCAACCGGGCCTATGCCCTGTACAACAAGCACAGCAATGCGGGCCTGAGCGAGCCTGCCGAAGACATCATCATTGAGCTCTGTGCCGATATTGAGCGCGCCCTCGAATTGGGCCATGAGGATGCCGAGCGTGCCCTTGAAAAATATTGTGGTCCTTGAGGAGCGGCCTTGTCATCATTTTTGCAGAAGCAAAAATGCCGCCAAGGCCTTTTCGTCTTTCGCCCATTATCCCAGGGCTGCATTTCGGCTCATTTCGGCTACCTCAGTGACCGCCGCTCAATGACCGGCCGTGGACTCTGTCCGGCTCGCACGCAGAACGTAAGCGGGCCTGCCCGACCGCGGAACGCGGGCGGGGCACTCCAATCCCTCACACATTAAAGCGGAAGTGCATCACATCGCCGTCTTCCACCAGGTATTCCTTGCCTTCTACACCCATCTTTCCGGCTTCTTTCACAGCGGCTTCTGAACCCAAATGCAGAAAGTCAGCATACTTGATGACCTCGGCACGGATAAAGCCCTTTTCAAAATCGCTGTGGATCACCCCGGCTGCTTGCGGAGCTGTAAAGCCCTCCCTGATGGTCCAGGCGCGCACCTCCTTCTCACCGGCGGTGAAATAAGTCTGCAGGCGAAGCAGCTTGTAAGCCGCCTTGATAAGCTTGGACACACCGGCCTCCTCAAGGCCCAGGTCTTGCAGAAATTCCTGCCGCTCCTCATAGGTCTCCAGTTCTGCGATATCGGCTTCTATGGCCGCTCCTATGACCAGCACCTCGGCGCGCTCGTCGGCTACAGCTTGGCGCACAGCCTCTACATGGGCATTGCCATCCGCCACCGATGCTTCGTCCACATTGCATACGTAGAGTATGGGCTTGGCGGTGAGCAATTGGAGCTCACGCAGCAGTGCAAGCTCGCTGTCTTCGGCGACATAGCTTCTAGCCGACTTGCCGCTCTGCAGCAGCTTGCCCAGCTTTTCGAGCAATTCCACCTTGCCTTTGGCATCCTTGTCGCCGCTCTTGGCCGATTTGGCGGCAGCCTGCAAGCGCTTCTCGACGGTCTCGAGGTCTTTGAGCTGCAGCTCAATATCAATGATCTCCTTGTCGCGCACCGGATCCACACTGCCGTCTACGTGTACCACATTGTCATCGTCAAAGCAGCGCAAAACGTGGATGATGGCATCGGTCTCGCGGATATTGCCGAGAAACTTATTGCCCAGCCCCTCCCCTTTGCTCGCACCCTTTACCAGGCCGGCGATATCGACAATTTCGATGGTGGTGGGTACAATGCGCTCCGGATTGACCAATTCAGCCAGCTTATTGAGGCGCTCATCGGGCACGGTGATGGTGCCCACATTGGGCTCGATGGTGCAGAAGGGAAAATTGGCCGATTGGGCCTTGGCATTGGATAAGCAGTTGAAGAGGGTGGACTTGCCGACATTCGGAAGGCCTACGATGCCACATTTCAGGGCCATAAATGAAATTTTGGGCGCGAAAGTACGGCTTTTTTGTGCACGGCTCGCGCTTCTTAGCGGCCTTTCCTCCCCCTCGGGCTCAAATTGCACCCGGCTCAAAGGTGCCCGAATCCCACAAATCATTAGCTTTGTACCCTCGCCATGGAAAACCTTCGCTTTCGCGTGGTGCTTGACGGCACCGAAAATGTATTTCGGGATATCGACATTTCCCCTGAGAGCAATTTTTTGGAATTGCACGAGTGCATATTGCGCTCTTTTCGTTTTTCCGGAAGGGAAATGGCCTCCTTCTATCTGAGCAATGAAGAGTGGGACAAAGGCGAGGAGATCGCCCTGATGGACTTCTCAGAACCCGGGCAGTCGGACATACGCATCATGGCCGAAACCCCTATCGCTGAGCTGATCAATCAAGAGGGGCAGCGCTTGCTCTATCTCTACGATCACCTTCGCATGTGGATTTGGTATGTGGAGCTCATCGCCTTTGAAGCCCCGGTGGAAGGCATGGAATACCCGGCTGTGGTGCTATCCGTAGGTGATGCCCCCGATGAGTATTCCAAAGGCATGGTAGATTCCTTTGAAGTCGAAGACCAGGATTCCTTTGGCGAGGACTTTGACGAAAGCGAATTCGACAGCTTCGATCATCCCGATGCCGACCCCTACTATTGATTGGAGCCATGGCAAGAAGCCCTGGGTACTGGTGATCCAAGGGGCCACAGCCTCCGGCAAAACAGGACTCGCTGTGAAGCTCGCAAAGCGCTTTGGCGCTGAGATCATCTCGGCCGACTCCCGGCAGCTGTACCGCGAAATGAAGATCGGCACGGCCAAACCGAGCGGGGCAGAAATGCAATCCATACCGCATCACTTGATCGACTGCCTGGGTGTGGATGAAGATTTCACCGCCGGTGACTTTGAGCGGGAGGCCCTGCGCTGCATCGGAGAAATTGTCGAGAGAAAGCGTCTGCCCATTGTGGTAGGTGGCACAGGGCTCTACATGAGAGCATTACTTCAGGGCCTCGACGAGCTACCCAGGGATCAGCACTTGCGCGAGCGCTTGCAAGATCAATATGAAAAGCATGGCCTCGAATCCCTGCAAAAAGAGCTTCGGAAACTGGATCCCGAGTATTTTGCGACAAGCGATGTGCAGAATCCACGCCGGGTGATGCGCGCCCTCGAGCTGCTTATGCTCTCCGGTCCGGGCAGCAGCATGGCTCAGCTGCATCAAAAGGCTGCTCCGGAGCGCCCCTTCAAGGCCATCAAAATCGCCACCGAACTGCCCAGGGAGGAACTCTACAGCCACATCGACAGGCGGGTGGATGCCATGATGGAGGCAGGACTGATGGATGAAGTGAGGGCCTTGCTCCCCCAGCGCGATCGTCCCGCACTGCAATGCCTGGGCTATACAGAGCTCTTCGAATACCTCGACGGAACCTGCGAACTGCAAGAAGCCGTGGAGAATATCAAGCGCAACAGCCGCCGCTACGCCAAGCGGCAGCTCACCTGGCTGCGCCGCGAAGAAGGCCTGAAAGCCTTTGACCCCGAAGATCTGGAGGCCCTGTGCAAATACATTTCCATGCAAATGGAGACATCTCGTTAATAACTTATCACCACAAAAAGGTGGGCAAGTTATGAGAACCGGGATAAAGCCCTTATTTTTGGACATCGCGCGAAGCGGCATGCGCCTATTAGAATTCTAGAATGAACAATATGACCACCAATAGATTGGAACTCATCGCCGAAATGCTGGAGAAGAATCCAAACGATACCTTTTTGAACTACGCCGCGGCCCTTGAATACAAAAAGGACAAAGACCCGGCCAAAGCCAAGAAATTGCTCAATAGAATCATGGAGCAAGATCCCGAATACCTCGCCACCTACTACCAACTCGGCAAGCTGCTGGAAGAGGAAGGCAAGAACGAAAAGGCCATCGAGGTGTACCGAAAAGGGCACAAACTGGCCAAGGAGAAGAACGATGTAAAGGCGGTAGGCGAATTGTCGGAAGCCCTCCTGATCCTGGGAGCGGATGATGAGCAGATGTGGTGATTCCAGGCAAATACATTTCTTCTCAGTCATTCTCTTTGAGCCCGCATGGGCAGCACTCCCCTGATGCAATCCCGAGATGGGTTCGGCCATCGATTCGGCCTAAAGCCGACGCTTGCATAGCTCAGTCCGGCGCCTTCAATGCGCAGGAAAAGTGCGCCGGACTCCACCCTACAGACTTATTCTCATGAAATCGGGCGGCTCCTTCATGCGCGTCATGATCGCATCCGTGAGCTTCACCTCCGCCCTGCTCATACCCCTGGCCATCTTTCTCTTCATCATGGCAGAACGCATCGGCCGCAGGGGCTCCAATGAGCTCTCAGCACTGCTGGAGAGCAATCTACAGATCGCAGCTGTGGCCCTGATCATCATTGCATTGCTGCTCATCAGCGGATTGATCGGTCGCAGCCGGGGCAAGCCATGGGGCACTTTCAGCCTTGGGGCCGGCTGCCTGCTGCTCCTCCTGTGCAGCATCATACCCCTCATCCAAGCATTTGCCTTGCTCTACTCCCCATTTTGGCAGGCCATGCTGCTACTCGTTTGGCTGCTCTTCGCCGTGCCCTTCATCGCCCTCTTGCGCCGCAGTCTTGCAGAGTGCTTCCGCAAAAAATGAAATTGCGCGTTTGCTACAAGAGCGATCAGCCCCTTTTTCGCGAAAGCGGGAACAATAGGAGTCATATAGGGGTTGGAAAATTCCGCTTACATTTGGGGCTCATTACGCCAATGCAAAGCCCTATGAAAAAATTCGTCTTAATACCCCTGGTGGCACTGATGGGTGCCTGTAAGTCAGACAATGCGATGGATCAAAGCACAGTGAAGCTCAATTATCCCCTTACGGAAAAAATGGATGTGGTAGACACCTACTTCGGCACTGAGGTAGCCGATCCATACCGCTGGCTGGAAGATGACAATGCACCCGATACAGAGGCTTGGGTCAAAGAGCAAAACAAGGTGACCCAGGCCTACCTGGACCGCATTCCCTACAGAGAGCAAGTGAAGGATCGCCTCACCGAACTCTTCAATTATCCGCGCATGTCATCACCGCGACGGGTTGGGGAGTATTACTTCTTCTACAAAAACGATGGCCTGCAAAACCAGAGCGTGATCTACTTCCAAAAAGGCAGGGATGGCGAGCCCGAAGTATTCATCGACCCCAATGCCCTCTCGGAGGATGGCACCATATCTATCAACCTGCTGGGCGCGAGCAAAGACGATAAGTACATCGCCTACTCACAATCACTTGCAGGCTCAGACTGGTCAGAAATTCGCGTGCGCGAAGTGGCCGGCAATAAAGAGCTCGATGATCGCTTGGAGTGGGTGAAGTTTTCAGGAGCAGCCTGGGATGGCAGCGATGGATTCTACTACAGCCGCTACCCAAAACCCGAGGAGGGCAAAGAGCTTTCCGGCGACAATAAAGACCACAGCATCTATTACCACCGCCTCGGCACCCCTCAGAAGGAGGATGAACTCTTCTACCGCAATGAAAAAAACCCCAACCTCTACCACAATTGTGGCATCACCGAGGATGGAAAATACCTCTTCATGTATGCAGCGAGTGGTACCGACGGATTTGAAACCTACTTCAAAGACCTGAAAAACGATGGGCCACTCACCCGCATGTGCAAAGGCTACAAAAACAAGACTTCGGTAATCGATCACCACAATGGGCATTTCCTGGCGCGAACGGATATCGGAGCACCCAATTACCGCCTGGTAAAAATCGACCCGAGCAATTTCGATCAAAAGAATTGGCAAGATGTAATCGCCGAAAAAGAGGAGACGCTCACGGGAGTATCCAAAGGTGGAGGATACCTCTTTCCGCAGTACCTGAAAAATGCCACTTCGCTGGTCTATCAGTGCAAGTACGATGGCAGCGATATGCGCGAAATTGAATTCCCGGCTCCTGGCAGCGCCGGCGGCTTTTCCGGAAAACAGGAAGACAAGAAAGTTTTCTACACCTTCACCTCATTCACCTACCCGCCCACCATCTTCGAATACGACCTGGAAACGGGCGAATCTGAGCTCTTCAATAAGCCTGAACTCGAATTCAATCCCGAAGATTTCGAATCCAAGCAAGTCTGGTACAAGAGCAAGGACGGCACGGAGGTTCCCATGTTTATCGTCTACAAAAAAGGCCTGAGCCTGGAAGGCAAAAACCCTACCCTGCTCTACGGCTATGGAGGATTCAACATCAGCCTCACACCCAGCTTCAGCACTTCGAATATCTTCTTCCTGGAAAATGGCGGGGTTTACGCCCTTGCCAACCTGCGCGGTGGAGGCGAATTTGGCGAAAGCTGGCACGAACAGGGCATGGTGCTCAATAAGCAAAATGTATTCGATGATTTCATAGCTGCTGCCGAGTACTTGATCGCCGAGGGCTATACCTCACCGGAGCATCTCGCCATTCGCGGTGGCTCCAATGGGGGCTTGCTGGTCGGTGCGGCCATGACGCAGAGGCCCGAACTCTTTGCGGTGGCACTCCCTGCGGTGGGCGTGCTCGACATGCTGCGCTACCACCACTTCACAGTGGGCAAGGGCTGGATACCCGAGTACGGTTGCGCCGATAGCACGAAGGCTGAATTTGAAGCACTTTATGCATACTCTCCCCTGCACCGCCTCAGTGATGGCACCCGCTACCCCTCCACCTTGGTTACCACCGGCGACCACGATGACCGTGTGGTGCCCGCCCACTCCTTCAAATTTGCCGCAAGGCTGCAGCAAGCCCATGTGGGCGACAATCCTGTGCTGATTCGCATCGAAACCGATGCGGGGCATGGTGCGGGCAAGCCGATCAGCAAAGTCATTGAAGAGCAATCGGATATATGGTCATTCATGCTCTATGAAACGGGTGTGCGCTCCCTCAGCGCCCCTGTAGCGAGCAATTGAGATAGTCGGGGATAGCTGATGCGGAGACTGCTGCCATACTCCGGCCTCATGGCCATGGTTGTGGCTCTCCTTGTGCGGCAGCTTCTGGCCAGCTCCCCTACTGTATATCAACAGTTTTGGTTTGAGGGACTCTTTCCGCGTGTGCGCACGGTACAGGTCTTCCTATTTGGATGGTCGCCGCTTGCGGGCTATTACCTCTTGCTGGGCCTGCTCTTGTTTTTTGTGATTTGGCGCTTTCCGCGAAAAGCTTTTAAGCGCATGGCAGGATGGCTGGCTTACCTGAGGCGTATGGCCAATCTCGCGGGATGGCTTGTATTCAGCTTCTTGTTTCTCTGGGGCTTCAATTACCTCGATCCCGGCATGGGCAGCCGCATGGGCATTGCTGTGGCGAGCGGCGAACAAGCCCTTGCAGAGGCCTACCTGCAAGCAATGGATCGAGCTGCACAAAAGCGCTCAAAGGTCGCGCAACTTCAGGATCTGCCCCATGTGGAAGCATTGGAGCATGAGGTGGATATGCAAGACCTTCATCAATCCATGCGGCAGGTCTTGGCCGATCTCGGCTACCCCATGGAGCCCGAGGTGCCCGTGCGCTATCTGAGGCCTGCGGGGCTTTTGCGCCGGCTCGGCATCAGCGGCATCTTCAATCCATGGACTGGAGAGGCCAATGTAGATGCAGCATTTGGGCCACTGCCGCGGCTCTTTACCACTGCGCATGAGATGGCCCATGGCTACGGCATCAGCAGTGAGGCCGAAGCCAACTTCGCGGCCTACCTCTGCTGCCTCTATTTGGATGATCCCCTAGGGCCCTATGCCGCCGAGTATGCCCTGTGGCGCAGCTTGGGCAGTGAGGTCAATAAGAGCTATCCCGCTGAGGTGATCGAAACCCTCGCAGCCGCCATCCCGGCGGAGCTCGCCGCCGATCGCCTCGCCATTTGGCAGAGCGCCATGCAGCATCAGGCCTATTTTCCCGAGCTCACAGATGGTCTCAATGACCGCTACTTGAAGATACAAGGCGTAGAAGCAGGCGTGGAGGACTACAATGCCTTTGTAGGCCTATACCTGGC
>SLDS01000227.1 GCA_007125175.1 Flavobacteriales bacterium
ACTTTTTTCCCATGATCGTCAATAGCGACGAGCGCAACTGGACTTGGATGGACGAAGGTCTCAATACCTTTTTGCAATACCTCACCGAGCAAGAATGGGAGCGCGACTATCCCAGCCGCAGGGGCGAGCCACGCGACATTGTCGACTACATGAAGGGCGACAAAAACTTCATTTCACCCATCATGACGCAGAGTGAATCTGTGCACCAACTGGGCCCGAACGCTTATGGCAAGCCGGCCACAGCCCTCAACATACTTCGCGAGACCATCATGGGACGCGAACTTTTCGACTTTGCCTTCAAGACCTATGCACAGCGCTGGAAGTTCAAGCACCCCACACCCGCCGATTTTTTCAGGAGCATGGAAGATGCCAGCGCGGTAGACCTGGACTGGTTTTGGCGTGCATGGTTCTTCACCACCGACCATGTAGACCTCTCCATCGACAATGTGAAATACATGCAGGTAGGCGACTTCATTTCCGAAAGGGATGAAGACGGCGAAGGCCGAAGAAGGGAAGTAAGCGCTGATGAAGCGCCCAGCATCTCAGCCCTGCGCAATGCCAAGGCCATCACCCGGACTGCAGTGGAGGCAGACAGCAGCTTGGTCGACTTCTACACCCGACGCAGGTACGAAGAAAGGCAGGAGCAAGAGGAGGCCGCTCTTCGGGCAAAACGAGCAGAGCCCAGCCCCATCGACACCACCGGTCTAAGCCAATGGCAAGTGGAAGCCCTTGAAGACAATCGACACTTTTACGAGCTTACTTTCAGCAATTTGGGAGGAATACCTATGCCGCTCATTGTGCAGTTTAATTTTGAAGATGGACGGGACAGCATTGCCTATATCCCCGCCGAGATATGGCGCAAAGGAGACAGCAGCGTCACGAAGGTATTTGTCATGAATGAGCAAGCCAGCTCCATCGTACTCGACCCCTATTTGCAAACAGCTGATGTGGATGTGAGCAACAATCAATGGCCTCAAGCCCTCACGGAGCCTACGCGATTTGAACTGTACAAACTCAAGAAACGCAATCCCCGCCCCAACCCCATGCAGGAAGGGAGTACGAAAAAGTAAGTGCAGCACGGCTCAGGCATCCTCATTTCCTGCCATAAAGAGCGGATTCTTATCGGCTGGATAAGCATTGAAGGTGCCCAGCCCCTTGCACAGTAGTAATCCCTCGCGGTTTTCGCAGCGTATCTCACCTTCGCTGCTCATGATGCGCCTTCCGGCAAAAACGACGAGACCATGCCCCACGAGGATATCCCCGGCCTGAATGGGAGCGTAATAATTGATTTTGAATTCCACGGTACTCACAAGGCGGCCATCCTCCACTGCCAATGAAAGGGCCGCCACCCCGAGGATGCCATCCATCAAAGCCGAAATGGCTCCCCCGTGAGCAGCCAGAGGATTGCTGAGATGCTCTGCCTTGAGGGGCATTCGGTAGCGCACCTCACCGGGAGCTATGTATTCGAGCTCCATGCCCATCCAACGCCCAAAGGCATTCACCCTATTGTAGGTTTCTAAAAATGGATGCATTCTGTGTATTGGAGTTTAGGGGTTTTCGTTTGCTCTATGGCCTGCCGCCGTATTGTCTGCACGCAGATCTCCGCAGGCGCAACGGGTACCGTCGGGCTGTATCACAGCCAGATCCATCCTTCCCAAACTGGCCAGGGAATCCGGGGTATGGCCCATGGCCGCGAGCGAATCCAGCAGCCCGCCTCGGAAGCGCCCTTCTTCGAAGAATACCTTATCCGGAAGCCATTGGCTGTGAAATTTTGCGGCAGCGATGGCACTATCAGGAGGCATGTCGAAGTGAAGGGTATTGAGCAAAGTCTGCAAAACAGAGGTGATGATGGTTGAGCCTCCCGGAGAGCCCAAAGCCATGAAGAGGGCGCCATCTCGCTCCACGATTGTAGGCGTCATAGAGCTGAGCATGCGCTTGCCGGCTTCTACTGCATTGGCCTCGCCACCTATGAGGCCAAACATGTTGGGGCTGCCCGCTTTGGTGCTGAAATCGTCCATCTCATTATTGAGAAAAAAACCGGCCCCTTCTACCACGATTTTACTTCCGTAAAGGCCGTTGAGCGTGGTGGTCACGGCCACAGCATTTCCTTCGGCATCGATGAGGCTCAGGTGGGTGGTCTCCATGCTCTCACCGGCAAACTGCCCGGGCAAGACCTCTGCACTTGGGCTGGCCTGTAGAAGGTCTATGTCGAGCACCCTGGCTGCGATATAGCCTGCATCGAGCAGTTGCTCAACAGGTACCGCGTAGAAGTCCGGATCACCGAGGTGTTCCGATCGATCGGCGTAGACCCTGCGCTGTGCCTCCACAAACCGGTGGATATAATTGAGATCATTGTGCTGCAGGCTGTCCAGTCCGAGCAAATCTGCCATAGCCAAAAGCTGGCAAAGGGCGATGCCTCCGCTGCTGGGCGGGCCCATGCCTACCACCTTGCTCCCACGCCAATCACAGCTGATCGGTTCCCTCCAATGTGCGCGGTAATTGGCCAGGTCTTCCGCTTGAAACCAAGCCTCTGCCTGTCGCATTTCAGCAAGGATCAGTTCAGCCGTGTAGCCGGAATAAAACTCCTCCTCCCCTGCTTGGCTGATGCGCTCCAATGTGGCCGCCAAATCTTCCTGGCGCAGGCTGTCTCCGACCTGCCATTCGCCCGAGCGCGTGAAGGCTGTGCCCGCCCCATTGCGCTCCCTGAGTGTCTCTGCATGCTCATTGAGGTAGCGGGCTTGCCGTGCAGTGAGGGGGAAGCCCTCCCGGGCCAAGGCAATTGCCGGATCAATGAGGCTTGGCATATCCATTCTGCTCAGCCGCCGATGGCATTCATAGAGGCCCCTCACGGTGCCTGGTACTCCGGCGGCATAGTGCGTATCGGTGCTCTTGGCTTCGATGCGCTCTCCATCCGAATCGAGGTATACAGCGCGGTGGGCCGCTGCAGGTGCGCTTTCGCGAAAATCGAGACTGAGATAGCTACCATCAGACTTGCGTGCCACCATGAATCCCCCTCCACCGATATTTCCCGCTTCCGGGTAGCACACAGCAAGGGCCCATTGCATGGCAATGGCAGCGTCAAAGGCATTGCCCCCCTGCTGCAAGATTTCGGCTCCGATACGCGCTGCCTCAGGGTGGGCGCAAGATACCACCCCCTCCTTATCCCACACGCACTTGCCAAGCTCAATGCTGCTTTCTCTCAGGTCTGAGCGCCCTTCATTTTTGCAGAAAGCAAAAAGAAAAAGCCCCAATAAGACCATCAGGTAGTAAAGAAATGACCTGATCATCATTCTACTACCTCCAATTGCATGATGAGTCGCTCAAGGGGCCAATTGCCTTCATCCACGGGGGTTTTGGACATCTTCTCGAGCACGTCCATGCCCTTGATTACCTGCCCAAATACAGTGTGCTGCCCATCGAGGTGTGGTGCCCCACCCACACTGGTATATACTTCTCGCTTCCACGTGGGTATGCTCATCTCGTGCTCGCGCTCCAAGGCGAGCAATTGAGGTTCATTGAAAACCTGCCCTACAACGAAGTAAAAATCATAGGCCGAAGAAAGCTTTTTGGGATTGTCCGTGTAGCTGCGCGCCATGGCCAATGCGCCCTTGCGGTGGATATGGCGATCGCGGATCTCGGATGGAATCAGGTAATTGCCTATCAACATGCGCTTGATCTCGTCCTCCTCGCGCTCACTGTTGCCGCCCTGCACAACAAAGTTTTCCACCACGCGGGTAAACTCTGTACCACTGAAATAGCCACGCTTGATCATCATGAGAAAATTGGCGGTGTGCAGGGGCGTATCCTCGTAGAGCTGTATGCTCAAATTGCCATAGCGGGTGCTGAGGCTGATGATGCGCTCGGGATGCTCCTCGAAGTAATTGCGGAGAAAATCTACCGCATTGCCCGAGCCAAGAATGGGATATTGCTCCCTGCCATTGGCCGGGACATCAGAAACTGGGTCGGCATCCACTTGTTCTGCGCCTTGGGGTTCGGAGCTGTGCTGCTCAACTTGCTTTGCCTTTTGATTCTGCTGATCGTCCGGCTGAGCTTCCCCCTCCTGGTTATCAGAATTCGAAGTGCAGGAAAGGATCAGTAAAGACAATATAACGCTGCAAAAGCGGATGATGCCCAGGCACCTCCAGTTCCGCATGTGCAGTGGGGGGATCATTCCAAAGTATCGTCGTAGGAGCCGCTGTATTTTTGGTGGGTTTCCATCTGCTCCGTTCCATTGAGGGTCTCTGGGCCCGGCCTGTGCAATTCGGCGTTACCATCCACCTGTATGGGATTCTTGTAGCTACCTTTTTCGATCACAGCATGCCACACCCCATCGAAGGGAACTGTAAATTCCACCGGGGATTGTTCTTCAAAGCCGCCCCTGTATTGATAGGTTTGGCCCTTTTTGTATTTCTTGAATTGGCTGGCGTGGAGTAGTATTACCTTTGTAGGCCGCGAGAAACTCACAGTAATTCTGTCGTTTGCTCTGGCTTTGAAAGGCTTGTGCAGGAACTTCATAAGACTTTACTTGCGCCCGAAAGTAGGGAAATTATCAGAAAATGTAAAGGTAAAAGGCTTTGCATATTAAAACTCCATAGAGGCGGCGTGGGGATTACTCACTTCTTATGAATATGTTTTATCCTCACTTTCTGAGACTTGCTGGAATTGGATCTCAATGAGGGCTTTTTCGAATGGGCGGTGCACTTGTTTGTAAGTAAGATGTTCAGCTCTTCCTTTGCGGAAAAGTCGACCTGCATTTCGTTCGGCAGCGCTTTTGCGGCGGAGGCGCTGTGCCTCTTCGGGCTCTTGCAGTGCCTCCTGACATGCGTGGCTGCAGCAGTTTTGATGTTTTGCCTTACAGGCGTCGCATTGGATAAAGAGCAGGTGACAGGCCGAATTGGCGCAATTGGTATGATCATCGCAAGGCTCTCCGCATTGGTGGCATCGGGCGATCACCTCTTCGCTGATGCGCTCACCCATGCGCTCGTCGAAGACAAAATTCTTGCCCACAAAACGATTTTCCAATCCCTTGTTTTGCACCTGTCGGGCATATTCGATGATGCCGCCCTCGAGCTGATGCACCTTGCCGAAGCCTTGATGCTTGAGCCAGGCGGAAGCCTTTTCACAACGTATGCCTCCTGTGCAGTACATGATTATATTGTTGTTTTCTTTACCCTTTAGGTGCTCAAGTATGTAGGGCAAGCTATCGCGAAAGGTGTCCACATCGGGGGTGATGGCTCCCTTGAAGTGGCCCACCTCGTGCTCGTAGTGATTGCGCATATCGATGAGGATGCTGTCCTCACTTTTGCACAGCTCGTTGAATGCTTCGGCGTCGAGGTGCTGCCCGCGCTTGCTTACATCGAAGGTCTCATCTTGCAATCCGTCGGCAAGTATCTTGTCTCTCACCTTGATGATGAGCTTGTAGAAGCTCTTTCCATCATCCTCGATGGCCAGATTAAGCCGAATACCCTCCAGGAAGCTGATGCTGTAGAGATGATCGCGAAAGGCCTCGTACTGCTCGCGCGGCACACTGATTTGCGCATTGATTCCCTCCCGGGCCACATATGTGCGCCCGAGCACCCCCAGCTCACTCCAGTGGATGTAGAGATAATCCCTGAATAGCTGTGGATTGCCGAGGCGGTGGTATTGATAAAACGATACGGTAAGGCGCGCTTCATTGCTCGCCTCCATTTTTTGCTTGAGGATGCGCCAATCCTCTTCATTGTACAAATGCTTCAAACCGGGTTAATTTGTCGCAGGAAGCCTATAGCCCTGCCTTTCGGCAAAGATAGGGATAGTGCGGCTTAATTGCACATGCATGCTCGCTTCTTGAAGATTGATACAGCTTCCTCAGGCTTTGAGAGCTGAGGCAGTAGCACCCTGCGTGTAAGGATGGTATAAATGACTAAGCCGGGCCACAAGCCCCAGACAATTTCATTCTTAAGAGATGTTTTTGAGCCATTAAAGGCTTACTTCCTCCGATCGTCCGGGCGGACTCGCTTTGCCCGCCAATTGTGTGGCCGCTTCGCTAATTTATCATAATGATTGACTGCAGAGCAAAAACACCTCCAAAATCCTCACCTATTACAAAATACACCAACTCCTTCCAGGAAACCATCTCAGCACTCCAACCTGAATCGCCCTGCCCAAACGTGCTCATACATTTTGCGAAAAGCTCTATATTTGTGAAACTTCTGGAAAGATCATTTACCAACAGACTCCTCACTTGTCAGATCGCCTCTCACTCGTACTGCTTATTGACGACAATCACTTGACCAATTCCCTCAATGAGCGCACATTGCTGGCGAGCAAGCGGGTTGATAAGATCGTTTGCCGTTCCGGTATAGAGCAAGCAATGGACTGGCTACGCCGCGCCAATAAAGGCCTTGCGCCGTGGCCAGATCTTATCTTTCTGGATATCTTCATGCCGGGTGGCACGGGCTGGGACTTCCTGGAAGATTGCCGTCGGGAGTTTGGTGGCTTCAAAGCCAATTCGGTGGTGATGCTCACCTCCTCGCCCGATGCGCAGGACCTCATGGAGTGTTCGAACCGCAGCGAGATTCAGGATTTCGTGATCAAACCGCTCACAGCAGCCGACAGCCTGCGAATCATCGACGACCACCTCACCCTGGAAAATTTTGCAAGCCAGTGAGCATTTCAAGTGTTCTTAGCCTTAAAAAGGCTGTACAAAGCGCAGTGCTGAGTAATCACCGATATAATTTTTCATAAATCCTTTTCCATTCTCTGCTATTGCAGTATATTAGGAACCATTGGCGCAGCTGGCATAGTGTAAAGACTATGCTGTACTTTAGCATTTTTGCGGAAGCAAAGGTGGGAAAGACAAGCAGCAGCCTATCAAGTAAAATAAACCCCTAAATCAAAAACCATGAGTAGCGAAAATTCAAGCGGAGCTTCAAAAATTTTATTGGCCTTCTTTGGCGGAATGGCAGCAGGTGTGGCAGCAGGCCTCTACCTCAATTCCGAGCATGGGCGGAAAGTTCGCAATGAAGCTGTAGACAAGCTCTCCGATCTGGAGGAGAAAATCGAAAGCAAGGTGAAAGAAGCCTTTGAAGCAGCAAAGGATAAGGCAGAAGAATTCACCAAGGCTGCGAAAAAATGAGTGTAGGCGGAAAAAAGGTGTTTAACGAAGCGGTGGAAGCCGCTTCGCTATATACCAGAGCTGAGCTCGACCATTTCAAGCTGAGGTTGGCCAGGGCTATCAGCGTATGGGCCTCGCGCGTGTTTACAGGCTTTATCGCAATTCTGTCGCTCATTTTAGTCCTCATCTTTTTGGGACTGGCCGGAGCGCTCTACTTGCAGCGCCACCTCACGCCCGAGGGAGCCTACCTGTGTGTAGCACTTTTCTATGCCTTGATAGGGCTGCTATTCATGCTATTTCGGAAGCAGCTCATAGAACCTCTCGTGCTCAAATCCACTTTAAGCGAATTATTCGATGAGTCATAGATACAAGCATGTGCGAAACCTGAGGCAACTCGACGATGAAATGCTCAAGCTGAAATTGCGCAAGGAAATCATTGCCCACGAGTTTTCGGATCAGGTGAGGAATGCCCGAAGGAGCCTCCTAAGCGGCAAAAACCTCATCGAATCCCTCCTGAGCCTCTTTAGCTTCTCCGCGGCTGAGGATGCAGCGGCCAAAGAGAAAGATCGCTTGGATCAAGCCGCAGACTACATCCACATCGCCGGGCAGCTGCTCGATATCATCAATGGGCTGAGAAGGCGTTGATGGCATGCCATCAAGTTAAGGCTGCTCAATCCTGAGCGCTGTCTTACCTTTGCGCCCGGCCCATTACAAATAGATCAGAGCACATGGAAGAAATCGGTACGGTGGAATTGCGCCACCTGGAGGACAATGATTATGACGACCTCAAGGAGACCATGATACGCTCCTACGCCAATTGGCCCAACTCCTATTGGCGTGAAGAGCATATACACAAGCTCCTGCGCACCTTTCCACAAGGGCAACTCGCCGTGCTCATCGACGGTGAGATTGTGGGTTGCGCTCTGTCCATCATTGTCAAGTACGACCTCTTCGGAAGCAGGCACAATTACCGGCAAATCACGGGCAACTATACCTTCGACACGCATTCTCCCAAAGGAGATGTGCTTTACGGAATAGATGTATTCATCTTGCCCGAGTACAGAGGCATGCGTCTGGGCCGAAGGCTCTATGATGCCCGCAAGGAACTGGCCGAGCAGCTCAACCTGAGGGCCATTGTTTTCGGAGGTCGCATTCCTAACTTTCACAAGTATCCGGATCTCAGTCCACGCGAATACATCGAAAAAGTGAAACACCGTGAGATTCACGACCCCATCCTCAACTTTCAGATTGCTAATGACTTTCACATAGTCAAAGTACTCAAAAACTACCTCGACGGCGATGAAGAATCCCGTGGATATGCTGTGCTCCTCCAATGGGATAACATCTACCATGAGAAGCCTAGCAGCAAATTGTCCATGAGCAAAACGGTGGTGCGCCTCGGGCTCATACAGTGGCAGATGAGGCTGTACAAAGGTATGGAGGAGCTCTTCGAACAAGTGGAATTCTTCGTGGATGCGGTATCGGGCTACAAAAGCGATTTCGCCCTCTTCCCGGAATTTTTCAATGCGCCGCTCATGGCCGACTACAACCATCTCTCCGAAGCCGAGGCTATTCGCAAACTGGCCGATTACACGGAGGAAATCAGAGACCGGTTTGTCAACCTCGCTGTGAGCTATAATGTGAACATCATCACAGGAAGCATGCCACAGCTCAGCGAAGAAGGCAAGCTCTACAATGTAGGTTTCCTATGCCGACGCAATGGTACATACGAAAAGTACACCAAGATACACGTGACTCCCGATGAGGAAAGGGCTTGGGGATTGAGCGGCGGAGATAGCATCAAGGTCTTGCAAAGCGATTGCGGACCCATCGGGGTGCTGATCTGCTATGATGTAGAATTTCCGGAATTGCCCCG